>CAZVXU010000117.1:0-7656 GCA_964631585.1 uncultured Spirochaetaceae bacterium | reverse complement strand
CTGTCAACTGCACCATATACTGGGGGTATGGAACGCATTTCAGAGCTAGAGCTTCTCGGACAACCTGTTGCGGAATACCTTACGGCACTCGCCATCATCGTCATCGCCGTCGTCGTGCTCCAGATCGCCAAGCGCATCATGCTCTCACGGCTGAAAGACCGCGAGAGTCCGGCGGTGCGCGGCATCCGGCGATTTCTGTTCCCCCTGCTTCACATCGCCGCGCTCTACGCTGCGGTGCGAACGATTCAGCTTCCCGCCAATGCGGCGCGCGCGGCAGAAGTGGTCTTCCTCATCCTCATGTCCTGGTTTCTCATTCGGCTGACCATCAGCCTGGTCGACCGGGGCATAGGCAACTACGTCGAGCGCACGAGGAGCCCCGAAGAACGCAACCGTTTCCGGCCCCTCATGGCGGTCCTAAACCTCATCATCTGGATCATCGGTATCCTTTTTCTGCTCGACAATCTGGGATTCCAGATCTCCACGATCGTCGCAGGCCTTGGCATCAGCGGTATCGCGGTCGCCCTGGCCGCCCAAGCGGTGCTCGGAGATCTGTTCAGCTACTTCGTCATTTTCATGGATCGTCCCTTTGAGATCGGCGACTTCGTGATCTTCGGTGACATTCTTGGAACGGTCGAGCGCATCGGCGTGAAGACGACACGACTGCGCTCTCTCGGCGGTGAGGAGATCATCGTGTCCAACGCCGATCTCACGAGCTCCCGGGTCCGCAACTACAAGCGCATGAATGAGCGTCGCATAGTCTTCGGCTTTGGGGTGATCTATCAGACCTCGCCCGAAGATCTGCGCGCCATACCGGGGCTCGTGCAGGAGATAATAGGAGGCCAGGAGCTCGCGCGATTCGACCGTGCACATTTCAAGGCTTTCGGAAGCTCGAGTCTCGACTTCGAGGTGGTCTACTACGTGCTCTCTCCCGATTATGCAGTGTACATGAACACCCAACAGGCGATAAACCTTGCCATTTTCGAGGCCTTCGCCGAGCGCGGGATCGAGTTCGCCTACCCGACGACTACCGTGTACATGGAGGGCTACGGGGAACCGACGCGGCTTCAGGCAGGATTCCGGGCGCCGGAGCGTGGCCCCGACGGTGGCGACGAGCCACAGCGATAGTACTCGCCTCAACCCCTTCACCGCGGGCTGGTCTTTTGACCTCCAGCGGCGCGGCGCTCATGATCGCGGTGGTTACGATCCTGCTCATCTAATGCCGATCTCGCCGTCGAGGCTCAGGGGCAGGGTCGCGGTATCCAGCATCTCGAGGGTGGTACCGACCTCCAGCGTTCCGGAGAGGTTGTAAGCGACATTCGCGCGGCCGAGGATGAGATCCCGGGCCGAGCGGCCCATTGCCCCGAAATCGAGAGTGATGGGTACCGCGATATCACGCTCGCCGCCCTCAGAGAGCTCCGCTGCCTCTGAGATCCTCGCCGAGCCCCAGAACTCGCCGTTGATGCGAAGGGCGTAGTCGAGTGTTTGCAGCGACAGGCCGAAGGCGTTGGGGTTGGTTACTCCGAGGCGCAGGCGCAGGTCGGCGCCGCCGAGACTGAGGCCCTCGAGGCTGAGCTCGCGAACCCGCACGCGAGGGGGCCTCACCACCGGTATCGTACCGGAGCGCTCTACCGGAAGGCGCACCCGCCCGAGGGCCGGGACGTCGACGCTGACCCCGGCGGCGAGGCGGTAGGCGGTCTCCCGCCGGTCGCTGAGACTGCGCACCGACTCGATGAGCTCGGTATAGCCGACACCCACGGGAATACGGACGGTCGAGCTGCCGTTCGCCGCAATCTCGATCTCCTCGTCGGTGGCGCCCCGCAGGAATGACGACTCCTCGAAGAAGAGCTCGTAATCGATGCCGGCGAGCCGGACGCCCACCGGGTTGGGGTTTTCGACCTCAACGTCGAAGGTGAGCTCGGCCCGATCGAAGCTCAAGGAGGTGATCTCGCCGGAGACCACCCGGGCCGTCGGCCGCTCGACGATCTCCGAAAGAGTCGCGCATCCGGCCGTGACAAGCACGCCCGCGACGGCGACCACGCCTGCCACTCTCGACACTTTGGGCCACCGGCGCGCCCGCCGTCGTTGCTGCCGTCGCTCCCACCGCTGCCTCTGGGTCATCTTCGCCACTCCTCTATCATTATCTTATCAGAGAGCAGGGCCCGAGACGAGCTCCCGGGCGAGGTCGAAGACCGATTCCTGTCGCGAGATGGCGTCGAGGAAGGCCGAACCGACCACCACGGTGTGCGCGTGCCCGTGCAACGCCTCCACCTGCTCCCGGCTGCGAATGCCGAAGCCCGCCATCACGTGAACTCCGCGCTCCTTGAGGCTCTCGAGGAACCCGATGTTCTCCGCGCCGATCTCGGTCGCCGCGCCGGTGATGCCTTTCCGAAGCGCAGCGTAAACAAAGGCCGGCCGCGTGGCAAGTGCCACCTCTACCCGTTCGGGTGCGGCCGAGGGCACGAGCACCGGCACCACGTGCAGTCCTGCCTCGCGGCCGGCGGCGTAGAGCCCCTCGTCGTAGTCCGGCGGAAGATCGGGCACGATGAGCCCCGCTGCTCCGGCCTGCGCGGCCCGCGAGGCGAACCACTCAACGCCGTGCGACACGACCACACTCGCATAGGTCATGATAAAGACCGGCACGGTGCTCTCGGCGGTGAGGGCCTCGACGAGGGCAAAGCCGTCCGAACTTTTGAACCCTGCCTCGAGCGCCTGCGTACAGGCGGCCTGTATGGCCGGCCCGTCCGCGGTGGGATCGGAGAAGGGAAACTGCACCTCGAGGAAGGATGCGCCTGCCCGCACGAGCTCGCGCCCCACCTCGAGTGATGCAGGTCCGGAAGGATAATGGGCAACGAGGTGCGCCATCACTGACGATTTCATACGCGGTCCGCCTCCGTTCGCAAGAACTCGTTCCAGGACTCTCCGCGAATCTCCTTCGCGGCGATGAAGAGGTCCTTGTCACCCCGCCCCGACATGTTGATAACGACGGCTGCTTCGGGCGGAAGCTCCGCCGCCACTTTCAGCGCATGCGCGCCGCCGTGGGCGGACTCGAGGGCGAAGATGACACCTTCGTTTCGCGCAAAGGTTTTCACCGCCTCGAGGGCCTCGAGGTCGCTCGCGCGGGCAAACTCGACGCGCCCCGCGGAGCCGAGGTGCGCGAGCTGCGGCCCGATCCCCGGATAGTCGAGCCCGGCTGACAGGGAGTGCGTGGCCTCCACCTGTCCGTCCTCGTCGAGGAGGAAGAGGCTCTTGTAGCCCTGGACGATGCCGCTTCGCCCGAGTCCGTTCATGCGGGCGGCGTGCTCGCCGGTCCGGGTTCCGCGGCCACCGGCCTCCACGCCGATGAGGCGCGGCGACGGAGAGTCGATATAGGGGGCGAAAAAGCCGATTGCGTTCGAGCCGCCGCCCACGCAGGCCACCAGGGCGGTTGGTGTGACCCCGCGCACGTCAAGCTGGTCCATGGTCTCGCGTCCCACGACGGACTGAAACTCCCGCACCATGTCGGGAAAGGGCGATGGGCCGAGCGCCGACCCGATAACGTAGTGCGTATCGGAGAAGCTCGCCGCCCAGTCGCGAAGCGCCTCATTCACCGCGTCTTTCAGGGTACGGCTGCCGGAGGCGACCGGCACCACTTGTGCGCCGAACATCTCCATCCAGAAGACGTTCGGCCGCTGGCGGTCGATGTCGAGCTCGCCCATGTAGATGGTGCACTCCATGCCGAGCTTCGCGCTGACCGCGGCGGTGGCGACACCGTGCTGACCGGCGCCGGTCTCGGCGATGATGCGCTGCTTTCCCATGCGTTTTGCGAGGAGAACCTGCCCGACGGCGTTGTTGATCTTGTGAGCGCCGGTGTTGGCGAGCCCCTCGAGCTTGATGTAGATCTGCGCCCCGCCGGTCTCCCGGGTGGTGTTTTCCGCGTGGAGCAGCGGCGTCGGCCGGCCGATAAACTCCTCGCCGATGCGGTTGAGCTCCTCCCGGAATGTGGTATCGGAGAGCGCTACCTGAAACTCCCGCTCGAGCTCGTCGAGGGGTGCGCGAAGCACCTCGGCGACGTAGCGCCCGCCGAACTCACCGAAGTAGTCGTTGTATACCCGTTGCATGGTCTATCTCCTCGAAGAAGGTCTTCAGTTTTTCGTGATCCTTACGGCCCGGCTCCGCCTCGAGCAGGCTCGACGCGTCGATGAGCTCGGGCCGGTGCCGCCTGATTATCTCGCCCACATTCTCAGGGCCGATACCGCCGGCCATCCACACCGGACCCGCCTCGGCGACGGCATCCACGAGCTCCGGCATGATGCGCCGGCCCGTGCCGCCGTAGGCACTGCGGTCAAAGGCGTCGATGAGCACTCTCGGGCTGCGATAGGCCGCGACGCGCGGGACATCCTCTACCGAGCGCAGTCGCACCGCCTTGTAGTAGGGAAAGGCGAGATCTGCGCATTCGGCGGGCTCCTCATCACCGTGAAGCTGCACGGCATCGAGAAGACCCGACTCGAGGGCCCGCGAGACCGGCCTCGGCACCGGGCGCCCGCCGCCGGCCACCACCACGGCGACCTTGAATACCTCGAGATCGGCGAGCTCGAGAAGCAGCTCTTCCCCGGCCCGGCGCGGTGACTCGGCAAACACGAAGCCCAGGATGTCCGCCCCGGCACGCACGGCCGCCTCGGCGTCGGCGCGGGTGGTAATACCGCAGATCTTCACCAGCGGCCGGCGCGCGCCCCCGTCCCGCAGCGCGCCTCGCCGCCGCGCGAGGCGCGACCAGAAGTCGCCGGCGCGTGCCCGCGCTTCGGTACCGACGGCGGGCGCATTCCCGGTCTCGTCGACCCCGGGCGCCGCCGCAGGCGCGCGCCCGGCGCCCAGCTCGAGCCCCCGGCGGAGCTCCGGAATGAGATCCGGGTTCCGCACGACAGCCTCGCCTACCAGTAATCCGCCGAACCCCGCCGCCGCGGCCACGCGGGCGTCCTCGGCTGCGAAGACGCCCGACTCGTAGACGAGCCGCGTCGGCCAGTCCACGTGAGCGGCTACCCCCATGGGGTGCAGTCGGTCAACCCGGAATGTAGTGAGATCGCGGCTGTTGATGCCGGTGAGCTCCGGCGCGAATGCCTGCGCCTTTTCCGCGTCTTCGGGGGTGTAGAGCTCGACGAGGGCTGCCATGCCGAGCCGCGTCGCCCGGGCGTGGAGCCGGGCGAGCTGTGCTTCGTCAAGAAGCGTCGCTATGAGCAGCACGATGTCTGCTCCCGCGCGATAGGACACCTCGATGTCTTCCTCGTCGAGGAGGAAGTCCTTGCGGAGCACCGGAATGCCGGCCGGGGCCGGGGCTGCGAACGCGAACGACACCGCGGACGCGGGACCTCCGGCTTCCCCGGTCGCGCCGGCGCCCCCACCCGCGCCGGCACCTCCGCCGGCGGCCAGCGCTTGCTTCACCGCCACCAGATCGCCGAGGCACCCACCGAAGTTGTCGGCCTCGGTGAGCACCGACACCGCCGACGCACCGCGGGCCGCGTACTCGAGGGCTTTTGCCCGCGGGTCGCCCACGCCGTCGATATCGCCACGCGAAGGCGAGCGGCGCTTTATCTCGCAGATGAGAAGGCTCCCTGCAACGCCCGGGGCTGCCGCTCGCGCCGTCGATCCGCCGGCGGCGCGCCGGGTCGCGGGCGCCGCCCCCGGCGCCACTACGGGCACCTCTCGCCTGGCCGGGACCTGCTCGCCGAGCTCGTGTCCCTCGCGGGCGATGCGCTCGGCGCGTGTGTCGGCGATGCGCCTGAGGATATCGAAACCGCGGCCCGGGGCTTCAGTGCCCCGACCCGGCGCCCCAGCGCCGCCGCGTGCGCCACCGCGACCGGCCATCACGAGGCCCTCCTCATGGCACCGTCACCGGCGCCGATTACCGCGTCGAGCTTCGCGGCGACGGCGCCGCGATCGAGGGCGGCGCGGGCGAGGTCCACGCCGGCGCGGATGTCGTCGGCGAGGCCGTAAACGGCGAGCGCGGCGCCGGCGTTTGCGAGCACCGCGTCGCGGACCGCCTCGCCGCCGGCGCCCGACATAATGTCGCGGGCGGTGCGGGCATTCTCTCCGGCATCGCCTCCGCGGAGGGCCTCGAGCGGGTGACGCCCGACACCGAGGTCCTCGGGCTCTACCACGAAGTCCTCCAGCGTACCCTCCTCGTCGAAGCGCACGATGCGGGTCGAGGCCGACACCGAGATCTCGTCGAGGCCGTCGCGGCCATGAACGATCATACCGCGCTTTATGCCGAGCATGTGGGCCGCCCTGGCAACGGGCTCCACGAAGCGCTCGTCGAAGACGCCGATGAGCTGATAGGAGGCGCCGGCCGGATTCACCAGCGGACCGAGCAGGTTCATGATTGTTTTCACCCCGAGCTCCCGTCGGGCGGGGCCTGCGTGGCGCATGGCCTTGTGATAGAGCGGCGCGTAGAGGAAGACGAAATCCTCGGCGCCGAGGACGCCCTCCGCCGCGCTCGGGGAGAGCTCGACGTTCATGCCGAGGGCCCTGTAGAAGTCGGCACTGCCGCTCTTGGAGCTCACAGCCCGGTTCCCGTGCTTGGCAACGCTCGCGCCGGCGGCGCTAGCCACCAGGGCTACCATGGAGGAGATGTTAAAGGTGCCGAGCCCGTCACCGCCGGTCCCACAGGTATCGAGCACCGGCTTCTTCGGCCGGATGGGAATGCGTTTTCGCTGCAGCACCGAGGCACAGCCTGCGATTTCCTCGGGCATGATGCCCTTGGCGTTGAGGGCGACGAGAAAGCCGGCGATCTGGGCGCTGGTGAGGTTTCCGTCGGTGAGCTCCTCCATGAAGTTCGCCGCCTCGTCCTGCGTCATGTTCTCCCCGGCAAGGAGCCGGGAGAGGGCCTCCCGCGGGACGAAGGGCTGGCGGTGGTAGTGGAGGAAATTTCGCAGGAGCTTCTTGCCGAGGCTGCTTGCAATTGATTCGGGGTGGAACTGCACACCCTCCACCTGATGCTCGCGATGGCGAAGTCCCATGATCTCGCCGTCGGCGCTGCGGGCGGTAATCTCGAGCTCAGCCGGCAGCGAGGCTTCCTCTACGGCCAGGGAGTGATAGCGGGTAAACGGCGAGGGCGAGTCGACGCTCCTGAAGAGTCCGCGGCCGTCGAGCTCGATCTCCTCTACCTTTCCGTGCACGATCCGCCTCGCCTGCACGATGTTTCCGCCGAAGGCGGCGGCGATGGCCTGGTGGCCGAGACAGACGCCGAGAATCGGCACACTGCCGGCGAGCTCGCGGATGACCTCGACGGAAATGCCGGCATCCTCGGGACGCCCGGGACCGGGGGATATGATGATGCGCTCGGGCTCCATCTCGCGCACCTCGGCAAGGGTAAGGGCGTCGTTTCTGACGACGCGCACCTCATCACCGGTGATCTCACGCAGGTACTGGTAGAGGTTGTGGGTGAAGGAATCGTAGTTGTCGATGAGCAGGATCATGATCGGACCTCCGGGGCGATGTTCGGGGTTCGGCCCGCGCCGGCCGCGGGGTTGCCCGCAGCGGCCGCGGGGTTGGCAGCCACCGGGGTGCCGGCGCCGGCCGCGGGATTCGCGGCCGCCGCGGCGGTTGCCAGCTCCGGCTCGGTCGCCTCTATGCCGGCGGCGCGGCGCATGGCGGCAAGCTTCTGGTCGGTTTCGGCAAGCTCAG
>CAZVXU010000116.1:0-7658 GCA_964631585.1 uncultured Spirochaetaceae bacterium | reverse complement strand
GTAGTAATTGCGGATGTCGCCGACCGAACGGCCGAGCCTGGTAAGCGCTTCCGGCGTGCGGGTGCCGCAGTCGATCATCACGTGATCATCGCCTTTGACGATGAGAATGTTGTTCTGGTAGTTCTTCTTGGTGAAGGCGCTCCCGGTTCCGAGAAAGAGAACACCGAGCTGGCCTCTCGTGGTGAGCGGGAGTTTTCTGTGAGATACCTTACGAATCCGCATTATTACCTTCGTCCTGACGAATTTCCTCCACTATATCACGTGTCGGCAGAAAAATCGTTCGGGGCAAGGGTCACTTGCTGCCACGGCGTTAAAGCGTTAGGATCACCCATCGCCAATGGCTTCCAGGAAAAAGCCGGTCTATGAGGCCGTAGAAATAGCCGACATCGAGTATCGTGGTCACGGTATTGCCCGCCCCGAGGGGAAGGTGCTCTTCGTCGAGGATGCGCTTCCCGGTGAGGTGGTCGATGCGAAGGTCACCAAAAAGAAGAAGGATTTCGCATTTGCGCGCGTGCTCGAGTACCGCGTGAGGTCCGAGAAGCGCGTGGAGCCCTTCTGCGAGCATTTCGGGCTCTGCGGTGGCTGTCGATGGCAGTATCTTTCCTACGAGGATCAGCTCGCCTACAAGCAGTACTTCGTGGGCCAGGTGCTCGAGCGTATCGGCAAGTTCCGGGACCTCGAGGTGCCCCGCATACTGGGCTGTGAAAGTGATCGTCTCTATCGAAACAAGCTCGACTACTCCTTTGCCGCCGGTCGGTGGCTGACCGACGAGGAGATCGCCTCGGGGGGCGACGTGGGCGACCGGCGGGCGCTCGGCTTCCACGTGCGTGGCCGCTTCGATCGGGTGCTCGACATCGAGACCTGCTACCTGCAGCCTGAGCCGTCCAATGAGATCCGGCGGGCGGTGCGTGATTTTACGCTGTCAGAGGGCTATTCCTACTACGACCCGGTCAGCCACGAGGGATACCTGCGCTCCCTCGTCATCCGTACCTCACTCTCCGGGGAAGTGCTCGTGATCGTGGTGTTTGCCTATGAGGACGCCGGTGCTCGCGAACGGCTGCTGGAGTTCATCGCGGACCGCTTCCCGCAGATCACCTCGCTCGACTACATCATAAATGACAGCATGAACGACTCCATCGCCCCGCACCCTGTGCATCACTACCGCGGCCGAGGTTACATCAACGAGGTCTGCGGCCCCAACACGCTCAAGATTCACCCCAAGTCGTTCTACCAGACCAATCCGAAACAGGCGGTACGCCTCTACGATGTCGTCGCCCGGTTTGCCGCCCTCGAAGGGACCGAGACCGTCTACGATCTCTTCTGCGGTATCGGGAGCATCGCCCTGTATCTCGCAGGCAGCGCGGGCCGCGTCATCGGCATAGACAACGTGGAGGAGGCCATCGAGAACGCGCAAGAGAACGCCGCCTACAACGGCTATGAAAACTGCGAGTTCCTCACCGGAAACGTCCGCGATGTTCTAACGCCCGAGTTCACTTCCTCTCATCCGGCCCCCGACCTCGTCGTCCTCGACCCGCCGCGCGCGGGCCTCCATCCCGACGTTGTGGCAACTCTCCTCGCGCTCCGCCCGCCTCACATCGTGTACGTGAGCTGCAATCCCGCGACCCAGGCGCGCGACCTGCAGATGCTCGCTTCAGCCTACCGCATCGACGCGGTGCAGCCGGTGGATATGTTTCCGCAGACCTTTCACATCGAGAACGTTACGGATTTATGGCAGATGCCGCGATAGCAGTGGCTGGTCAGCTCCGCCGGCACCTGCATACTGTTCGCCGGTAACCTGCTCCACTCGAGCGGCGTGGGTGTCTCGATCACATGGAAATAGCCGCGACTCATGAGCGCCGCGAGGTTTGCGAAGTCCTCCACGAGCGGGCGTGCAAAGGGCAGGGGATGGTAATCTTCGCCGGAGAGGATTCGCTTTCTCAATCTGCTCATCTCGGCAAGGGACGCGGTGGACGGGGTGGGGCTGTCGAAGCTCTCGGCCGGCACCGGCATGAAATCCTCGTTCTGAGATTCGAACCACAGCTCCTCGCGGCGGAACTCCTCCATGGTCTCATCGAGTCCCTGCATGAGCCACAGGTATTCGCCGGTTTCCTCGTAGAGCATGCCCGAGAGCAGAGACATCGCCGCATAATCGGAGAGAAACTCCTGGCGCTGCACCTCGCCGTCGAGGGAGGTGTGGTAGACCCTGCGGTTCTCCGCATGCCGCTGCATGAGCACGGCGAAGAGCTCCTGAGCGCGGTCGAGAGCGTCGGTGAGGCCGATGAGGCGATGCGCCTGCACGAGGGCTATGCCGGCGAGGGCGTTCCAGCCACTGTGGATCTTTCGGTCTACGAAGGGCTGGGGGCGCGAGTGTCGCGCATCGAGGAGGGCCTCTTCGAGTCTTGCGAGGCGCGAGCGCTCGGCGGGCGACGGCTCACGGCCACGCACGAGATGATTCTTCCCCTCGAAGTTCCCGGAGTCACTCACGTCGTAGATCTCGCCGAAAAACGCCGCATCCTCGGGGCCGAGCACCGCCTCGATTTCGGCCGGCGTCCAGACATAGGTCGCCCCCTCGACATGATCGGTGTCCGCATCATGTCCGGAGACGTAGACCCCGTCCTCGGCAAACGCCTCCTCGAGGCAGCGGTAGATACCCTCGGCGGTGCGCCGGAAGTCCTCGCGAGAGAATACCCGGGCGCCGAGGCTGTAGCTCCACAGAAGCAGCGCCTGGTCGTAGAGCATCTTCTCGAAGTGAGGGATGGTCCACGCGCGGTCGACGCAGTAGCGGAAGAACCCGCCCTGCAGGTGATCGTGGAGGCCGCGGCGCTGCATGGTCTCGAGGGTGCTGCGCGCGAAGCGACCGGCCTCCTCATCGGGTGTGCCGGCGTACTGGGAGTCCGCGTAGCGGTTGAGGAGATAGAGCAGCGTGGAGTGCGGCGGGAACTTCTGAGAGCTCCCGAAGCCCGCGTGCTCCTCGTCGAAGGCGCGGGAGACGGCCTCGGTGATGCTGGCCAGCTCGGCGTCCTCGCCGCCTTCGCCTTCGCCGGGTCCGCCGCCGGGTGCCGGGCCGCGTGGGCCGCCTCCGGGGCCACCGCCAGGTGCCGGGCCTCGGACCTCAAAGGGTTTTAGTTCGTCCTTGTTGGCCCCGTAGAACTCCACCACGCGATGCAGAATATCGAGAAAGGACGGCATGC
Source organism: uncultured Spirochaetaceae bacterium (assembly GCA_964631585.1). Lineage (GTDB taxonomy): Bacteria > Spirochaetota > Spirochaetia > DSM-27196 > PWMO01 > JAAAOH01. Next base: position 4,467 of record CAZVXU010000116.1, on the reverse strand, counting down.
CGTGACGGGGCTCGGTTGCCGCGTAGGTCATGGCAAAAAAGGGCTCGAGACGGGGCGAGAGGAACGCGTTCAGGGGCCATCCCCCCTGTCCGGTGGTCTGCACGAGAAAGTCCATGAGCATCTGATCGATGTCGGGCCGCTGCTCGCGGTCGATCTTGATGGGCATGAAATGCTCGTTGAGGTATGCCGCGACCTCGGGATCCGAGAACGCGTCGGCTGCCATCACGTGGCACCAGTGGCAGGTCGCATAGCCCACTGAGACGAAGAGTATGCGGTCTGTCTCGCGGGCATGGTCGAGGGCCTCCTGCGACCACTCCTGCCACCATACCGGGTTGTCCTGGTGCTGGCGCAGGTAGGGCGATACGGACTGGTCGAGGTTGTTTCTGGTGAATCTCACGTTGCCTCCCGAGGGTTCGTTTTGCTGAAGATACTCACGGCGCTGCCGTCTTGAAACCCGTAGCCGGACAATATAGGCTGCGAAAACACCGATCAGGCGGATTCAAACATGAGCTACGAGTACATCAACAGTTCCCGCGCGCACGTCTCTTCCGTACACCCGGCCATGCGGGCCGGCGCTGCGATATTCGCACTCGCACTTCTCGTGGTGTTCGTTCCGGCCGTCGCGGCTCAGGAAGCTGCCGGCCAGGAGACCGCGGCCCGGGAAACCGCCGACCTGGCGCAAATCGCCGGCGCGCCACTGCCCGGTCTCGAGTCGAGTGCCGGCGGGCGGCTCGCCGAGACTATCAGCCTGCTCGCGGGCGGGGGAACGGCGCGGCTGTGGCTGCTCGTTCTCCTCTATGGTGCCCTCTACGGCATGATTCAGGCCTTGTTTATCGGTCACCGGAAGGCACTGCTGTTCTCCTATTTTCTTGCCGAGGATGCGCGTGCAATGCAGGGCGTGCTCGCCGGGGGTGTGGTCGCGTTCCTGCAGGTCGGCATTGCAGTCGGCGCCGTGTTCCTCGGCCGCTTCGCTCTCGACGCGGGCGGCGCGACCGCCGTCGCGGATACCGCAGCTTGGTTACAGCCTGCAACAGGCGCACTGATGGCGGTACTCGCGGTGGTGCTCCTGGTGCTTCGGGGCCTCGAGTACCTGCGCACCCGGGACGACTGGCACGAGGAGAAGTACATCTCCAAGCTTCGCCCCCTCGACAAGCGGATAGACCCCGACAACGAGGATCCGGCGGTGCAGCTCGCCGTGGCGCACGCCCGACAGCTGCGGCGAAGACGCCGCGCGGAAGCTCCGTGGCTTCCCGTCGCTGTCATTGCGGCCCTCGCGCCGAGCCCCGCGGCTGCGGCGGCCACCTCTCATGCGCTCGGGCTCGGCTCTCCGATGGTGGCCCTCGTCGCGGGTCTCGCCGTTTTCCTGGGCCTCGCACTGACCCTCATCGCACTGTCGGTGGTCACCATCGTGGTCAAGGAACGCCTCATCGACGTGCTGGGGAGCCGGGCCGCGCACTTCACTCACTTCGGCATCGAGGTCGCAGGCGCAGTCGCGATATTTGTTCTCGGCGGTCTGCTCGTGACCGGGGTTGTGTGATGTATCGTCCTCTGATGCGCTGAACCACCGACTCGCGTACGGTCAGCGCCGCTCCGCATAGACGTCCCCGCTGCGCTTTCCCTCGATATAAACACAGGCAAAGCCCGCCTGCTCGAGAACAGCGAGAACCTGCGCTCGCTTTTCCGCACCGTGGCACTCGACTACGATGCGGCGGAATCGGCGGAGCACGCCGGCGGTTGCCGATGTCCCGCCGCCGGTCGGTGTCTCCGGGGCCCCCGAGAGAACATCAACCTCGCTTCCCTCCACGTCTAACTTCAGGATGTCGGCTTCGACGACGCCTGCGCGGTCGAGGAGGGCCGACAGGGTGATGGCTTCTACACGGCGCGGGCGCACCCGGGCCGGGTCGATCCAGGGCCGAGGGAACGCCGAGATGTCGGTGGAGGCTACGGTTCCGACGTGGGGGTAGGTGTCGAGCGTAATGGTGCCTGTCGCACTGCCGATCGCCGTGGCGCCAGAAGTCTCGCGGTCGGCTGTAATCCGGACCGGCGCTGTCACCGCAGCCTCGATGCATGTGACATTATTGAGCCCGTTCGCCTCCATGTTCCGACGGAACAAATCGACGTTCTCCGCAAGCGGTTCCGCCGCGACAACCCGTAGCCGGGGGTTGAGTAGCTTCATGAGGAGGGTGTAGTGGCCCTCGTTCGCCCCGAGGTCGACTACGCTGTGCGCGTTTTCGCCCGCGAACCCGGTGACCCTCGTGTGTGTCCTGTCGCGGAAGATCTCAATGAAGGTGTCGAGCGAGGCCGGTGCAAGATCGCTTCGAAGGATGAGGGTGATGTGCGACCCCGCGGCCCCGGCCCGGTCCACCGCCTCGGCCCCCGCGGCCCTTGCCGGGTCCTGTGTCTCCGGAGGCCGTTCCAGCCGGAGCTCCATATACTCGCCGGGCTCGGGAAGCCGCCCGCCGCGAAGGAGGAGCCGCCTGTCACCCTCGATTTGATCGAGAGCACGATGATCGGCCTCCGAGATTGCGAGCTCGTGGAGGTAGTCGAAGTCGAGGTGTGCGGCCATCGTTTCGTTCTCCCGGCGGCGGACGCTCAGGCCCCGACTATGATACCCTCGGAAACCATGCGATTGGAACAGGTTGTAGAAATCGTCGGTCTTCTCGGATTCACACTGTCAGGCGCAATGTTCGTATTGTCCGCGCTCCGCACAGGTGACGCGTTCGCCCTGGCCGGAAGCCTCATATGGATACTGTCCTGCGTCGGATGGATTACGGTGCTCATTCGCATGCATCGGGTTACCGCGGCGCAGCGGCGGGAGGGGTGATGTCGGCCGGGGCTCGGCCGGAGTTCCGCCGCTGAGCCCCTCAGATAACAACGGGTCCTATGGACGCGTCGTTCCCCGTTTCCGCCGCCTGTGCCATCTGAAGAAGTGGATGACGCCGGCAAAGAGGAATCCGATTCCCATGACCGCGCCCAGACTGAACCCCACGATTCCGAAGACAGGTATGCCGTAAACCTGCGGCTCGATGTCGGCGAGAACAACCAGCGAGGAGCTTACGAGCAGCGCTGAGAGCACGAGGGCAAAGGTCATTCGAAAGCCCACGCGATCGTAGGTCTCCGCAATGTCCGCGGCTTGAGGGATGTTGATATTCAGGCGCCGGTCTCTGAGGAGGCGTTTGGTTTCCTGTACTATCGTGGGTGCGTCGGCGAGCGCTTCGTTCCAGTCGAGCGTTGTCTTGAGAACCCGATTGCCGGCGCGGTTCGAGGCGATCTGGTTGATCCAGATGCGTGGCGAAAAATCTCTCAGGTACTTGAGTAACTGGAACTCCGGATCCAATCCGGATCCGATGGTCTGCATACTGCCCAGGACCTTTGCCACGTATATCAATCGCGGGGGGAGGCGTATTCCGAATCGAACCACGGTCTGAAGCAGATTCATGAAGGCCGATGGAATGTCTATGTACTCGAGCGGCCGATTCAGGTGCTCTTCAATGTAGTCGTACACGACGGACTCGAAGCGGGCCTCGTCGACTTTCCCCTCTGCGTAGCCCATCCGCAGGAGGGAGCGCGCCACCAGGCTCGGGTCGAGGCGCGAGAGTCCGATCATCATGAGGTTGAGATTGTCCTGTTCATAGGGACGAAGCGCGTAGACCATGCCGAAATCGATGAAACAAATTATGTCGCCCTCGAGCACCAGGAAGTTTCCGGGATGCGGGTCGGCATGAAAATAGCCGTTTATGAACAGCTGGGACATGATGAAATCGGCCGTGCGCAGGTTAATCCGTTTGGTGTCGAAGCGATCGCTCGGATTCTCGATGATCTCTGAGACCTTCTGGCCGTGAATGAACTCCTGCACGAGCACGTCGTGTGTCGTGTACTGGTCGTACACCTCGGGCACGATCACGGTGTCATCTTTTTCATAGTCCGCTGCGAACTTTCTGACGCTCAGGAATTCCTCGACGAAATCGAGTTCCTTCCGGATTTGAGTCTCGAACTCTTCGATGATATCCTTAGCGCTCAACGTGTCGAAATAGCTTGTGTAGCTGTCAACGAAGTTGGCGAACTGACGCATTATCTGCAGATCTGCTTCGATTTGGTCGTCTATTCCCGGCCGTTTGATTTTTACGGCAACCGGCTTGCCGGTGGGAAGGATGGCCCGATGCACCTGAGCGAGCGACGCGGCCCCTTCCGGTTCGTCGTAGAAGTAAAGGAAAAGCTCGTCTGTCGGGTAACCCAAACTCTCCGAGACGATTCTCTTCGCCTCGTCTGTCGGAAACGGAGGGACTTCGTCCTGAAGCTTCTTCATCTCGAGGACGACAGATTCGGGGATGATGTCGGCGCGGTCACTGAGGATCTGTCCCAGTTTGATAAACGTGGGGCCGAGCTCCTCGAACGCGCGCCGGAGGCGCTGTCCGAAGTTCTCCCGAACGAGACGCGGGGGCCGATATTTGCCCCCGCTACGCGTGA
>CAZVXU010000115.1:0-7661 GCA_964631585.1 uncultured Spirochaetaceae bacterium | reverse complement strand
AAGTTGTCCATCTCGATCACGTCGAAGCCTAAAGGCTTTATGTCGTGGGAGTAGATCGAATAGTTGTTCACGAGCACCGGCTTTCGAAAGTACACGGCTTCGAGGAACGCGTTTCCGAACCCCTCTATCAGGGAGGGATAGGTAACGAGATCGGCGTGGGGGTACACGTCCTGCAGGCTGTAGACTTTCTTGCCGTCCGGCGTGGTCCCGCGGGTGTCGTCTATGACGTGCTCGTCGAAGAGTGCCCGAACGCCGAGGAGATCGGCGAACTCGTGAACCCGCTGTTGATACTCATAGCCCTCGTCTCCCGACGCGTGAGATATCACCAGTGCGGCCTTCCGATCGAGTCGTGCCACGAGCTCGATGGCATGCTCGATGCCTTTGCGCTGTACGACGCGCGTCGGCTGCAGCACCAGAAGCTCATCGGGCTCGAGGCCCAGCGCCTCTCGCACGTCGGCATTGTACTCGTCGATGCCGGCAGGAGGGCTCTCGAACTCCATCACGTTCGGGATCAGGGTCGATGCGATGCCGGTGCGCAGCGCCAGCTGGTTCTGCGCGGAGGTGTTTATGACCACGTGCTGCATGTTCTTCAGGTGAGGCGGGAAGCCGGCGTTCAGGATGTCCCAGATGGAGTTGGTGAGAAAGCGCTTTCGCTCCCAGAAGAAATCATGGTGATGTGCGATGGTTGGTATCTGCGTCTCGGCAATGATCTCCGTCAGCGCCATACCGAGGGGCAAGTTCAACGGGATGGTGACCGCATTCTGGGGAACGAGGACGTCGATGTCGAAGCGGCGAATGAACTCGTAGATCCGTGCTTTGATGCGCCTCCGGTATTCATGGAGCTCGCCGGTCAGCCGCTCCGGGCGGCTGCCGCCCGCAAAAGCCTCCTCGTAGAGGCGGCGGATGTCGGGGTGCTTGAAATGAAGCTCCTCCACGAGCATGGAGCGCTCGCTCGGTGTCTCGAGCTCGCCGCCAAGGAAGAAGCTGGTGCAGCCGAGATGCTCGAATACCTCGGCCCACTTCGCCGTCTCGAGGGAAACCCCGTCGGTTCCGGCAAAGCGAAAAGACACGAAACCGATGTTCTTTCGCATGATTCCCGGATTGTAGGCGGCCCGCTGCAGGGGGTCAAGCTACTTCACGAGCTTGGAGAGCGCCTTGAAGGTGTCGGTCCCGCTGTAGCGACAGAGCTCGAACAGGACGGACTCGGTCGTCGTCACGATCACCCCGGCGTGGCGCATGCGCTCTATTGCGACCTGTTTGTCGTTCGGTTTCCGCGATGAGGTGGCGTCTTCCACGACGACCGGCGTGTAGCCCGCCTCCAGCAGGTTCATGGAAGTCTGAAGCAGGCACACATGCGCCTCGATTCCGGCGATAACGAGGTAGTGGCGTCCCGTCTTTTCGAGCGCCGTGGCGAACGCCTTCTCATCCAGGCAGCTGAACGCGGTTTTCTCGATGGGCTCGAAGCGATCGAAGGCCCTGCTGATGGGATCGATGGTCTCGCCGAGGCCCTTCGTGTACTGCTGGGTTACCAGCGTCGGCACCTCGAGTAGCTGCAGTCCGGCGATGAGGGTGCGCAGGTTCTGCTGTGTCGTGTATGAGTCGTACATGTAGGGAAACAGGCGCGTCTGTACATCGACGATCACCCCGACACTGTCATCCAGTGGTATTCGCATAATTCATCTCTATCATGAACCGACCGCCCCGGAACCGGAGTCCGGGGGCGGCGACGGCGTATCGTCGTGATGCGACGTGTCAGACGAGAAGCTGCTCGGTTTCCTCGCGGCTGCGGTCGAGGATCTTTCGCAGCGTAAGGCTTTCGAAATACCCGGTAATGTGCTCGGATACCTCGTGCCAGACGTCCTGCATGAGGCATTCCTCGGCGCGGCTGCATTCCACCGACTCGCCGTTGCGCGGCGGCGTGGTGCAGGGGGTAAGCTCGATGCCCTCTCCGACTGCGTCGAAAATGGCGCGTACGTTGATATCATCGGGATCCATTCGAAGGACGAACCCGCCGCCCGGGCCCCTCACTGAATCGATGATACCGGACTTCTTCAGCCGGAAGAAAATCTGCTCGAGGAATTCCGGAGAAATTGCCTCCGCTTCGGCGAGCCTCTTGATGGGGATCGGCTTCTCGCCGCCCTCGAGCGCGAGCTTTACCAGTGCGCGCAGCGCGTAACGTCCCTTCGTTGTCACTCTCATATACTCACCTCGTTTCCCCGGTGGCGAACACCGGGGTTTAGTCGTTTACTCGCTCGACGTATTCCCCCGTCTCGGTGTTGACGAGTATCTTATCGCCCTGCTTGATGAACAGAGGAACCTTCACGTCGAGTCCCGTCTCCACGGTCACGGACTTGGTGCCGCCGGTTACGGTGTCGCCCTTGACGGCATCCTGGGCCTCCGTGACCTCGTAGACGAGCTTGTAGGGTAGTTGAATGTCGATCGGGTCGGTCTCCCACATAATGATGCGGTAGGTATCGCCCTCCTTGATCAGCTTTCCCTTGGTGCCGACGGCGTCGTTGCTGATCGTGAACTGTTCGTACGATTCGGTATCCATGAAGTGATAGCCGCTGTCGTCCGCGTAGAGATACTGTCCGGACTTTTCATACACCTCGGCTTCCGCAATGCTCTCGTTGGACTTGTAGGTCTCCCGAAGCACCTGGCCGGTCTTCAGGTTTTTCAGCTTCACCCGCACGAACGCGGAACCCTTGCCCGGATTCACGAACTCGCGGTCCGCAACGAGGTGCGGTTGATCTTTCACCAATAGAAACGTTCCCTTCTCGATCGCTCCAGCTCGAACCATACGCTCCTTCTTGCTCAGTCAAGCACAGTGAACGGTATCACTCTTTTTATTGATTGTTCCCCTAATAATACCATGAGAAGCCGGTCGACGCCCATAGCAACACCGGAACAATCAGGAAAATTCTCTCCAAAAACCCGATAGTACTGCTCGTCGATCCGGTGAGGTGCCACCGAGCGCGTCTTGCGCGCCTGCTCGGCCGCAAAGAAGCTGCGGACCTTTCGGGGATCGCGCTCCTCGGTGTAGCAGTTCGCCGTCTCGATACCCCCGAGGTAGAGCTCCCATCGCTGTGCCCACGGCGTCCCGGGTTTCCCAGCAGCGAGGGTGGGAATGGCGGCGGGATAGTCGAAGAGCACCACCGCGCGATCGCGCGGGAGCTCCGGCTCGATGAGGTGGACGAAGAGCCGGTTGAAAAGCTCCTCGTAGGTCTCGTCACTTCTCGCCCGCATGCCCTGCCGGCGCGCGATGCCGTGGAGCGCCTCCACCTCGCCGAGGTGCTGCGACGGCGCTCCGGCGAAACGCTCGAAGGCATCGCTGATCGATATTCGCTCAAAGGGTCCTCCAAGGGCGGTTGGGGGCGGTGGCGTCACCGTCCGTGCCGCGCCCCCCGACGCGGCTCCCGCCTCCGTCCCCGCTCTCCGGCGGTACGCGGCGACTTCATCTCCCGTTGCCGCGAGGATGGCATCCATGAGCGCCTCAGTAATCGCGATGGAGTCGAGGTAGTCGGCATCTACGGTGTAGTACTCGAGCATGGTGAACTCCGGCTGGTGGAGCCGGCCGACCGCCTCGCCGTTTCTGAACGACTTCCCGAGCTGGAACACGCTGCCCGAGCCCTCGGCGAGCAACCGCTTGATCCACACCTCGGGGGAGGGGGTGAGATAGAGCTCGCGCGGCTCGTGGTCGGGATGCTCGAAGCGCGTGCGAAAGACCTCGAGATGAGACTCAGGGATCAGACTGGGGGCAAGCATGGGCGTGTCGACTTCGAGATAGGCCCGGTCCGCGAAGAAGCTGCGGATGGTCTGCAGCAATCGGGCGCGAATCTTGAGCATGTCGGGGTTCACAATATAAAAATATCGATTTGTGCGGAGATGATCAACCGCGCAGTCAGTCGACGCCCGGGGGCGCCGGCAGCTATACTGATCGTATGTCCTACGACTTCGACACCTTCACCGATCGTCGCGGCACGGCGAGCATCAAATGGGACTGGCACACGCCGGAGGGCAGCGGGACCGAGGGCAGCGGCGACGCCGGTGGCGGGCCGTCCTATCCGGCCGCGAGCGGACCGATACCCGCCGACGAGCAGATCCCGCTGTGGGTCGCCGACATGGACTTCGCCTGCACCCCGGAGATTACCGCCGCACTGCGGGCCCGCGTCGACCACGGAATATTCGGCTACAGCCTCGAGCCTGAGGGCTATCGCGAGGCGGTGGTCTCCTTCATGCAGCGGCGACACGGCGTCGAAGTTTCGCCCCGCGACATCGTCAGTGCCGAAGGGGTGATGCCCATCGTACGTGCGGCCGTCGACGCCTTTACGGAGCGAGGAGAGGGCGTCGTCGTCCAGCCCCCGGTCTACTTCCCCTTTTACATGGCCGTCCGCGACAAGGGACGGAGATTGATCCATAACCCGCTTCTCAGCGACGAGGCCGGCCGGTACCGCATGAATCTTGCCGAGCTCGAGCAGCAGTTTCGAAACGGCGCGCGTCTGCTCCTGTTGTGCTCCCCGCATAATCCGGTGGCGCGGGTGTGGACGCGGGAGGAATTGCAGGTGCTCGCCGACCTCGCCGCCGCCTACGACGTGCGCATCATCTCCGACGAGATCCACTGTGACATCATCATGTCCGGCTATGAGTTCACGTCGATTCTGCATCTCGAAGGTCCGGCGGTCGAGAACGCCGTGGTCAGCCGTTCGCCGAGCAAGACCTTCAATATTCCGGGGATCGCCGAGTCTCAGGCTATCTGTCGGGACAGAGATACGCGAAGACAGCTGAAAGCCGCGCTCGGGGCCGCCGGCCACGCGCTGACAAACCCGCTCGGCGCGGCCGCAGCGACCGCCGCCTATCGCGCGGGCGATGCGTGGCTCGATGAGCTTCTTCCCTACCTCGAGGCCAACGCCCTGTACCTGCGCGAGCGCCTGGAGGGCGATTTTACCGGGATACGCATGGTGCAACATGAGGGAACCTTTGTCGCATGGCTCGATTTCCGCGATTACCTTGCTTCCGCCGGAATGAGCGACGCCCGGCTCAAACAACGGCTCAAGCGGCGGGCGGGTGTGTGGCTCTCCGACGGGCCGAGCTTCGGTCCCGGCGGCGAGGGGTTCCAGCGGCTCAATATCGCGACGCCGCGCGCGGTGCTCTCCCAGGCGCTCGACCGCATGAAGGAGATTCTGTGAGTACCGCAATCGACGCGGGCTCCGGCCCGAGCGCCTCGCCCGTGCTGCTGCTGGGCGCTCTCGACGCCGAAGTGGAGGCCTTCCACGACCACATCGACGGAGCGAGCGAGACCCGCTGGCGCGAGTACCGTTTTCTCGAGGGGACGATTCGCGGGCAGGCGGTGGTCGTATCCCGCTGCGGGGTCGGCAAAAGCCTCTCGGCGATGCTCACCCAGCACCTCGTCGACCGGTATACACCGTCGGCCATCATCTTTACCGGAGTCGCCGGGGCTCTGAACCCGGAGCTCGAGATCGGCGACACGGTCGTCGCCAGGACCTGCATGCAGTATGACCTCGATGCCCGGGCGCTCGGATTCGAGCTCGGCGAGGTGCCGTACACCTCCTACCGCATCCTCGAGAGTGATCGCGAACTCGTGGAGCGGGCTCTGACCTGCAGACCGAGCACCGGATCGGTGCGTGCGGGGCACGTCCTCACCGGCGACAGCTTCATCGTCACCTCAAAAGACGAATCGCACCGCTATCTCCGCGAGGATCTCGGCGGTGATGCGATAGAAATGGAAGGCGCGAGCGTGGGGCTCGTGGCGACGGTGAACGATATCCCGTTTGTCGTCATTCGCACCATCTCCGACAAGGCCGACACCTCCGCGTCGATCAACTTCGCAAAGTTTGTGAAAGAGGCCTCCCGCAACGCCTGGGAGTTCGTGGATCACCTGCTGCCGTGAGCTGTCGATCCAGCGCCGGTTGACCGCGGGTGTTGACCGCGGGACCCGTCTTGGCGACCTTTAGCCGTGACGGAGGTAAACATGACCAGACGAGTCGGTATTTTCCCCATTCTTGCTGTGTTTTTGATTGGCACACTCGCCGTTGCTCAGAGCTCGGGCGCGGGAGGCTCGGGGACGGAGGAAGACATCTCCCGCTATCGTGTGCCCGCCAACCTGGTGGAGCTTGTGGAAGACGGCGGGCGTGAGTTCATCGTCGTGGATGTGCGAACACCGGCTGAGTATCGCTCCGGGCACATCCCGGGCGCGGTCAATATCGACTACCGGGAGATCGGCGAGCGACCGCCGGAGGTGGACCGCGACGCGCTGGTCGTCACCTACTGCCGCACCGGCGCCCGAGCATCGCGAGCGCAGGCGACGCTCGAGCGCATGGGGTTCGAGAATGTCGTGAACTTCGGCGGCGTGGCGAGCTGGCCCGAGGAGCCCGTCATCGGCGACAGCCCCCGGTAGCAGGCGACACCCGGCGGCAGCCGGCTGCCGCCGCCGGACCGCACCAAAGGAGGAGTGCGTGGGCCTTTTCAGGAACTCATCCAACAGCAGCTCGCTCAGCGGCACCGAGCTGGTGCGTCTCGTGCATGAGGCGCCGGGGGATATCGTGCTCGTGGACGTCCGCACCCCTGACGAGTACCGGCTCGGCCATATACCGACGGCCAGGAACATCTCGCACGAGCGCATCTTCGATGACCAGCCGACCGACGACAAAGATGCGCGCATCATTCTATACTGCCGAAGCGGGAACCGATCCGAGTTTGCACGCAACGTGCTGCTGTCTCTCGGCTATCGCGACGTGACCAACTTCGGCGGGGTCCGCGAGTGGCCCGAAGAACTCGTGCGCGACTGAGCGCACCCATACAAGGCAGCGACTGAGACACATTATCACCGAGACACACGAACTATGAGCGACACTACATCACACGGCTTCAGGCCGATCTCGACAACTGCGCTTCCGGAGTACCGCTCCGAGGGGCGTCTCTTTCTCCATGAGGCAACCGGCTGCGAGGTGTACCACGTACACAACGACGATCCGGAGAACCTCTTCGCCTTCATATTCAAAACGCCGCCGGCCGATTCAACCGGTGTTGCTCATATCGTCGAGCACACGGTGCTCTGCGGCTCCGGGCGCTACCCGCTGAAGGATCCCTTCCTCGTGCTCATGCGCGGCAGCATGAATACCTTTCTCAACGCGATGACCTTCCCGGACAAAACCGTCTACCCGGCGAGCAGTCCCGTCGAGGCCGACCTCTTCAACATCATGAAGGTCTACGGCGATTCGGTGTTCTTCCCGCTTCTGAAGCCGGAAATGTTTGCCCAGGAGGGGCACCGCCTGCAATTCGACGAGGAGGGCAACCTCGAGCGCACCGGCATCGTCTACAACGAGATGAAGGGGAATTACTCCTCCCACGACTCGATTGCGGGGGAGTGGTCGTTGCGCTCGCTTCTGCCGAATACGCCTTACGGCTACGACTCCGGCGGTGATCCCGCGGAGATTCCGAACCTGACCTACGAGCAGTTCCGCGAATTTCACCGGCGCTACTATCACCCGAGCAACGCCCGCATCTTCCTCTACGGGAATATCGACTCCGACCGCTACCTCTCCTTTATCGAGGATGAGTTCCTCTCGGCGTTTTCGGGCGCCGGGGGAGGGGCGCCGACCGCCGGCACCGGCGCCGCCGACCCGGCCCCCACCCGCGCCGCC
>CAZVXU010000114.1:0-7683 GCA_964631585.1 uncultured Spirochaetaceae bacterium | reverse complement strand
AAACCGCGGGCTCGTCCGCTGGATGGATCCCGACGACGTCGTGCGCATCTCCCTCACTGAGATCGCGCGCGGCCGGGGCGGTCGGGGCAGCCCGGGCCGCGGGCAGGCCCCGCCGGCACCGAGGGTGATCTGCGTGCCCGGCGCGGCCAACCGCGTCCTGGCGTTCGTGGCCCGAAACCTTCCGCGCCGGGTTCTCTACCGGATGATCGCGGGCCGAAGGAGGACCGGCGATGCCGGCGATGCGTAGAACGAGGGGCCGCGCCGAAGCGAGCGCGATCGCGATCGCGCTCGCGCTTCTGGCCATGAGTGCAAGCGCGCAGGAAAGCGAGGCGCTCATCACCTCCGCGGTCTCGCCCGAGGAACGCTACACGACCCTCACCCGCTACAACCTCAGCCGCCACGAGGACGGTCGCTATCAGGGGCACGTCTATCGCGAGGTGCGTGGCACGCTCCGGCGGACGGCGGACGGCGGCACCGCTGCCGCCGGCATCCCCTACAGAGGCGAGTTCTACGTCTTCGAGCAGACGCGCCGCGAGGCGCGGAACGTCGCGAAGCGCGTAAACCGATCGGTGCCGGTGAGCCTCGAGATGCTCTCCGACGGATCGATCCGCGTGCCCGACGATCAGCCCTTCCCCCTGCGCCGTGGCTTTCCCCGGATTCCCACCGATTCGGTGGAGGTCGGCGACTCATGGGAAGCGCCGGGAGAGGTGGTGGTCGATCCCGACTGGACGGGCGAGTACACGCGCATCGGCATTCTCGCCGCCTACCGCTACGAGGGGCGCGAGGAGTACCAGGGACGGGACGTGCATCGTATCACCGCGCAGTACGCAACGCGCTACCGGCAGGGCGACGACCCGGCCGGCGACCCCGGGCTCGCGCAGGTATCGGGATCTCACATCTCCACCATCCTCATCGACGCGGACACGCTTACCCCGGTGCTCATCCGCGACCGCATCGAGGAGCAGTACCGCTACAGCGGCGGCCGAAGCATCGCCTTCAGGGGCTTCGCCCTCACCTTCTACAGTACGCCGGTCGCGCTCGACCGACCCGGAGTCGTGGCGCAGATCGAACGGCGCCTCGAGGAGAGCGAGGTCGAGGACATCGAGGTCACCGAGAACGACGAGGGGGTGCGCCTCTCACTGCGCGATATCCGATTCGCGGCAAACGAGGCGACCATCCTTCCCGAGGAGCGCGGCCGCCTCGACGCCCTTGCCGAAGCGCTTACCGCGGTGCCCGAGCGCAGCTTTCTCGTGGTCGGACACACCGCCGACATCGGGTTGCCGGAGGCTCAGCAGGAGCTTTCCGTGCGACGTGCGCAGACGGTGGTCGAGGAGCTTACCCGCCGGGGGATCGACCCCGACAGGCTCATCTTCGAGGGGCGAGGCGGCACCGAGCCGGTGGCATCGAATGACACCGAGGCTGGACGGGCACAGAACCGCCGGGTGGAGATTACTGTTTTGGAGTAAGAAGTGGCCCGCAACAGGCCGATTACCTGGGGCAGCGTCCGTACGCCGCACCGGATGCGCTCACCGCGGCAGCCGGCGGTGGCGGCCGGCGCTCAGGCGAGGAGCTTCACCCGTGCCAGCACGTAATCGAGACTGTCGGACTGGATCTCGACGCGAAAGTAATCCGTGTCGCCGAGCCGGGTGGCGTTGTAGGAGCTGTACTTCAGATACTTCTGACTGCGGCGGCGGTCGAACCAGTGCGCCAGTGAAATCTGCCCCGCCCCGTCTATCTCGAGCACGGTCATGCCGCGCTTTCCGACCACGCATCCGGAGTTGAACAGCGTGGGAACGACGAGATTCTCGTTGTAGAGACTCTCGCGGTCGTTGTCGAGGCCATTGTGCCCCTGTAGCTTCAACAGCTCGTCCTTGTAGGACTCTATCGCCGCCTCGATCCGACGGCGTTTCTTGTCGCCGGACTTGGGGTACTTGCGAATGAGGCGCTCGATCTCGAACTTCAGTGAGTCGGACTTCGACATCGACTCGAACAGCGGGCGATGGGTGTGCCCGATGACCGCGAGGATCTTGCGGGCGGATGCAAAGGCGTACACCCGGCGCTCGGTGCGAAACTGCTTCTCCCTTTTCTGCGAAACTCCCCGGCTGTAGAGGCGAAGCGGCGTAGCGATGTAGCGGAGGACGAAACCGATGAGTCGACCGTGCCGGAGGATGTGCGGAGAGGTCTGATGACCGTGGAAGATGAAGATGTCGTGGTCTTGGTAGTCGAGCCGCAGGGCCTCCTCGAGTTCGAAGTCCTCGGGGGTGTGGGCGGCAAGCTCCAGGTCATGGTTCCCCACCAGCCTGCGAAGCCCGGTCTGCTGTTGAAAGCGGGAGAAGAGGTCATAGACGTGTTCCCACCTGCGGCGGATCACATTGAGACGATACCGCTGCAACTCCTCGATGTCGCCGTTGAGCACCAGCTGAAAGCCCCCGCCGAGATAATGCTCGCGCATCACCGTGGAGAAGAGCTCGGCGTTTCGCCTGAACCCGTCCGACCGTCCGCCGTCTCCCATGTGGAGGTCGCTGACGATGACGTAGCGGTCACCAGTCTTCAGTCGCGTCTTCGGGGTGCGCTCGTAGAGCTCGCTCAGGTTCTTCTCACACATTTCGTCGGCAGTCATGATTATCCTTGTGGTGCACCGTCGCCGTTAGATTCTCGTTAGGACAGTGGCATTACATTACCATTACATCCGGTTTCCGCGAAAAAGCCGCCGCTCGAGGCTGCGACGTACGACGCGGCCGGCGTTGCGCCCCGGGGCGCCGAATATGCCGCCGCCGGGATGCATACCCCCGTTGGACAGAAAGAGTCCCTTGAGCGGTGTCTCGTAGCGGGCGAGCTCGGGAATGGGACGGAACATGAACATCTGGTCGATGAGCATCTCAACATGCATGACGTTCGCCCGCGGCATGTTGTGAAGCTCGGCGATGGTCTTCGGCGTCTGAATGTAGGTATCGAGAACCTTGTTGCTGGTCCCCGGCGCAAAGCGGTCCACCACCCCGAGGAGCTTCTTCGCCTCCCGCTCGGCGATGTCGTCCCAGTTCCCGCCGTCGCGCAGCTTGTAGGGGTAATACTGCCCCCAGACGAACAGAAGCGCCTTTCCTTCGGGCATGAGCGTCGGATCGACCTCGGAGAAGGTCATCCCGATCGCGGCGGGCTTCTCCGATGGCAGTCCTTTGAGGTAGTCGGCGTATGAGTCGTCGAGATACTGCGTGGAAGGACAGAGAAGCTGCAGCCCCTGCCTCACCTTTTCACTCGTCGATCCGGAGACCTGATACTCCGGCGGGGAGTCGAGGGCGCTTCTGAGCACCATTCCGAAGCCGTTTCCCACCTGAATCTGCTCGATGCGGCGTCGCAGGTCCGGCGGAGTCCACTCGGCGAGGAGCTCGAGGAAGGTCACCCAGACATGGGCGGCGGAGACCACCCGCTTTGCGGTGAACTGCGAACCGTCGGCGGTCTCCACGCCGACTGCGCGATCGCCCTCGGTGAGAATGCGGGTGACCGGCATGTTGGTCCTGATCTCACCGCCGTGGTCCTCGATGTAGGCTTTCAGCGCCTGGGTGAGCATACCGGATCCCCCTCGGGGGCGGCCAGGCCCGGCGAGGTGGATCATCGAGTGCCAGCCGACGAACTCCGCCGACATGGCATCGATGGGCGGCGGGCCGCTCTGCGCACCCCACCAGGAGAGCGCGGCACGGAGTTTGTCGCTTTCGAACATGTCGCGCACCAGACGCCCGTAGCTGTGCATGAGCTTGCGCATGAGGTCTTTTCTGTCCTGCTTACTCGCGTGGAGGCGTTTGAGGAAGAGGCTCTTTGCCATGTTGGCGGGTGTGGGCTCCTGCAGGAAGAGCTCGAAGACGGCCCTGTTGAGCGGCTGCCACTTGCGGACGAAATCCCGGTAGGCCTCAGCATCTCGCTCGCTGATCTGCGCGATGCTCTCGGCCGTCGCGTCGAGATCCTCGTGGAAATGAATGACGCTGCCGTCGTCGAAGGGGGCGCTCATGAAGGGGTCGAGGGGTATGTACTCGAGACCGTATTTCTCGAGCTCGAGCTCCTCGACGATGGGTGTATGGTGGATCATGAAGTGAAGCGAGCCGCCGACGTCCATCTTGAACCCGCCGAACATATCCCGCGTGCAGACCGCTCCACCGACGTCCTCCCGCCTCTCGAGCATGAGAACCTTATGTCCCCACTTCGCGAGATAGGCGGCGGTAACCATCGCGTTGTGCCCCGTCCCTGCGAATACGACATCTGCGTCCATGAGAAGCATCCCCTTTGCCGGCGTCCCGTGCTATCGATATCTTTTACCCGATGCCAAAGGTAATAATTGCAGGCGGCGGCGTACACGGTACGTTCCTTTCCCACGCGTTGACCCGAACGGGCGCGCTGCATAGTGATGATATTACCGTGATCGACCCGCATCCGGAACCCCTCGAGGTGTGGCGCCGTCAGACACGCGCAACGGGCATGCGCTACCTGCGCTCGCCGAGCAGTCACAACCTCGACCTCGATTTTCGGGCACTGCGGGAGTTCGCGCGCCGGCGGGGCACCGGGGGTGCCGGCGCCGGCCCGGACACGGCGGCGCCGCTCTTCATCCCGCCCTACGCCCGCCCTGCTCTCGAGCTCTTCAACGCCCACGCCGGTGCGGTTATCGAGGAGGCGCGGCTTGCCGACCTCAGGCGCCCCGCACGTCTGCTCGATGTGGATGCACGGACCGACGGAGTGCGCGTAAGAACCGACAGGGGAGAGGACGGCGCCGACTATCTCGTCCTCGCGGTCGGGCGAACGGAGTTGCCCTTCCGGCCGACATGGGCCCGCGGGCTCGCAGCCGGCGGTATCGGCGCCGGGGCGGGCTCCGGGCCGGGCTCCGACCCGCCCGTCGTGCATGTCTTCGACTCCGATTTTACCGCCGAGCGTCTGGAGCGCGCCGCGGCCCCCGTTGTTATCGGCGGCGGGGTTACCGCCGCCCAGATAGCCTGCCAGGCCGCAGAACGCAGCGGCCGCCGGACGGTGCTCCTCACGCGAGGACCCTTGCGCAGGGGGCAGTTCGACTCCGCGCCCTGCTTCATCGGCCCGCGCTGCCTGGAAGCATTTCTCGCGGAGCCGACACCGGCTGCCCGGCGCAGATACATCGAGGAAGCCCGGTATCCGGGGACCATGCCCTGGGACGTGGAGCAGGCCCTCCTTGCCGATGAGCGGGTGGAGATTCTCGAGCGGGAAGTGTCCGGAATCGAGCCGACAGGCGCCGAAAACGCGGCGCGGCGCAAGGTCAGGCTTCACCTGCAGGGAGAGGTGCAACCCGTGGAAAGCGACCTCGTCGTGCTTGCAACGGGATTCGACACGCAGCTACCACTTTCGGGCATCATCACCGACCTTGCCCGCCGCCACGGCCTCTCCACCGGTCCCTTCGCCTCGCCCGTGCCCGACCGCTACCTGAGGTGGCACCCGCGTGTGCTTGTCACCGGAGCGCTCGGCGAGCTCGAGATCGGTCCGGCTGCGCCGAACATCATCGGGGCCCATCTTGCCGCGCGACGGCTCGTGCCCTTCTTTCGCGGCGATCGCAGCGGGCCGGCGGGCGACGCCCGCGACATCGCATGGACAGCAATCACCCATTATCTGGAGAGTTGATGCAACGCGACGGGATGTGGGGTGCTACACCGCCTCGAGGTCCTCGACCTGGGCCTGATACTCGAGAATGCTCGTGCGGATACTGGCGAACACGAGCGGGAAGACGACATTATAGAAGTAGGCCCGGTCGAGCATATACTTTTTGCGGTTCTGGTACTCGCGGGCAATGCGCTCACTTTCAGAAGTCATGAACTGCTCGTAGGACTGGAAGGGGACCACGCCCTGTCCACCGTCGTCAAAGGTCTTCACGTTGTCCTGATAGCGTCCCAGGCCCTGAAAAAGCGTGTAGAGGTCGTATTCCCGGTCCACGAACTCCGCAATTGCCTCGTCGGTGCCGAGCTTCTTTTTCAGCACGTCGTGCTTGCGCGGGAAGATCAGCTCGAAGAGATAGTCTTTGCGAACCTGAATGTTCTTCGCGGCCATTCCGTCCTCGATGGCCGCCGTGACGAAGCGGTTGCCCCGGTAGTACTTCAACAGGTCGATGATCTTGTCGGCTCCGCTCTCGCCCTTCTCGAGCAGCAACTGCACCTGCCCGAGAATGGACTCCGGCAGCCCCGGTGAAACCTGCACACTGTAGGTGTCGAAGCGGGCCTGATTCTTGTCCTGCAGGAGGACGTTGGAGAAGCGGAAGACCTCGCTCTTCTCGATGCTGCGGTAGTAGCCCGAGTAGGCCTCCGCCTCACGGCGGAAGCGAAGGTAGTACTCGTCGGCGACGCGCGTGTCCTCGAGCACTTCGTAGAAGTACCGCGAAATGCGAAGGCCCCCGACGGGGGCCGTCGACTCCATGCGCTTGGCCTCGATCACCGGCAGACCCACGATATCCCACTGTTTGGCGCCTTCGGGACCGAAGTTACCCACGGTAACGTCGCCGATATTCGCGCCGATGCGGACACGAATCTGGAACAGGGCGTTGAAGGCGTCGGAGATTATCTGATCGGAGCGCAGCCTGGAGATAATATCAAAGGCACGCTCGAGCATCCTGCGGTTCTCCGCGCTTTCGCCCTTGCTGAAGAATCCTTCATCCGCCTTGTTGAAGCGCTCCGAAACACGCTGAAGCTCGACGCAGGTGTGGAAAAGCTCTTTTGCAATGTAACGCACCGCCGCGTCGTCGCCGGCAGGCACCCGCGGGTCGGTCGGCCCCCCGTAGTGAAACATCACGCTATCGCCCTCGATTTTGTTGAGGTACCCCCCGTGGCGCTTGAGCACGGCGTTGAACGCGGTGTAGAGACCGTTGAGAACGGCCTGGTTCTCCTGCGGGCTGAGGAACTTGGAGATGTAGGTGTAGTCGGCGATGTCGAGGAAGCCGATCCCCATCTTGGCGACCTCGGAGGTCTGGATGATGCCTCCGGCCTCCATGATCGCGTCGACGAGTTGCTGCGGCAGGTAGTATTCCTCGATCTGCTTTCGCAGTCGGGACTCCCAATCGTCGCTGCTTACGGTGCTCCGGGAAACGTGCGGATCGGCCATATGCGGACTATATCATATCAGGACGGCGGGCGGTCTTCAATCAAAAAGCGCCGCGGCGCTATACTGGAGGCGATGGCTTCCAAACGACTCTTTCTTGCCGTACACCTCTCGCAGCACCTCCGCGATCGCCTGGCCGGGCTACAGGAGGCGTTCGCCGCCCATGACTCGGCCGTACGCCTCGTCGCGGCGGAGAACCTGCACCTGACCCTTCACTTCCTCGGTGATACGGCGGATGACTACGTCCCGTCGCTGCTGACGGGCATGCACCGTGCCCTGTCTTCGTTCAAGAGCTTCGATGCGTTCGCCCGCGGGGCAGGCTGCTTCCCCTCCGCCCGAAAGCCGCGGGTATTCTGGGCGGGGGTAGAGGACCCGAGCGGAAAGCTCGCGGAGATTCACGCATCGCTTGCGGGTGAGCTCGCCGCCCTCGACTTCGAGCTCGACTCGCGCGCCTTCTCACCCCACATCACTATCGCCCATGCGAGAAAGCGCGCCGATCGCAGCGATCTCGTCTCGGCCGCAGCGGACCTCGCGACGGCAGCCTCTAGATCGGAAGAGCACACGTCTGAACTCCAGTTACGTGAAACGATCTCG
>CAZVXU010000113.1:3153-7702 GCA_964631585.1 uncultured Spirochaetaceae bacterium | reverse complement strand
GCCTACCGAGGGTGGGATAACCTCAACATCAATATTCCGACGTATATCCCGCAGGGAGTTGTCTACGTTCCCCAGCGTCAGGGTCTCGAAATCGTGAAGTTCGTCCTGTGGACATCGCCCCGTGAGCGGGTGAACGAGTTCTTCGTCTACTTCGACGAGCTTCGTGTTACCACGGACACCTTCGAGGAACCGTTCGACGGCGAGCGCCTTGCCGATCCCGAATACGTCGAACAACTGTGGTCCGAAGGGGAGGGTGAGTGATGAAACGTGCCGTTCTGATTTTCATAGTTGTCCTCGTAGCTGCCACTCCCGTCATTGCGCAGCAGGCGCAGACCGAAGCCGGCGATCTCGGTAGCGACACCGCTCAGCAGGCTCTGCAGGAAGTTTCTCTCAGCCGCTTCGAGGACCCGGGTTTCTGGAACGTGTACGTTCCCTCCGATCAGGGAGTTATCACCCACCAGCGCCTCGAAGGTGCCCCCATAGATAAGGAGCCCATTCCCGAAGAGGAAGAGGCCGGCCTGCTGATTCAGGATCAGTACGTCCTCGGAGTGAAAACCGAGTTCTTTCCCCCGCGATCCGCGACCAGCA
This sequence comes from uncultured Spirochaetaceae bacterium, assembly GCA_964631585.1. GTDB lineage: Bacteria > Spirochaetota > Spirochaetia > DSM-27196 > PWMO01 > JAAAOH01. Next base: position 7,114 of record CAZVXU010000113.1, on the reverse strand, counting down.
TCTACGTGCAGGCAAATCGGCCGCTGGCGGTCCCCGGTATCGCCAAGACGCTCTCAGTATGGGTGGTCGGGCGGAACTTCAACCACCGACTCTACGTGGTCATCCGTGACTTCACCGGGCAGACGAGCGTGTTGCACATGGGCCGGATGAACTTTTCCGGCTGGAGACAGCTGACCGTACCCATCCCGCCGCACATCAATCAGCGGGATATTCACTACTCCGATCAGAGTGGGATCGAGATTGTTGGCTTCGTAATCGAGCCCGACCTTCTGGAGACCTATGGGTCGTACTACGTCTACTTCGATGATTTACGGGCCCTCAGCGACCTCTTCTCCGAAGAGGCACGCGATCCCGACGACATGGTCGATTCCTGGTAGGGACGCATCGCGAACACGACATAGTGCCTGACTATTGATACGCCGGCCCGGCCGCCTCAAAACGGCCGGGCTTTTTTAGCGGTGCGCCCGGCAGCTTGGTGCCTGGCTCCCGCAGACCCTGGTGTCCAGCGCGCCACGCCCGCGGGACCCTCGGGCGCTTGCGCTCTCGGGGCGGCGGGTTTTCAGGGTCGTAGAAAGATACGCTCGAAGTTCGCACGAGCCGCGGACGTAAGCGTATCGGCGCTCTGCCCGCGCATCTCGGCGAGGAACTCGTAGGTGTAGCCCACGAAGCCCGGGTGGTTCGGCTTCCCTCGGACTGCCTGGGGTGCGAGGAAGGGGGCGTCGGTCTCAACTAAGATGCGGTCGTCCGGGGTAAGGGCTGCGGCGCGGCGGATATCCTCGGACTGCTTGTAGGTGACGTTTCCTCCGAACGATATGGAGAAGCCGAGGTCGAGGAAGCGCCTCGCAGTTTCTGCGTCGGCCGAAAAGCAGTGCATAACACTCTCCGCTACGGGAGGGTGTGCGGCGAAGACGTCGAGAATGTCGGCGGTGGCATCCCGGTTGTGAACGACCACCGGCATGCGGAGTTCGTTGGCAAGCGCGATCTGTGAGACGAAGAGGTCGCGCTGCTGCTGCGGTGCCCCGTGGTTGCGGTACCAGTCGAGACCGATCTCTCCCAGCGCGACCACTTTTTGCATCGAGAGCGCCTCCCGGAGCTTCGGCTCCTGTGACTCGAATGAGACGCTGCCGGCGTTGGAGGGGTGCAGTCCTCCCGTCAGGTATGCGCGGTCGAGGTGGGCGAGGCGGGAGCGACGTTCCTCGAAATCCTCAAGAGATACCGCGACATCGAGTCCGTAGGCCATTCCCGCCTCGAAGCACTCGTGCAGGATCTCGGTTGCCGCAAGTCCCTTTTCTTCCATAACCAGCGTGTGAAAGTGTGAATCGACACTACCGGGTATGATGTGCGGGGGACGATCTCTCGACATGAGTTATTCCTCCACGGTTTGTGCGGAATGGCTGCGGTGGAGCACCGGCTCGAGAAATCGGCCGGTCCAGGAACGGGTGCGTGCCTCCACGATGTGCTCGGGTGTTCCCTCGGCGACGATCGTCCCGCCGCCGTCTCCGCCCTCGGGACCGAGATCAATCACCCAGTCGGCCTCGGCGACGACCTCGAGGTTGTGCTCGATGACGATGACGGTGTTGCCCGCTTCCACGAGGCGGTGCAGGACGGATACCAGCCGCTCGACGTCGGCCATGTGCAGGCCGATCGTCGGCTCATCGAGAATGTAGAGGGCATGCCCGGAGGCGGAACTCCGGGCCTTTGCGAGCTCGGTCACGAGCTTTATCCGTTGGGCTTCGCCGCCGCTGAGAGTCGGACTCTGCTGGCCGAGCTTGAGGTAGCCGAGGCCGACATCGTGCAACATCTCGACCGCGCGGTGAATGGCAGGGTGTGCTTCAAAAAAGTCGACGGCTTCCGCCACGCTCATGTCGAGTATGTCGGCAATGGTTTTGCCCTTGAACTCTATCTCGAGGGTGTCGTCGGTGAAGCGCCGGCCGCCGCAGCGATCACATACTACACTGACGTCGGGAAGGAAGCTCATCTCGATTCGCTTCAACCCCTGTCCACCGCACTCCGGGCAGCGCCCGTCGGCCGTGTTGAAGGAGAATCTGCCGGTGGTGTAGCCGCGCATCCGTGATTCGGGAAGCCCCGCGAAGAGGCGGCGCACCTCATCCCAGAAGCCCACGTAAGTCGCCGGGCAGCTGCGCGGCGTCTTGCCGATGGGCGTCTGATCGACCTCTCTCACGTAGTCCAGGGTGGAGTACCCGTCGATGCTCGCGCAACCGACCCATTCCGGAGTTTCGCGGGTTGTGCCGAGCCGGGGCCGGAGGTTGCGATGGAGAATGTCGCGAACGAGCGAGCTCTTTCCGCTTCCGCTGACGCCTGTGACACAGACCAGTCGCCCGAGGGGTACCGAGACATCGATATCCCTCAGATTGTGCAGCGTAGCCCCGTAGACGGTGACCCGATCCGTATCGTCGCTGAGCTGACGCCGCGAGGCCCGCGGGTGCGCCGGCGGGCGCTCCAGAAACCGGGCCGTCACCGAACCGGGAGAGGCGAGAACGCTCTGCAGTGTTCCCTCGGCGACCACAGCCCCTCCCTCGACGCCGCCGCCGGGGCCGAGGTCTATCACGTAGTCCGCGCTACGTATGGTGTCCTCATCGTGTTCGACGACGAGGATCGAGTTGCCCTTCGCCTTGAGCTCGTGGAGGGTCTCGAGCAGCATGCGGTTATCCCGGGCATGGAGTCCGATGGTGGGCTCATCGAGGACGTAGGCCACGCCGCGGAGATTGGAGCCGAGCTGGGCGGCGAGGCGGATTCGCTGGGCTTCGCCGCCGGAGAGTGTCGGCGCCGCACGATCGAGGGGTAGGTAGCCGAGGCCGACGCGCTCGAGGAAGGAGAGTCGCGCCCCGAGCTCGGCAAGGATATCACGTGCAATTTCCCCCTCGCGTTCGCTGAAGGAGAAGGAATCGATCCGGCCCCGGGCTTGCGAGACGGAGAGCTTAGTCACGTCGTAGACGCCCGCCCCCTGCAGGAAGACGGCACGTGCCTCGGGGCGAAGACGCGTACCCCCGCACACGGTGCACGGCGCGCCCTCGTTGAAGGCTCCCGCACTCGGGCCGGAGGTCGGCGAATCCTCATCATCTTCGTGCTCGTGACCGGCAAGTCCCGTCCCGCGACATTCCGGACACCACCCGTGTCTGGAATTGAACGAAAAAAGTCGCGGATCGAGGTCTTCGAAACCCCGGCCGCAGACGGGACATGACCGTTCGGTGGAGTAGACCGTCTCCTCCTGGGTATGACCGTCGAGCACGTGGATGACACCCTTTCCGAGGGCCGCGGCCCGCTCGAGCAGGGCGCGAAGGTGCGCGCGGTTGGCCGGCTCGACCACCACGTCGCCGACGGGGGCCTGGATGGTGTGTTCGCGGAACCGGTCGAGTCGCGGCCAGGCCGTTGTCTCGAGAAACTCGCCATCAACACGCAGGTACTTAAAGCCCTTTCCTGCCGCCCAGGAGGCGAGGTCGGTGTAGTAGCCCTTGCGTGCCGTGACCAGCGGGGCCAGCACCGTTACAGGACGCTGCTGTGCACGAGAGAGCAGGGTGGCGGTAACCGAATCCACGCTCTGCGGCTCGATGGGCACACCGCAGGTGGGGCAGTACTGTGTACCGAGCTTCACGAAGAGCAGACGTAGAAAGTGATAGACCTCCGTAACCGTGGCAACCGTGCTCTTGTTCGCTCCCCGACTCGTGCGCTGCTCGATGGCTACCGTGGGCGGAACGCCGACGACCGACTCCACGTCCGGGCGGCTGCTCGGTTGCACGAACTGCCGGGCGTAGGCATTCAGGGACTCGAGGTAACGCCGCTGCCCCTCCCCGAAAACGATATCGAATGCAACCGTGCTCTTACCGCTTCCGCTGACGCCCGTGATGACTACGAGCTCGTCACGCGGGATGGTAAGGTCGACGTCTCTCAGGTTGTGCTCCCGGGCGCCGCGGATCGTCATCTCGCCACCGTCGGCCGTCGG
>CAZVXU010000113.1:0-3053 GCA_964631585.1 uncultured Spirochaetaceae bacterium | reverse complement strand
AGGTATCGACGCAGCGCCGCGGCCGTATAGCCGCTTGCCGACTCCAAAAGGTGTTCCGGAGGGCCCTCGGCGACGATCTCGCCGCCGGCCTCGCCGCCATCGGGGCCGAGGTCGAGAATCCAGTCGGCCGCCGCGACCACGTCGAGATTATGCTCGATTACGACCACCGAGTGGCCGGCCTCCACGAGACGCCGGAAGGCCTGCAGGAGAACCTCGATATCACGGAAATGAAGGCCCGTGGTCGGCTCGTCGAAGAGGAAGAGGAGGGAGTCGTGTTTACGCTTCGAGCTTCGTGAGGCGTCCGCGAGGTGTCCGGCAAGCTTGAGGCGCTGGGCCTCGCCGCCGCTGAGTGTGGGAACCGGCTGCCCCAGCGTGACGTAGCCGAGACCCACGCCGCGCAGCGGCTCGAGCCGCCGCGCTACGCGTTTGGAGAAGGAAAACACTTCGACCGCCTCGTCGACGGTGAGCTCGAGGACGTCGGCGATGGAGAGTCCGCCGCCGACGGGCGCAGGGTCCATGCCCGCGGTGTCACTATCCCCGGATTTTCCGGCCGCCGGCGGAACCATCTTCACGTCGAGCACGTCGGAGCGGTAGCGAGTGCCGTTGCATTCTGGACACCGAAGGTAGACGTCGCTCAAAAACTGCATCTCTACGTGCTCGAACCCGTTCCCTCCGCAGGTCGGGCAGCGACCGTCGCCGGAGTTGAAACTGAAGGTGCCGGCGGTGTAGCCGCGCTCACGTGCCAGCGGCTCGCGGGCGAAAAGCTTTCGTATCTCGTCGAACGCACCCACATAGCTCGCCGGATTCGAGCGGGTCGTCTTACCGATGGGGGACTGATCGACCATCACCACATCGTGTATGTGCTCGAGACCCGAGAGTGACTCGTAGGCGCCCGGCTGCTCCATCGGCGAACCTGTTTCCATGCGAATCGCGTTGTAGAGGACGTCCTGTACGAGGGTCGATTTCCCCGAGCCGCTGACCCCCGTCACACACACGAGCATACCGAGAGGAATATCGACGTCAATCGAGCGCAGATTGTGCTCGGCAGCACCTCGCACGGAGAGAACCGAAGCCGTCCGGGAATCGTCACCGTGCGCCGCACCAGCGGTTGCGGCACGCAAAGTAGCGGCACGCACAGTACCGGCACCCACGTCCCCGCCGGTGGCATCCGCCGCTCGGTTCGTCGGCGCCGGGCGGCGACCGAGGTAGCGTCCCGTAACCGAGTCCGTCGCGCTGCGGAGCTCATCAGGCGTTCCGTAGAAGACGATAGCGCCACCGCCGGCCCCCGCATCCGGGCCGAGATCAAGAACCAGGTCGGCTGCTTCGATGAGCTCCGGATCGTGCTCAACAACGATGAGGCTGTTTCCAGCGTCCCGCAGTCGATGCAGAACGCGAATAAGCCGGCCGATATCGCGTGAGTGAAGCCCGATGCTCGGCTCGTCGAGCACGAACAGCGCATTCACCAGCGAGGTGCCCAGCGCTGTAGTCAGGTTTATGCGCTGCACCTCCCCGCCGCTGAGGGTGCGCGACTGGCGGTCGAGGGTCAGATAGCCAAGGCCGACGTCGAGCAGATATCCGAGCCTGGTTGCTATCTCCTCGAGGAGGAGCTCCACCGCCTCGTCGAGAGGTCGGGGGAGGTCGAGGTTCTCGAAAAACGAAACCGCTCGGGAAATGGGAAGGAGCATGAGCTCATGAATGTTGAGCCGCTCACCGCCGCTCGAGAGTCGCCACAGAAGCGGCTCCGGTTTGAGCCGGGCTCCGCCGCAGTCGGGGCAGGGCGTGTAGGTCCGGTACTTGGAAAGCAGCACCCGGATGTGCATCTTGTAGCTCTTTGACTCGAGCCAGTCGAAGAACCGGCGAATGCCGTACCATTCGCCGTCTTCCCATGGCCCCTCGCCCTCGATAACCCAGGCCTTCTCCTCATCCGTGAGGTCGCCCCAGGGGACGTCTGTTCTGACGTTGCGCGTGCGGGCGAAGTGCATCATCTCCGTCCAGCAGACGCCGTAGCTCTCACTCTGCCATGGACGCACCGCGCCGTCGGCCAGAGTCTTGCTCTTGTCGGGAACGACGAGGTCGTAGTCGATGCCGATGACTCGCCCGAAACCCCGGCAGGCGTCGCAGGCCCCCATGGGCGAGTTGAACGAGAAGAAGTTCGGTGCCGGCTCACGGTAGTGGATGTCGCAGGTCGCGCAGTGGAGATCCGAGGAGTAGTGCCTGGTTTCCCGGGGCTCGAGGTCGGCGCCGAGGATGTAGAACGTCACCCGACCCTTGCCGTGGTGCATCGCCGCCTCGAGGTCTTCGCTGAGGCGCTGACGGTTCGCCGGCGTATAGCGGGTGCGATCCTGTATCACCTCTACCGCCGCCGGCGTTTGCGAGCGAATGCGTGTATACCCCTCCTGCCCGAGAAGCTCGATGATTTCCGCGGGGTCGAAATCGGTCGGGACCGGCACGGTGAAGGTGATCATGATTCGGCTGTCCGTCGGGATCTCACCATCGAGACCGTCGAGGATGCTCTGTGGCGTGTCGCGGCGCACCTCGCGCAAGCAGGAGCGGCAGTACAGGGTTGCCGCACGTGCAAAGAGCAGTTTCAAATGATCGTTGAGCTCGGTCATGGTGCCGACCGTGGAGCGGGAGGTGCGCACCGGATTGGTCTGGTCAATGGCGACTGCGGGCGGTATCCCCTCGATGCGGTCCACCTGCGGTTTGTCCATACGGTCGAGGAATTGGCGGGTGTAGGCGGAGAAGGTCTCCACGTAGCGCCGTTGCCCTTCGGAGTAGACGGTGTCAAAGGCCAGCGACGACTTGCCCGAGCCACTCACTCCAGTGACCACAATCAGTTTGTTGAGGGGAAACTCGAGACTCAGGTTCTTGAGATTGTTCTGACGTGCCCCCTCGACGCGGATGGCGGCCCGGTGTGCTTCGCTCGTCTGTGTGTGCTGCGGCATGTGGAACTCAGGGCTTAAGCTATAGTTGGCGCCGGCCGTAGGCAAGTGATGTAAGGTATATAGCAGCGTGTGGGTACAATCAGCAGAACGAAATAGGGCGTAAGGAGA
>CAZVXU010000112.1:0-7731 GCA_964631585.1 uncultured Spirochaetaceae bacterium | reverse complement strand
CCTGCGGGATATACGTCGGAATATTGATGTTGAGGTTATCCCACCCTCGGTAGGCGATGCTACCGAAGTCGAGGGTATGTACAATTCCGCGATGATCCCGCAACTGCACTTCGAGAGAGTACGTCCGATTGCTACCCCACACCCAGATACTCATATCCCGAACCGTTCCCGGAATCTCTATTCCGTCGGGCACCAGTTCTCCATCCTCTCCCTCAGACGCCGGAATGATCTCTATGAAGTTATAGCCCTTCCGGTTGAACGCGGCGTTGACGCCCAGCGCGCGCAGTTCTCTGTCTTCGGGCTCCTCGCGATAGAGCGCGGTCGGGAAAGTCCGCAGATGGCCATGCAGTACCATCCCACTGTCGTCAACGAAAGCCTCGTTGATGAACTTGCTCCCCCGAACGATATACCGGCTCTCCTGAGGATTGTCGAAATCATCGAGAACTACCGAGACGATGTTCGTTACGTTCCTACTCTGAGTGAAGGCAGGGACAGCGAGAAGACACAACAGTGACAGCAGTACCAGCACGTACCCGAGGCTGCCTCTTTTCATTACTCAGCTCCTTTTTCTCTTGGTCGCTGAACGCTCCGTAAAAGCATTTCCGATTATATTTCCGGGCCTACCCTTTGTCAAACAGTTTGAAGCTCTCCAATTACCCAAAGGACACCCTGTTTCCACAATCGGCAGCTTCTCACAAACCGTTTAGTTGTGCGACCCGGTTACCGCTCAATCATAACACCTATTTCTCTATGGTACACGATCATCCCGTTCAGCGTCACGGTCCACAAGCCGGGCATCGACGATAATCGTGCCCCGTCGGCCCGAAAGAAAGGCGCCGACCGCAGCGGCGTAATCCCGCTCCACGCTATAAGCTGCAAATGACTCGTATGCGGCGGCCGGCCCCAGGTCCTCCGTCGCCACCGGAGGCGGCGTCCCGCCCATGCCGCCGATCTCGCCGAGCACAAGCCGATTCTGCGGCCCGAGAAAAGCCGCGACGAGCTCTACATCGGGCGAGCGCACCCGGAAAAGCTCCTCACGGACCGCGGAGTCGTCCGGCGTGCTCTCGAAAACTACGAACCGAGCACTCTCAACGCCGTTGCCGAGACCGCCACGGAACGCATCGAGTTCCGCGCGTCGGGCCGGAGTGTCACTCCGAAAAAAGGCAATGATAGAGTTCCCGCCGACACGCCGGCCGAGCTCGGCAAAGGCCGGAGCGCGGTCGTGAACGACCCGCGACACCTCGACATCCGCATCACCATCGGTATGGGCGGGCGCTTCCTCTGCCGGGGAATCCGCAGCATGCGCGGGGGCAACGTCGTCCGGCCCCCCAAGCAGGAGAACGTGCGTGCCATGCCGATCCCACGCTCGGTCCCGGAAGGGCGCCAGCGCGGCGAGCAGCGGCGAGAGCACCGCCGGTCGCCCGGGATCGATACGATCGAGAGCGGCATCCACCGCTTCCGGCCCCGAGGGAACTGCATCGAGCGTCACCGACTGCAACTCGAAGCCGGCCTCCCCGGCGGCCGCCTCGAAACGACGGAGCTCCTGACGATCCGAGAGGTAGAGCTCGGCAAAAACGGGATCGCTCACGAGCGTGGCGGAGGGCGCACAGGCGGAGAGTATGGAGACGGCCGCCGCGAGAGCCACCAGGCGGACTGTCCGAGGAGAAAGCGGATCAGGCATCGTGGGCGACGTTTTCGGATGCCTCGGTCACCGGCCGCTTGCCGTCACCGCCGCTCCCGGTTGTTCCGTCTTCGCCGCCGCTCTCGTCCGTTCCATCCCTGTCGCCGATACGTCCTTCTGAGGCTCGCCGATCCGTCCCCTGGATGCTCCAGGAGAATGCCTGCGTCCGCCGGGGATAGTAGGCCCCAAGGAGAAGGACGTGCATCAGCACCCCAAGGGCAACGACGAGGGCGGTTGCCAGATACCCAAGGAGGGCATAGTTCAGGTGATCGAGCAACGCGGCGCCGGCAAAGGCGGCCGGGAGCAGCACGACACCGGCGCCCAGTAACAGACGCAGCGGCCGAGGTTCCCGCGATGCTGCCCCGATGAGAGCGGGCACCGCCGCGATCAGTCCGATCCGAAGGGAGGGAAGCAGGAAGGCAACATAGGGACTGTAGTAGTGTGGAATGCGAAGCACATCGACCAGGGACTGTACGAAATAGACGCCTGCGAGAAACGCCACCATTGCGATAACGGCTACGTGGCCCCGCTCCCGCCACAGGCGACGCTCGAAGAGAAAGAATGCGCCGACAGCCGGGAGCAGCGGGTGCAGCATGCGCAGGGTGAGCTCGCGCACATAAAGCCCGCCCGGTGTATAGGTAAGCTCCACTACCGAGCCGAGCACCCACCACAGCGCCAGCATCGGGACCGCCGAGAGCACGCCGTGGAAGAACATCACTGCGGACGGACCCGGATGGGTGACACGATAGAAGAGGCAGAGAGTCAGCGCAAATAGTGGAGCCGAGGCTACAAGATACAGGAGCATAGTTGCCGAGAGGTTAGCACTATAGGGGTTCCGTTGCAATCATGTGACTACTTCAGCCGTTCGAGGTCGTAGCGGTCCTTGGCGAGCCAGGCGTGCTTTCGACCGTCCTCGGCCAGTCGTTTGAAGAAGTACACGGCGTCGCTGTCGGCGGCGGCGCCGGCAAGGGCATCATAGACAGCGACGAGCGCCTCTTCCCGCTCGAAAATAGTCCGCAGAAAGTCGATGTACTCCATCGATGCGTCAAATGCGTACTCCACCTCGAAAGACTCCAGGTCACCGATCGACCCCGCTTTGGTCTCGTCGAAGAGGTCCTTCGCATCCGAACGGGCACGAAACTCCTCGAGCTCGTGAAGGTGAGACTTAGCGTCCTCCATGAGACTCGAAAGTAGGCGCTTCAATCCGATGTGGTCGGTAATCGCCGCGTATATGTCGTAGGTGTTGAGGTTCTCCTGCTCTCGCTGCTCGGCTCGTTCGAGCGCTCGTTCTGCCCCGTCCATCGTCGTTGGCTGCTCCATTCGGGCTTGCCGTAGGTTGTTCTCAAACAATACCTTCTCAGGTAACGAAGTACAACCGTTTGACCTTTTCCCACGGCAGTGATAGAGTACAGCACTCTATACGCAGCGGATAACGGTCCACAGGAGGCAGATTGGCAGCGAAAGACCTACGAACGAACGAAGGTATTCGCGTTCGCGAAGTTCGACTCATCGACGATGACACCGGAGAGCAGGCGATCATCCCGACCACCGAGGCACTCAATCGTGCCCGGGAGCGTGGCGTTGATCTCGTTGAAGTTGCTCCCCAGGCCAAGCCCCCGGTCTGTAAACTGCTCGATTACGGCAAGTACAAGTTCGAGCAGGAGAAAAAGAACCGTGACGCGAAGAAGAAGCAGAAGCTGGTCAAGCTGAAAGAGATCCGGATGCAGCCCAAGATCGAGTCCCACGATCTCCAATTCAAGACCAAGCATATTCGCGAGTTTCTCGACGAAGGCTTCAAGGTGAAGGTAACGGTGCGGTTCCGTGGACGCGAAATGGCCCACACCGAAATCGGCCGTCAGGTACTCGAACGGGTGAAGGAGAACCTGGGGGACGCCTATCACCTCGACCGATCGCCCAGCATGGAGGGGCGGTTCATGTCGATGATCGTCAGCCCTGCCTCAGCGAAGAAGTAGAGCACACGCACGTTCCATAACAATTTAGGAGATACGGCATGCCGAAGATGAAGACACGCAGAAGCGCCGCCAAGCGTTTTCGGGTAACGCCCACGGGCAAGGTGAAGTACAAGAAGCAGGGGCTCCGTCACATTCTTACCAAGAAGTCGCGCAAGCGAAAGCGGAATCTGCGCAAAGCCGCCATTCTCAGCCCGGAAGAGGCAAAGCGAGCCAAGAAGCTCATTCCGTACAGTTAGAGCGCAGAGAGATAAGAACAGGAGTCACGACATATGCCACGCGCAGTAGACGGAACACGACGTAAGGATCGACGAAACAAGATTCTCAAGCAGGCAAAGGGATACTGGGGCCGCCGCAGCAAGCTCCATCGCACGGCAAAGGATGCCGTCGCGAAGTCCCTGCAGTATGCCTATCGCGACCGCAGAGCCCGGAAACGCGATTTCCGCAGACTCTGGGTCACGCGTATCTCGGCGGCCTGCCGGGCGGAAGGGATGTCCTACTCCCGATTCATAGAAGGACTCAACAAGGCCGACATACAGGTTAATCGAAAGGCCCTGTCGAACATGGCGATCGAGGATCCATCGGCCTTCAAGCAACTTGTCGAGACGGCCAGGAAGAACGCCAACGTATGATAACCCTCGATCAGATTCGAACGCTCGAGAAGAAGGTTCATGCCGCCGTCTCGCGCATCGCGGATCTGAAGCACGAGAACTCCGTCCTCAAGGAGAAGCTCGAGAGTTACGAGCAACGCATCAGCGAGCTCGAGGCGAAGATATCCGACTTCAAGCAGGACCAGTCGGAGATCGAACAGGGAATTCTCTCGGCGCTTGATCAACTCGATCAGCTCGAGGATGACGTGCTCGACGGTTCGCCGGGGGAAAGCGGTGCGCAGGAGAATGCCCCGGCACCGCCGCATGACGGGCACGCCGAAGCAGAGCGGCAGTCGGCCGAAAATGCGCCCGAGGATCCATCCCATGCTACGACAAGCGAGCCCCACTCCGGGGAGGAGTCGAGTGACGAGGAGAGCTCCGAAGATCGGGGTGAGCTGGACATCTTCTGATTCATGCGCATTGAGTTGCTCGGGACGTCCTTTACCATACACACTGATGAAGACCCGGGACGACTTCGCGATATCGTCGACTACTATCGCACGAAGGTTCAGGAGATACAGGGCTCGGTTTCAACCTCCGATCCTCTGAAAATCGCCATACTCGCCGGCCTTCTCTCGGTGGATGAGGTATTCAAGACGCGCGATTCCACCGCTTCGGAGACCGACGTCCCCGAGGAGAGCGGCGAGGCCGATCAGATCGAGGCCATTGCCGACAACCTGATTCACACGCTAGATTCCTCTCTCGAGGAGTAGGCCGTGTTGACACCGTTCTCAGCGGTGCCGTAGTATTCGTGTCACAAGCCCATGGCGATCAGCACCAGCCAGCAAATCGCCCGATACTATCAGCAGTACTCGGACGTCGACGTCACGTTCACCAAGGACGTAATAAAGGCCACCCTCCTCTATCCGAAGCAGGTATTCCTCAAATGCACGGGGTATCAGTGGCCGATAGTGGTGTACTCGGCGTCGATGACGGGCGCGAAGGTCATTGCGAACATGAAGACCTCGCTCTCGGAAGCGATAAAGAAGTCGAACAGCATGGTGTCACTTCGTCTGAGCTTCCTGCAGCGCGACAAGGCGGATCCTATCTCCTTCTTCGTGGGAGCCAAGATCGCCGGATACACTCCGTACGGGCAGGAAAAACCCGACCTCTACTTTCTCACGCTCACCTACACTCAACGACCGCCGGACGATCTCATCGAGATCCTCGGCAAGCTGATCGACGCCAATACCAGCTCGACCCGTCGCAAGGACGAGCGCATACCGGTCACCGCCGACAGCGCCCGCGCCATGGGAGTCAACCATAAAGACGCGATGGTCTACATCGACGGGGTTCCGCGGAGGTGCATTCTACGGGACGTTTCCTTCGGCGGCGCAAAGGTGGTTATTCTCGGGGTTGCAAAGTTCCTCGTGAACAAGCAGGCTAACCTGCGGCTGACGCTGACGGAAACCGACGAGGAAATCGACGTGCCGGCGATCGTCGTTCGATTCGAGGCCGTCGAGGGGCGAAGTGACATCGCGGCACTCGCACTGCAGTTCGACACCGAGACCATTCCCATGAAGTATAAACTGATGATCTCGGGCTTCCTGAACTCGAACAAAGCCCGGACTCTCAGGAACCAGGAAGACCCGGACCAGACCCAGAACGGAAACGAACCATCATGAACCACCAGGACACACCATCCGCACACGCGGACGAGCCCGATCCTCTCGCCAATATCATCTATATCGCCGTGCCGGAATCCCTGGAGCGGCAGGTGGGTGAACTCGAGATCGATCCGGAAATCATGCTTCCCGTCGAGGCGACCGGTGGCACCGGAGACAGGTGGGATCCCTCGGACCTCAGCTGGGAGCAGATCATTGCGGCCATGCTCAAGATCCTCGCCTACAAACACGATCACGAACACGCCGCTTACTACCGTCGTTTCGTCCTCGAGGCGCGGCCGGACATTATCGAGGAGCTCACCGAGACCGGCGTATTCAAGGCCAAGAATAAGGACTTCGAAGTTGCCGAGGAAATCTTCCGCGCCCTCGGTGGGCTCCTGCCGGGGGACAGCCGTGTCGAGCTCAACCTTGCCCTGCTCTACGAGCAGCGCGCGGACGCCGCGGAATCCCGTGGAGATGACGACAGCGCGCGCCATTACGAGGAACTGGCTCTGGAGACCTACGCCGGGCTTTTCGAAAAAGACGAGGTGCTGCCCGAAGCACATCTGAACGCGGCCCACTTTTACCTGAAACGCCGAAACTACGAGCGTGCCCGTCTCCATCTGGAAAGCTACACCAATTCCGGCGATGACGAGGAGAAGATCAGCGAGGCCCGTTCCATTATTAACGAGATCGACTCCCAGAACCTCCTCGATACCCTCTTCAAGGAAGCCTACGACTTCATTCGGATGGGCAAGGAAGAGGAAGGCATACGCAGGGTAAAGCAGTTTCTCGAGTCGCACCCCGAAGTCTGGAATGCCTGGTTTCTGCTGGGGTGGGCCTATCGTCGACTCGAGATGTACGAGGAAGCCCGCGACGCCTTTCTCAAGGCCGAGGAGCACGGCTCGGACCATCCCGACACCCTGAACGAGCTGGCAATCTGCCACATGGAGCTCGGCGAGTACGAAAAGAGCAGGCGCCGGCTCGAAGACGCGCTCGGCAAAGAGCCCACCAATACCAAGATCATGTCCAACCTGGGCATCCTGGCCCTCAAGCAGGGCAAGGCCGAAGAAGCAGAGGGCTTTTTCCACTCGGTGCTCGATCTCGAGCCCGAGGATCCTATCGCTCGCGAGTACATGGACCGCCTGCAGTCCTCCTGAGCAGCGCGCATCCGTACCGACATCCTCAGTCAGCACCCCACTCGCACGGAATTTCTACCGATTAATACGAGAACTCGCTAAAGGTTAAAGAACGGGGGGTCGAAGCTTATGAATAGGGAAAACTCCCTGAATCGGCCTGCACCGCTTCAAGGCATGTTCTCCCTTACTCTGAGTATCGGAGTATAAGAACTGAGCTTTAGAGGAGGTGGCAACGAAAAAATAGGACTTCCATACCCGGGCACGGATGCCCGGCGCCCGTCGTTGACGGGCCTATGACTTTTCACGGAGGAAAAGCTACATGATTATTAATCACAACTTGAGCGCCATGTTCGCAGAACGTGTGCGCGGCACGGTAACCAACCGTGTTCAGGGTAACGTCGAGAAACTGAGCTCCGGTCTGCGTATCAACCGCGCCGGCGACGATCCGGCGGGGCTCGCGGTATCGGAGAAGATGAGGAGCCAGATCCGGGGTCTGAACCAGGCGTCTCGCAATGCGTCGAACGGCGTCTCCTTCATTCAGGCCACCGAAGGCTACCTTCAGGAAACCCAGGACATCTTGCACCGCATCCGCGAGCTGGCCGTCCAGTCCGCGAACGGCATCTACTCTTCCGAAGACCGAATGCAGATTCAGGTCGAGATCTCGCAGCTCGTGGACGAAGTCGACCG
>CAZVXU010000111.1:0-7808 GCA_964631585.1 uncultured Spirochaetaceae bacterium | reverse complement strand
CCCGAATCGCGACCGGAAAGAAGGCCTGCACGACGAGGGGCTGCAGAAACACGGCTACGAGCAACACCGTACCGTGGGTGAGCCCGATCAGAATCGTCATGATCCCCGTCACGCTCATGATGACACTCACCACCGCGGCGAAACCGAAACGGTCCGAGAGCGCGCCGGCCGTGAAGATAGCCGCGAAGCCGGTAATGCGGGAGACTCCGACCAGGGTGTTTACGAACTGCTCCGAGTGCCCGTGCTCGACAACCAGAAAGGTCGGAAGCATCGAGAATACGCCGACCGCCGTGCTCACAACGACGGCGAAAAGGGTGGCGGTAATCCAGAAATCGCGGCTGTGCAGAAACAGCTTGATATTCTCGAAGTGCGGCGGCTCCCCTCTCTCCCGGTGTCCGCGCCCGAATGCGGCGAACACCGCGGCCGCGATCAGCGCCGCTGCGCCGGTGAGCACAAATACCCCCCGCCACCCGGCAAACGGAGCGATGATGGCTGCAAGTATCGGCGCGAGAATGAAGGCGAGGTTCGGTCCCGCCTCGTGCATGGCCAGCGCCTTTCCCCGGTGGTGGTCGGGCACGAGGGCGGCAACGGAGGCGACTCCTGATCCGGGATACAGGCCATTGCCGAAGGCCCCCACGAACAGTACGACATGGAAAGCGAGGACAGTCTGCACCGTCGAGAGAGCGAGAAACGAGACTCCCGTCAACGCCACACTGCCCACGATGGTCCAGCGATGGGTATAGAACTTCGCAGCAAAGCCCGAGGTCAGGAGCCCCGTGGTGAAACCGAAGGCCGCGGTCAGAAAAAAGCCGGATGCTCGTCCGTATTCGATGCCCAGACCTGATGAGATCCGTAGCAGCAGCGGCGCAAGCAGGAGACGCGGGAAGACGGCGAAAAACACCATCATGATGAGAAACATTACCCAGGGTACCGCCGGAGCGAACCGTTCATTGTCCGACATCTACCGGAATCTCCCTTCCATTCATATGACCCTGTAGACTGCGATCTCGTTGGTAGCCTGCTCGGACGCGGCGACGTAGGTCTGCGAGTCCGATTCCACAACGGCCATGTTCGCGGCGCTGACACCCTTCGCCGCAGATTCGTCGGTCAACCCGACCTGGTCGCCCGACGCCTCATCGTCCGTTCCCGCGCCTTCCGCACGCCGGATCACACGAAGATCGGAGCTCTCGCGACGGTCGGAAATCAGCACGGCGGGCTCACCCCGGAGCGTTCCGCCCCACAGCCCGTGCCCGAAGGCAGCCGGCGCGGACCAGACCTCCGACCAGATGTCCCGCTCGAGTAGTTTTGCCTGTTGCTGAGCCCGATACAGCGCGATCCGGTTTCCGTGGAACGGCTCGACGGTCACAAGCTGCGGAGCCCCGTCGCCGAGAAGGTCGACAAGCGCAACCTCGCTGATGGGTGCCTCGAGTAGCGGCCCCTCCGCCCGCGGCCCGGCGGAATCGTCGAAGGTAATTGCGAACAGTCCCTGATCCCCGGATACCAGTACGACGTCCCGTCCGTCGAGACGCGTGCGGAGCATCCCGTGGTTGTGGTAAAGACCCTCTAGAACCGGTGTGAGCTCGCCCGGCTCGCCGTCCTCGGGTATCCACGCATGGTAGACGACACCGGGACGGGACCAATCCTCCTGCGAATCCTTGGCCTGGGTGATGGTCGCCGCTACGAGATGATAGCCACCCTCCCCGGGCACCGTTTCGATACGATGGACAAAGGGTAGCTCGAAAAGACGTTGTACGGCCCCACCTGCACGATTGTCCGGCGAGAGGCGGAAGATACCGCCGGCCTCGAAGCGAAAGATCGGATAGCACTGCATGATGGCGAGGTAGGCCCCCGTTCGGCCGGGCTCCGATATGATGCTCATACATCCGCCGGGCCCCGACGCTATCTCGTCGTCCCGCCAGACCCCGTCCTCCAACCTCAGCCGAATCACGGGGCCCTCGGTCTCCGGCGCGGCGAAAAAGCCGACACCGTCCTCGGGATGCAGGGGACTCACTGCGTACGGATTGGACAGGGGGCAGGAGAACACCCGGGAGAGTCTCACGAGGACTCCTCCGTGCGCCTGTCCGGCCGCGGGGCGCCGCCGTCGCCCGAGATCTCGCGCCCCATCACCTGTTCCCACAGCTTTATCAGTGAGGGCTGGGAGAGATCACCGAGCCCCGCGGCCCGGCCGGCGACGAACACCTGATCGACGGCCGCGGTCACAGGGATCGGGACATCCTGCATGCGGGCGAGGTCCCGCGCATAGCCGAGGTCTTTCCACAGCAGCTCAACCGTGCCACCCGGAGCAAAGTCGCCTCTCGTGATCGCCTCGGCGCTGACGTCGAGCACCTTCGACCCGGCCCATCCACCACGGATCGCGTGGTAAAGCATGTCGATGTCGATGTCGTTCCGCGCGGCGAGGCTGAACCCCTCGACGATGGATGTGAAGGCAGCAGCCACGATCATGTTGTTCACGAGCTTCGCGATGCCGCCGCTTCCCACATCACCCACATGAACCACCGATGAGCCCATGAGCGACAGCAGTTCCTTGTGGCGTGCGAATACCTCCGGCGCACCGCCGACCATAATGGACAGCGACGCCTCGCGGGCACCCTTCTCTCCCCCGGAGACCGGCGCATCGAGGAAGTCGATGTGCTTCTCACCGAGCACATCCCGGATGCGACGGCTCACGACGGGTTGAGTCGTTGAGACATCGATGAGAGTGGACCCGGCTCGGAGATGCTCGGCAAGGCCGCCATCTCCGAGCACGACCGTCTCAACCGCCTCCGTTGACGGCAGCGACAACAGCGCCACCCCGGCCTCGGATACCTCTGCGAGGCGCCCTGCGGCTTCTACTCCGGTCAGTCCGTCCAGGCGCGAGCGGTTGACGTCATAGGCGATCACCGAGTACTTGCGGGCGAGATGGGAGGCCATCGGGCGCCCCATGACGCCGAGCCCGACAAATCCGATTTCGGGTTTCATGCCCCCATTGTCGCGCAGATTCGACGCCTCGTCACCCGGCCCGGGTGGCGATTTCGCCGGTATCGGCAATCGCCCGCTCCAGGTCGCCTCCATCCAGGGGTTTTGTGACGATAGCCGACATTCCTGCGGCCAGAAACTGCTCTCGATCCTCCTGCGCTGCGTAAGCCGTTATGGCGATTATCGGTATCGAGGCGGTCCCGGGGTCTGTGGACTCACGGATCCGCTGCGTGGCCTCCAGACCATCCATCTCGGGCATTTGCACATCCATGAAAACAATGTCGTATTTGCTCTCGAGGACCGCCTCCAGGGCAGATCGCCCGTTCGTAACGACGGTGACGCTGTGGCCGAGCTTTTTCAGGAGATGAGTAATGAGCACGCCGTTCAGGCGATCATCCTCGGCTACGAGTACGCGAAGCGATCCGGGCGCATGGGCGATGTCCGAGGTATCGGTTCGATCAGGCGTCTGTATGTTCGCGGCCGCGGTGGCGACGGGCAAACGCACGTGAAAGGTCGATCCCGCATCGAGCTCGCTGTCGCACCAGATCCTTCCCCCCATCATTTCCACGAGTCCCCGGCTGATCGTCAGACCGAGACCCGAACCCGCATGAGAGAAGGTCGTATAGTGGAGCCGCGAGAAGCGATCGAATATGCCCTCCAGCTCGGTTTCCGGGATTCCGGGGCCGGTGTCCCGCACGGTGATCTCGATCTCCCCCCTGCCCGGTTCGACCTCCCGGTAGTCCACGCGCACATGCACCCAGCCGGACTGCGTGTACTTCACGGCGTTCCCCAGAAGGTTCAATGTCACCTGGCGAATGCGCACGGGGTCCGTCCGGATATTCTCCGGCACCGCATCGGAGACGCGCGCGGTCAGCGACAGGCGCTTGCGCTCCGCCTGGGGACGCATGATCTCCACCGCCGACGCCAGACTCTCCCGGATGGAGAAATCCTGCTCGATGATCTGCAAGCCCCCGCTCTCGATTCGGCCTATTTCGAGAAGATCGTCAACGTGGCGCAGCAGATCTTGCGCTGATTCATCGGCATACCGGACGTACTTCTTCTCTTCGGGAGTCTCCGCTGTCTCCGACAGCAGCGACAGGAAGCCCATGATGCCCTGAAGCGGCGTCCTCAGATCATGACTCATATTGCCAAGAAACGCCGTCTTGGCCTGATTCGCGCGTTCGGCTATCCGACGCTGCTCCTCGAGCTCCGCGGTTTTGGAGTTCACCTCGCGCTCGAGCTCTTCGGAACGAAGCACGAGGCTACCGGCGAGCGGGCGTACCGTCAGCACGGCGCCAAGCACGCCGAGGAGCAGCAGCGCCACGACGGAACCCGATACTCCCAGGAGCTGTTCGCGCAGGGGGCCGTACACCCGTTCTTCAGGGAGCGCGATACCGACCGACCAGTCAGTGCCCGAGACAGTAGCCGAAGCGCTGATCCACCCCGGCTCGCTGTACACCGGCTCTCCGCGATCACCGTTCCAGTCCCAGGCGCCCATGTTGGACCTGCCGAAGGCACCGGTGCAGTCGGTTACAAATTCCTCGCCTGTGAACAGCGCGGCGTGACGCGCTGAGTCTTCGGACGGACGTCCCATGCGAACCAAATCCACCAGTGCAGTTGCGTCGAAGAGCACCAGATCCACTCCGAGCCGCTCGCCATCGGCGGCTTCGATGGGTGCGGCTACAAGAATCCGCGGTGCGGCACCCTCCTTACCGTCGTCGCAATCTCGGCTTCCGTAGCGGCCGGTGCCGATAAGTGCCGGCGTGACGCTATCGAATCCCGGCGCCGGGCGACCGCTGTCGGGCACCGGCTCGCCGGCCACGGCCACCACGCTTCCGGACGCATCGACGCGGGTCACCCCGACAGCATGGGCGGACCGGTGGAGCGCGTCTTCGAGCTTGGGGACGGTAAATGCGCGAAGCTCCTCGGTGGTGACCTCGGCGTGAAGGTAGGAGCCAAGCATCTCGCGTATCCGCGTACGGCTCGTTATCTGGCGGGCTGTCTCCTGCGCGGAGCGTGCGAACTCTCCCAGGGCACGTGCCGTGAGCTCCGCGCGATGCGCGACCTCGCGCTGCTGTGATATCTGGAGTGCCTGAATAAACGGGCGAGTCGAGACGATCCCGATGGCCGTTCCCACGACAAGCAGAGAGGCCAGAACGTAGACGAGTATACGTCGCCGCAGTATGTGCGCACGGGAGAGACGAGACGACTCAGGGGACAAACTCCTGTCGAACGGCATCTGAGGACACATCCCCATATTCTCCACTATCTATAAGAGTTCGTCAATCTACTATCGCTAATTACCCGAGAGATCCTTGAGCAAGTCAAAGGCCTCCGTGCCGGCCAGCTGCCTGTTCATCTGAACGTAGTCCCAGGCGGTATTGCCGTGCACGTCCTCACGGCCAGGCTCGGCGCCGGCATTGATCAGGTACCCGATGACCTCGGGGTTTCTGTTGAACAGCGCGGCGGTCATGAGCACCGTGCCACCGTTCTCACCGGTATCATTCATATCCGCGCCGGCATCGAGCAGCACATCATGCACGTCCGTGTTCGGATTCACTCCGGCGGCGATGAGCGGCGTCGAACCGTAGGCTCCTCGTACGTTTATATCCGAGCCCGCGTCGAGCAGCATCCGGACGACCTCCGGATTCGGATTACTTCGAGAAGCCGACAGCAGGGGCGTCTCTCCGATATTGTTCTTCACGTTGACCCGGGCGCCCTCGTCGAGAAGCAGGCCGAGGACGCGCTGGTCGGAATTGTACGCGGCTGCCATCATCAGCGCGGTGGTACCCGCCTCGCTA
This sequence comes from uncultured Spirochaetaceae bacterium, assembly GCA_964631585.1. Taxonomy (GTDB): domain Bacteria; phylum Spirochaetota; class Spirochaetia; order DSM-27196; family PWMO01; genus JAAAOH01. The sequence continues at coordinate 2,031 of CAZVXU010000111.1, read as the reverse complement.
CGGGCGTTCACATCGGCGCCGGCATCCAGCAACGCACGGATACTCCCCAGGGACTCGTTGAATGCGACCGCCAGCATCAGCGGCGTCCGGCCTTTCTCGGACCTCGCATTCACATCGGCGCCATCCGCTATGACCTGACGGACCTCCGCCGGGCTTCCTTCTCTCACCACATCGAATAGATTACTCTGGGCCGGCATCGCCGGCGCCATCAACACCACGCCACAGATTGCAAGAAGTGGAGCTCGCCATGAGGCTCGCTTCATCGGAATCCTCCTGTCACAAGTCTGCTATCAGTATACGGATGGTATGCCTTCCTGACCAAGAGCTTCGGCCCTTGACAGGCAGGTTACTCACCGGTAACATTTATCGCATGAGCGAGCCGGGAACCGGAAAACAGCGAGACAGAAAGCGCACGGAAAAGCGTCTGGTGGATGCCGCAATCGAGATCATTCGCCGGGACGGCTTCTCCGCGCTGGGGGTAAACGCAATTGCCGATCGTGCTGGTGTCAGCAAGGTGCTCATATATCGCTATTTCGGCGACCTGTCTGGTCTCTACCGCGCGGTCGCCGATGAGCTCGATCCTCTCCAGTCCCGCGCTGCGGAACAGGCGCTGGAGCGCATCGCCCCGGGCACCCCGCGCGCCGAGGTGATACGCCGTGTCATTCTCGACCTGCACGCGGCGGTCAAGGAGGACGACCTCACCAAGCAGCTTCTCATATGGGAGCTCAGCTATCACAATGCGATCACCGAGGCCTTTTCAGAATCACGCGAGAAAACAGGTCTGGAGCTAACCGCCCGCTATCGGCAGATCCTCGCGCCCCAGGATCAGACACGGGAGCTCGACATGCACGCCCTGCTCGCCATCATCACAGGCGCGGTCTTCTACCTCACCCTTCGCAGCGACGCAGTCACCGACTTCAACGGTATCGATATCGGCTCCGATGCCGGTTGGCACCGGCTTGCGGACGCGGTGGCTGCCCTGTTGAAAGGATAGACATCGGCGACTGGCAGGGTTTTAAAACTGCTTGACACTTTTGTAACCGTACAGTAACTTAAGCCTAAGTTACTTTCTAGTTACAATAGCTGCCAAGGAGGCTACAGATGACCAAAACGTCCACCGTTGTATGCGCGATTATCGCGTTCGCCACGCCCCTCTTCGCGGGCGGATCCCCGGAGCCCCGTGAGCGCACCGTCCCCGTTGACGGCGGCGTACCCGCAACCATTTCGGTGACCGCCGGGGAGCACTTCACCCACAAGCTCCGTGTCATGCCCCTCATCCGTGTGAGCAACGCACCCCAGATGGTCGCGTGGTGCGAGACCACAGACGGCGAGTTCCTGACGACCCTCTTCGTCACCGACCGGATCGCCAACCAGAGCTGGCGCGGCGCACCCGCCGACCCGAAGCCAACGGAGAGCATTCGTCGTGCCGAGAGCCTGCCGGTGTGGTCGCATCGTCGGGGCGAGATATACGCCGACGGACTGCCCGTTCCCACGCGCGAGAATCCGATGCCTGATGCAGTAACAACTGCTACCCCCAAAGCCGACTTCAGGATGGCCACACTGCTTCCCCGGGGTTATGAGTCCCTCGTGGTGTATTTCGAGGTGAATCACTCGGCCGATTTCAACGAGTTCTTCCCTGCCGATGCCGACGAGACGGACGCGAATTACTCCGGCGGCGAATGGGGTAGCGGACAGCCGGCCCTGGTGTACCGCAGTGAGGTCCACATGCCGGGCATCCGGGATGGACAGCCGGTGGCTTTGGAGCTCGTGGGGCATTCGAGTCCCGACGGAAGCACCGGAGAAATCACTGAGAAGCTGGAACCGATCACCACCGCCAGGGAGATCATTGAAACCGTTCGTCTAATGGCAGAGAGCCCTGATCGATGATACAGTAGATGCTCGAGCACCAAGCATGGATAAGAAACGTATCGGTTTCGTATCGACGAGGTTTGCCGGCACCGACGGCGTGTCGCTCGAGGCGCGAAAATGGGCCGACGTTTTCGCGCGCCTCCGGCACGAATCATTCTGGTT
>CAZVXU010000110.1:0-7900 GCA_964631585.1 uncultured Spirochaetaceae bacterium | reverse complement strand
GGCCGGGCTCATGTCGGACGATCTCATTACCGCGGCGCGAAAGATCGCAGCGGCGGCCTCCGATGCACGCATGGGGGGTGCACCGCTGCCGGCCATGAGCTCGTCGGGAAGCGGCAATCACGGCATCGTGGCGACCAATGTCGTCGCGGCGGCAGCCGGGCAGCTTCGCTCCGGCGAGAGGTCGATGCTCGAGGCCGTGTCGATCGCCCATATCGTCACCGCCTATATCAAGGCCCACACTGGGCGCCTGTCGGCGCTCTGCGGATCGGCCGTGGCGGCCGGGGCAGGCGCCGCGGCCGGGCTCGTACATCTGCGCGGCGGCGATGCCGTTCAGATGGCGAGCGCTGTGACGAATGTCATTGAGGATCTGGCCGGGATCGCCTGTGACGGAGCGAAGGCGAGCTGCGCGCTCAAGGTGGCAACGGGAGCAGGCTCCGCGGTGCAGGCTGCGATGCTTGCTGTGGCCGACCGCCGTGTGCCCGGTTCGGAGGGAATCGTCTCCGACGAGGTCGAGCAGACCGTCCGCAATCTCGGCAGACTGAGCAAGCCCGGTATGGTCGAAACCGACCGCACCATCCTCGGCATCATGATGGACGAGGAGGCGAGGCGGGCCGGCACCGCCCCCTGACGCGGCGGGCCGCTACTGCACCGTGACGTGGTCGCGGCGGCGGTCGAGGAAGCGATACTTTATCGTCAGCAGCGAGGGCACCACCACCAGGGTCATCACCGTCGCGAAGGTGAGCCCGAAGAGCATGGTAAGCGCGAACGCCTTCCAGTACTCCGCCGATTCCGAGCCGACCTGAATCGAGAAGCTGTGGACGTCGAAGCTGACGCCGATCGCCATCGGGATCAGCGCGAGTACCGTGGTGAGCGCGGTCAGCAGTACCGGCCGCAGGCGGGTGCGGCCCGCCTCGATGAGTGCCTCCCCCCAGGGCATGCCGTCGCGAATGAGGCGATGGGTGTAGTCGACCAGTACGATGCAGTTGTTCACCACGACACCGGCGAGCGCGATACAGCCGATGCCGGACATGATGATGACGAAGGCCTGCCCGGTGATCAGAAAGCCCCACAGCACACCGCCGATGGACAGGAACACGCTGAAGAGGATCACAAAGGGATCCGCCACCGAGTTGAACTGGGCGATGAGCACGACGAATATCAGAAAGAGCGCCACCACGAAGGCCTGCACGAGAAAGGTGGTGGACTCCGCGCGCACGTCGAATCCGGCGCCCGCGCCGATGGCGTAGCCCTGCGGCAGCCCGGCCTTCATCTCATCCACGCGTGTGTTGATCTCGGTGAGGACCTCCTGTCGGTTTGTGGCGGTTTCCTCGAAGTTGGCCCAGACGTTCACCGCACGGTTGAGATTTCGTCGCTTGACGACACCCAGCGATGAGCGGGGCGAGATCTCCGACACCGCGCTCAACGGTACGCGGCTTCCGTCGTTGGCGACCACCTCGAGGTTCTGCAGCATGTGCAGCGAGTCGCGGGTATCCTCGGTGTAGCGCAGGACGATATCGTACTCGTCCTCGCCCTCGCGGTAGCTCCCGATGGTGCTCCCGTTTATCGCGGTGCGGATGGTCGAGGCGATCTCCCGGGTGGAGAGCCCGTAATAGGCAGCCTTGCCGCGGTCGATGGCCACGCGGTACTCGGGCCTCGATGCCTCGTAATCGGAATCTATGTCCTTGAGCTCGGGATAGCCCCGGAGTATCTCGAGGACGGACTCGCTGATGTCTCCGATGACCTCGTAGTCCTCTCCGCGAACCTCGAAAGACACATCGTCGCCGGTCGGCGGGCCACTGTCACCTTCCTCGATCTTCACGACCGCGCCGGTAATGCTTTTGACCCGTTCTCGCAGCGAGGCAAGCGCGGTCGCGCCGCGAATTTCCCGCTCGTTGAAGGGCGCGTAGGTCAGATTGATGGAGGCGAGGTGGGTCTCGGTGTCGCCGCCGGAGCGCCCTGCGATGGTCTCGAAGTTCTCGAGCGATGCCGGCGTGCTCTCGACGACCGACTCGAGGCGCCGGGCGACCTGATCGGTTCTGTCGAGCGGTGTGCCCTGCGGTGCCTCGATGTGGACACGGGCGCGCTCGGGGTCGAGATAGGGGAAGAACAGCGGATCTTTTCCGAACATGGCGAAGAGGACGATGCCGAGGATGACCACGCCTGATACGGCGCCGATGGTCGTCCAGGGACGGGATGTCGCCTTGTAGAGGAAGCGCCCGTACCAGTCGCGGAATCGCGAAAACGTGCCGCTGCCCTCATTCATCTTCTTGCGCGCACTTTCCGACACGTTCATGAAGTTGGCGCAGAAGACGGGGTTGATCGCGACGGCTACCAGAAGTGAGCTCGCGAGCACCACGATCACTGTCTTGGGCAGGAAGGACATGATATCGCCCATGATCCCCGGCATGAAGATGATCGGGAAGAAGGCGAGGCAGGTAGTGATGGTGGACGCGGCAATCGGCCCTGCGACCTCCCTCGACCCGTCGATCGCGGCCTGCACGCGGTTCTTGCCCATGGTGGCATGACGGAAGATGTTCTCAACGATGACGATGCCGTTGTCGACGAGCATGCCGAGGGCGAGGATGAGACTGAAGAGCACGATCATGTTGAGCGTGATGCCGAGAAGCTGCAGCACGAAGAAGGACAGCAGCATCGAGAAGGGGATGGCGAGGGAGACAAAGAGGGAGTTACGCCGGCCGAGGAAGAAGACGGTCACCAGGAGGACCAGCACGAAGCCGCTGAACATGTTGTTCTCGAGGTCCGCAATCATGTCCCGGATATAGCGCGACTCGTCGTAGGTAACGACCACCTCCGTGCCCGGGGGGAGCGAGGGCTCGAGCCTGCCGATCTGCGCCTGAACGGCATCAGCCATGTCGAGTATGTTTGCCCCGATGCGCTTCTTGATAGACAGCGTGATGGCCGGCGTGCCGTTGAGTCGCGAGAAGGTCTCCGGCTCGCTGTTGCCGAAGCTGACCCGGGCGACTTCTTCGAGCGGCACGTTCACCCCGTCGGCGTTCACGAAGATGTCGCGGAACTCCCGCGGGTCCTCGATTTCCCCGGTGACCGAGAGCCCGAGGTTCCGCTCCGGATTCATCAGCCGTCCGCCCGGAATGGAGGTGTTCTCGCTCTGCACCGCGCCGATCACGTCGTCTACGGAGAAACCGTAGCTTCTCAGGCGCACCGGATCGACCTCGATGAGGACCTCTTTCTCGGGATTCCCTGCGATCTCGACTTCGAGCACACCGGAGATGCCTTCGAGGTCCTGCCGGAAGCGCTCCGCCGATGCATCGATGAGCTCCACCCCCTCGGGATGGGAGAGGACCACCTGAAAGAAGGGCCAGTCCGAAACGCTGAACTCCCGCACCGCCGGCTCATCCGCACCGTCGGGAAGGCCGGGGGAGGCCAGGTCGACGCGGTCCTTCACTCGCCGCAGAGCCGTCTCCACGTCGACGTCGGAGGTAAACTCCACGAAAATGAAGGAGACGTTCTGCCGGCTTTCGGAGGTAATCTCGGCAAGGCCCTCCATCCCGTCGAGCTCCTGCTCGATGGGCTGGGTGACCAGGCTCTCGATGTCCCGGGCGGAGACACCGACGTAGGTGGTATTGATGAAGATGTAGGGCTGCTTGATCTCCGGGGTCGACTCTCGCGGGAGCTGGGCGTACGCCACGATACCCATGACGACGATCAGAACCGCCAGGGCAAACACCGCCATATGTTTCTTGATGAACAGTTCTACCATCGCGGATTATCCTCTTACTCGATGATGCGAACGGTAGAGCCGTCGCCGACCTGGTTGATTCCCTCGGTGATCAGCTGATCGCCCGGCTCGAGCCCCGAGGTAATCACCGTATGGGTGTCACTCGAGGGACCGATGGTCACCGGCACGCGGCGTGCGGTGGTCGAGTTCGCAATCATCACGAAACTCTCCGCCCCACGGGTCTGGACGACGTGAGAGGGAACGACGACTTCGTTGGGCATTTCCCGCAGGGCCAGCTGCACATTGGCGGTCGAGCCGGAGAGAAGGGCGCTGTCGGGGTTGTCGACGAGAATCTCCACCTCGAAGGTGAGGCTCCGCTCCGACCGCTTTCGCGAGACGCTGGCCGGGCGACCCGTCCATACACGGCCCGGCATGCTGCTGAGGCGCACCTCGGCAGTCCCGAGCTCGCGGATCGCCGCCATGTCCGACTCCGGCACTCCGACGGTGACCTTCATCCGGGAGGTATCGGCCACCGTGAAGGTGGGTGCCCCCGGGGCGAGCTCGTCGTAGAGATCGATGTGCTTTGCGACGACCGTGCCGTCGAGCGGTGAAATGGCGAGGGCGCCGTCGCGGGCCTTTTCGGCGTCGAGAAGCCGACTTCGCGCGTCCAGCCAGGCGAGGTGGGCGTTGTCGACGGCCACCGGCGAGGAGTTTCCAACTTCGAGGAAACGCTGCTGCCGCTCGTAGGCCTCACGCGCGATCCGCTCGCTGAGCCGCGCGGTCTCGTAGCGGCTGACCGCCTGCTCGGCGTCGACACGCGCAAGCGACTGGCCGGCCTCCACGGTGTCGCCGACCGCGGCGCTGATCTCGGTAACCCGGCCGCCTGTGGCGGACACCAGACGTGCCTCGCGCACCGCCCGAACCTCACCGTAGTACTCGCCGTATTCCACGAACGTCTCCGGCTCGACCGTCTCGATTCGAATCGGCACCGACTGCGTCTCTTCGGAAGCTGCGGGGTCGGATGCCCCTCCGCAGCCGGCGAGTCCGCCCGCGAGAAACAGAATCCCCGCGGCAACAAGTCCTGACGATATACGCTTCATGATAACGGTTATGACCTCCCGCTATGGAGAACTGGTCGATGGTATACTCGCTCTCGGGGTAGCCAAGGATGTGAAGAGATCGAAGCCCCACGCGCCATCCAACTCAATCGGAATATATCGATTCGTCCGACGCTTCACAATAGCTGAGTGAAAAAATGCGGTGTAATGTGAGCAGGACCGTGTGCGGCACCGGGCGGACCGCGCGGTGTGCCGAGCGGAGTGCTCGGCGAGCGGACGCACCCTCATGTGACTCTTGATTTCACGCGAAACCGCTCCTGGTCCCAGGCCGCCGTCTCGAGGACATCCCGCAGGGCGGCGGCCGTCTCCCATGCGTCCACGTAACGCACGTATAGAGGAGCAAAGCCGAAGCGCAGCACATCCGGCGCACGAAAGTCTCCGATGAAGCCCCGCTCGATGAGCGCCTGCATGACGGCGTAGGCCTGCGGATGACGGAACGAAACCTGACTCCCGCGCGCCGACGCGTCCCGGGGGCTCACGAGCTCCACATCGAAGTCGGAGCAGCCGTCCTCGACGAGCTCGATAAAATACTCCGAGAGCGCCACCGACTTCTCCCGGACCCGGCTCAAGTCCACGCCGTCGAAGACGTCGAGGGCGGCATCGAGAGCCGCCATGTTGAGAACGGCCGGTGTCCCGACGCGGTTTCGCTCGATTCCCGAGGCCGGACGGTATTCGAGGTCGAAGGCAAAGGGGGCCTCGTGGCCGAGCCAGCCCGAAAGCGGCGGCCGCACCGACTCGAGGTGTCGCTCGGCGACGTAGAGAAACGCCGGCGCGCCGGGTCCGCCGTTCAAGTACTTGTAGCCGCAGCCGACGGCGAAGTCTGCGCCGACCGCATCGAGCTCGATCGGCATGGCCCCCGCACTGTGGGCGAGATCCCACAACATGAGCGCGCCGCGCTCGTGGGCGCGCCGGGTTATCGCCTGCATGTCGTGCCGGCGGCCTGTGCGGTAGTTCACCTGCGTGGCCATGACCACCGCGGTGTTCTCATCGATCGCGTCGATGAGCTTCTCTTCGTCCACCACTTCCAGGCGCGCCTCGCCTCCAAGGAATTCGCAGAGTCCCTGGGCCACATAGAGGTCGGTCGGAAAGTTCCCGGTGTCCGAAAGGATGACGCCGCGTTCCGGGATAAACCTGAGGGCAGCGGCGAGGAGCTTGTAGACGTTTATCGACGTGGAGTCGGCGCAGACGACCTCTTGTGGGTTCGCACCGATGAGGGGCGCAATACGCCCGCCCACGCGGGCGGGGAGGTCCATCCAGCCGTGCGCGTTCCAGCTCGTAATGAGATCGCGCCCCCACTCCTCGGTGACGACCCGGCTCACCCGTTCGGCCACAGTCTTCGGGAGCGCACCGAGTGAGTTACCGTCGAGATAGACCACGCCGGACGGCAGGTCGAACCGATCCCGCAGGCTTTTCAGCGGATCGTCCTGATCGAGGCGCTCGGCGTCTGACCGTGAGCTCGAGTGTGACATGATAATGAGCTGATGATAGCAGAGGACCCGTCGGCCAACAACAAAAACCTGCCTGCGCCGGGTTCTGCATGCAGAATCGGGCGGAAAATGCAAGAATACTCGCGTATTTGTGAAAGAATATTGACAAAGCTCGAGTATGTCGTCATCGTCTCTCTTCAAGTGTATCCGCTTCGAAGATTCGGTTTGCGGACCCACGATTCTTTTATTCCTTTAGGAGGAGTGTATGCCACAGGCAAAGGTCTACTACGACCGAGATGTAAACCCGGAGTTGATGCATAAAAAGCGTCTTGCAGTCATCGGATTCGGTTCTCAAGGGCACGCGCACGCGCTGAACCACCAGGACAGTGGTGTCGAGGTTCGTGTCGGGCTGCGGCCGGGGAGCAAGAGCGCCAGGCGCGCGGAGGAGAAGGGCCTGAAGGTGCTTCCCATCGACGAGGCGGTCAAGTGGGCCGATGTCATTATGGTGCTCGTCCCCGATACGCGCGCCCCCGCGGTGTACGATGAGTATATCGCGCCGAACCTGCGCGACGGGCAGATGATCATGTTCGCCCATGGGTTCAACATACGCTACGGCACCATCAAGCCGCCGAAGACGGTTGACGTCGCCATGGTGGCGCCGAAGGGGCCCGGCCACCGCCTGCGAGAGACCTACGAAGAAGGCGGCGGCATTCCGGCACTCATTGCCATCGAGCAGGATGCCACCGGTCAGGCGAAGGATCTCTCCCTCTCCTACGCCGCGGCTCTCGGTGCGACCCGCGCGGGCGTCCTCGAGACGACCTTCGCCGAGGAGACCGAGACCGACCTGTTCGGCGAGCAGGTTGTGCTCTGCGGCGGCGTATCGAGCCTCGTCACCACCGCCTTTGAAACCCTCGTGGAGGCCGGGTATCAGCCGGAGATCGCGTACTTCGAGTGCATGCATGAGCTCAAGCTCATCGTCGACCTCGTGTACCGAGGCGGTCTGAACTACATGCGCTACTCGGTCAGCAACACCGCCGAGTACGGCGACTACGTCTCCGGTCCCCGCGTCATCAACGACCAGACCCGTGCGGAGATGAAGAAGATCCTCGCAGAGATCCAGGACGGTACCTTCGCCAACGGCTGGATCAAGGAAAACGAGACCGGCGGCAAAAAGTTTGCCGAGCTCCGGGCGAAGAATGAGAAACACATCATCGAGGACGTGGGTGCCCACCTGCGCGAGCTCATGCCCTTCCTCAACCCCATCATCGCCACGCCGAGTGAGGGTATAAAGGGCGAGTAGTCCCCGCAACTCGAGCATGCCGCCGGTGAGCCGGCGCATGAAGCACGACTGAAAGCCATCAACGGCGGCCGTCCCATCCGGGGCACCGCCGTTTTTTTAAGGTCACTGTCCTAATTCACTGCACGCGTCGGTAGAGCCGTTTTGCGGCCCACAGCAGCAGGGGTGCGACCGCCAGACCCGCGATGACGTCTGCCACATAGTGGGCGTAGATGTACACCGTCGACACACACAGCAGCACGAAGAGTGCAAGGTAGAGGCGGAACAGCCGCGGAAGGTGAGGGCGCAGAAGCAGTACCGCGATGAGGCCGATTGCGACGTGTGAGGACGGGAAGGCGGCCCCCGCGAGTGTCATCCGGTT
>CAZVXU010000109.1:0-7908 GCA_964631585.1 uncultured Spirochaetaceae bacterium | reverse complement strand
GATCGCCAGGTACAACTCCGGTGCATCCGCATCGGCCTCAAAGCGTTCAATCAGTTGTGACCCATCGGCATCGACAACCGCCTGGGCATTGGATGCTTGCGCCTCGGCGAGGAGCTCCGCGATATCGGCATCGAGCTGCTGTTCCAGTTCGTTCCTACTTTGAGTATGCCCATCTTGGTTGCCATCTCGATCTTCCGCGAGGCCATGATTCCGTTGGCATAGCAGTACAACAAAAGCGCCAACACCATCTGCGGTGGGTACTGAGGATCGCCGGTACCGCGGTGGTAGCATCAGCGGGGTATCACGATCCACATTTACGAATCCAGCACTCATGCTCAGTATTCTATATCCATCGCCAAATTAGATCGGATAAGTCCGACAGGCTCTTAAGAAACTCTTTAGGTTTCCACTTGACAATCCCGTTCCGCCGGGGATAACTTGGGACGCGGAAACCCAAAGTACCGTTACAGTTTCCCAATGCCAGAGAGTCGAAAAGCTTCGAATAGAGATCAAGATGGAACACGAAAACGCACTACAGGAACGAATCACAAAGTACGCGGGCCCGCGATTCTTCGCCGAGGGCTTCAGTCGGATCACAACCGAGGAGCTCTCGCGCGAGCTCGGCATCAGCAAAAAAACGCTCTACCGGGAGTTCGGCACGAAGAAAGAGATCGTGCGAGCAGTCGTGCGCAAACAGCTCTCGCGGGTCGACCACGAGCTCGCGGAGGTCTTCGCCGATGAGACACGTTCCTTCCTCGAGCGCCTCGGGGCGCAGCTCCGGGTGGCGAGCCGCATCATGAACACGCTCGGCCCGTCGTTTCTGAAGGACCTGGGCCGATACACCCCGGAGCTCTGGGAAGAGATTCAGGAGTTTCGCCACCGCCGCATCTTCTCTCGCATGGAGGGCGTGATACAGCGGGGCAAGGATGAGGGGATGATTCGCCCCGACGCGGACCCACGCCTTCTCGTGGTTATCGTCACCACCGTAGCGGACAACCTTCTCGTGCCGGGAAAACTCATGGAGCTGGACCTGGTGCCACAGGAAGTCATCCGTCACATGGGAATGCTCGTGGCCGAGGGAATCCTCACCGAAGAGGGGCGAGCGCGGTTTCGCGGCTTCGAGGAAACAGGGAGTGCATAGACATGTCACGTAGTGCGAACGGCGTACTGAGGTTGGGATCGGTCGGTCTTTCGGTGCTGCTCTTTCTCGTCGCCTGCGAGGAGCCTGAAACCGGGGTTTGGGGCTCGGGCACGGTGGAGGCTACCGAGGTGACTCTCTCCGCGCAGGCGCAGGGGGAACTCGTCTCCATTGGGGCCCGCGAAGGAGATCGTGTCGAGCAAGGTGATATTCTCGCTCAGATCGAGCGCGATGATATGGAACTGCAGCTCGAGCAGGCGGAACAGCGTCTGGAGGCCGCAAACGCCGAGCTCGACCTTCTCCTTGCGGGCGCTCGCAGCGAGGACCTGACACAGGCCGAGGCCCAGCTGGAGCAGGCCGAGCAAGCCCTCGAGCTCGCACGCAAATCCTACGAGCGGACGCAGCGTCTCTCCGAGACCGGCAGTGCTACGCAGAGCGACCTCGATCGGGCGGAGACGGAGTTCAAGCAGGCGCAGGCTCGGGTATCCTCCGCCCGGGCGCAGGGAGAGAAGCTGCAGAGTATGGCACGGCCGGAGGAGGTGCGAGCCTCTCGGGCCCGCGTCGCCGAGGCGCGGGCCGGCGTAGAGCGGGTGCGACGCCGCCTCTCGGACACGGTTGTCGAAGCCCCGCGGGCCGGAACGATTACCACCCGGGCCAGGGAGGCCGGCGAGTACGTCGGCCCCGGGACGCCCCTGTTTACCCTTGCCGACCTTTCCACGGTCTACCTCACCATCTACGTCCCCGAGCCCTCCCTCGGCAGGATCGCCCTCGGCCGGAGGGCGGAGGTGTTCGTGGACGGCATGCCGGAGAGAACCTTCGAGGGCCGGGTGACCAGGATTGCCGAGGAGGCCGAGTTCACCCCCAAGAACGTGCAAACCCAGGACGCGCGGGCACAGCTGGTGTTTGCCGTTGAGATCACCATCGACAACAGCGAAGGAATCTTCAAGATCGGCATGCCCGCGGATGCACGGATCGCAACAGGGGCGCAGTGATGGAGTACACGGTAGCCCTGGCGGGGATCCGACGGAGCTTCGGCGCGATCACGGCCCTCGACGGCGTGGATCTGAAGATATCGGGTGGAGAGCTGTTTGCCCTAGTCGGTCCCGACGGAGCGGGGAAGACCACCCTTCTTCGCATCCTCGCCGCAGTTCTTCCTCAGGACGAGGGGAGCGCGCGGGTTCTCGGGCGGAACCTGCCGAAGGAGAAACGGCAACTGAAACCGAGGATCGGCTACCTCTCCCAGGGCTTTTCACTCTACGGGGACCTCTCAATCGACGAGAACCTCGCCTTCTTTGCCGAAATCTACGACGTCAGAGACTACGCGGAGCGCCGGGAGGAGCTTCTCGCCTTCACCCGCCTCGAGCCCTTTCGCAAACGCCTCGCCGGTCGTCTCTCGGGAGGCATGAAGAAGAAGCTCGCCCTCGCCTGCGCCCTCATTCATCGGCCGGAGCTCATTCTGCTGGATGAGCCCACAACCGGTGTCGACCCTGTTTCGAGGCGGGACTTCTGGATGATCCTCGGCGAGCTGCTCCACGAAGGACTCACCATCGTCGTGGCGACTCCCTACCTCGATGAGGCGGAGCGGTGCGCTCGCGTCGGCCTTCTCGACATGGGCCGCTTTCTCACAGTCGGAACCCCCGCCGAGGTGAAGCAAAACGTGAGCGGACGGATCTACGAGGTAGTCACTTCGAGTCCCAGGCGGGCCCGCGCGGTCATGACCGGCGCGGACTTCCCCGGACTCCTGGAGGTGCAGGCACAGGGTGACAGGCTTCACCTTCGTCTGTCGGCCGAGCGCGGCGCGGAGGCAATCGAGCGTCGCCTGCGGCGATTCTTCGAGGAGGCCGACATTCCGGTCGGCGCGATCCGTGAGACGATCCCGACCCTGGAGAACGCCTTTATCTCCCTCATACGCGAGGAGCAGAATCGATGAATGCGCGAACAATTGGAAGCATGATGATGTTCTCGGCCCTCCTTCTCGGTCTGGTACCGGCCCTGTTTCCCCAGGAGCCGAACGGGACGCGTGAAGTATCCCTGGAGGAGGCGGTGAAACGCGCTCTCTCCTCGAGCAGCCGCCTGGAGGTGGGGCGCGCCACGCTGCAGGCCCGATCGGCCGCCGAAGCACAGGCGAAAACCGGGCGCCTGCCGGCCCTGGATCTCGAAGCATCCTACATGCGGATGAAAGAACAGGAGCCGTTGACGATTCCCCTGCCCGATCCGCCGCAGGGGCCGGGGCCCGTGACCCTCGGTGATTCGATCGAGAACTCCTACGGCCTCACCCTCTCGCTGCGGCAGCCGCTCTTTACCGGTGGCGAGGTTGCCTCGCGGATAGACGCGACGCGTCACGCTGCCGCGGCCGGCCGCAGCAGCTATGAGTGGGAGCAAAACGGCGTGGTGCTGGAGGTTCGCACCACCTACTGGAACCTCGTCGAAGCCGAGCTCCGGGTCCAGGCGATCGCGGAGCGGGTCCGGCAGGTCGAGGCAAACCTCCGGAACATGGAAAGCCGCCTCTCCAACGGCGTGGTGACGCCGAACGAAGTACTGACCGTGGAAATGAAGCTCGCAGAGGCCCGATTGCAGCTTCTGCGCGCCCGAAACGGCCTCGAGCTTGCGGCCACCAGACTCGCACTTCTCACCGGCCTCCCGCCCGAGCAGGAGCTGCGGCCGGCCGCAGCCCCGCCGTCGGCGACGCCGGGGGCCACGGCGTCGGGAACCGCGCCGACGCTTCCCGAGCCGCCCGACCTCCAGACGCTGATCGACACAGCCCTTGCCAACCGAGGCGATCTCGCGGAGCTCCGGGCACATCTCGACGCCGCCGAAGCGGCGGAACGCACGGCCCGCTCGGGCTGGTTTCCGAAACTGTTCCTTGCGGGAGAGTACACCTACGCCCGGCCCAATCAGGCAAGCTTTCCCGCCGAAGACGAGTTCGAGAGCTCCTGGCGGGTCGGCGTTGTCGGGCGCATAGAGCTCGGAGATATGCCGCGGGTCTACCACGAGGGTTCGCAGCGAGAGGCGGAGCGCACCGGGGCGGCGGCGCGGCTGGAGGCCGCGGAAGACAGGGTGCGTCTTGCCGTACGCGAGGCCTACCTCGCCTACGAAGGCAGCGGCCGGGAGCTCGAGCTCGCGCGTACCATGGTCCGGCAGGCGGAGGAGAACCTCGCGGACACCCGGGTTCGCGTGGAGAACGGCGTCGCGCTGAACGAGGATCTGCTCGAGGCGCAGGCAACCCTCCTCGACGCACGGCTTGCGCTCACATCCGCCCGCACCGGGAGGCGGATCGCCTGGGATGAGCTGATGCGCCGAACGGGGCAGGAGTTATGAGTCTCGCAATCGAAGCCCGTGATCTGACCCGGACCTTCGGAGACTTCACGGCGGTGGACCGGATCTCTCTGGCGGTGGAGGAAGGCACGATTTTCGGGCTCCTCGGCGCAAACGGTGCGGGCAAGTCCACGACGATTCGTATGCTCTGCGGCCTGTTGAGCTCGACGGAGGGGAGCGGACGGGTGGCGGGCTACGACATAGACCGTGAGCCGGAGCGCATCAAGCGCAGCATAGGCTACATGTCGCAGGAGTTCTCCCTCTACCGTGATCTCACCGTGGAGGAGAACATCACCTTTTTCGGCGGCGTATTCGGCCTCTCGCGCAAACGGATAGAGAAGCGCAAAGGCTGGGTGCTCGACATGGCGGGGTTACGAGGGAGGGAGCACATGCTCGCGGCCCAGCTCTCCGGCGGCTGGAGGCAGCGTCTCGCCCTCGGCTGCGCGGTCCTGCACGAACCACGAATCGTCTTTCTCGATGAGCCTACCGGCGGCGTGGATCCGATCTCCCGACGGGAGTTCTGGGACCTGATAAACGGTTTTGCCGAGCAGGGGGTGACGATACTCGTGACGACTCACTACCTCGACGAGGCGGAATACTGCAACGACCTGAGCCTGATGCACGCCGGCCGGATCGTGGCGCACGGCAGCCCCTCCACCCTCAAGCGCGAGCAGAATCTGCCGTCGCTCGAAGACGTCTTTATCCACGTAATCAGTCGGGAAGTCGAAGGAGTCGGGGCGTAATGATACGGGCGGTGGTAAAGAAGGAGCTACGACAGATCGTTCGGGATAGACGCACCCTCGGAGTCCTGCTCTTCGTGCCGGTCTTCCTCCTGGTGATGTTCGGCTATGCCATCAGCCTGGACGTCAAGAACGCCGCCATTGCTGTGGTCGACTACGACAAGAGTCGCCAGAGCCGCGAGCTCGTTCGCGGGTTTTCCCACAGTGAATACTTCGACCTCGCCTATTTTCTCGACGACACGGCACGCCTCGAGCCGATGTTCCTCGACGAAACGGTGAGAGGCGCCCTGGTCATTCCCCGAGGCTTCTCGGAGCAAATTCTCCGCGGAGAAGACACGACGGTGCAGATTCTCATCGACGGCACCAACGGCACCACCGGCTCGGCCCTTCTCGGCTACATGCAGGCAGTCGTAATCGACTATGCCGGATCGCTGCAGGAAGCACGGCTCGGCGTCGAGACGGCGGAGGCCCTCCCGATCGACTTCAGGCCCAGGGTGTGGTTCAACCCGGAGCTCGAGAGCAACCAGTATCTTATCCCCGGTCTGGTCGCGTTCATTCTGGTCGTGACCGCGGTTATCTCCACGGCTCTGTCGGTGGTTCGCGAGAAAGAGCTCGGCACCCTCGAGCAAATCGCCGCCTCGCCCCTGCGGCCGGTTGATCTTATACTCGGGAAGACCCTGCCGTACATGGTGATCTCCGCGGTCATCGCGGCTTCGGTCTTCGTTGCGAGCTACTTCTTTTTCGATGTCGGCGTAGCGGGGAGCCTGCTCTGGCTGGCAGGCATTACGCTGCTTTTTCTCTTCGCCTGTCTCGGCCTCGGCATCTTCATTTCCTCCATCGCCGAAACGCAGCAGGTCGCGTTCCTCATCGCCATTCTCTCGACGTTTCTCCCCTCCTTTATTCTCTCCGGCTTTGTCTTTCCCATAGAGAACATGCCGACTCCCATCCAGGCGGTCACCTACCTGGTTCCCGCGCGCTACTACCTCTTGGCCCTGCGGGCGATCATGCTCAAGGGGGCGGGGGTGATGGTATTCTGGCCGGATGTCGTCTTTCTCGCTCTCTTTGCCGCCGCCACCGTGGGAGCCGGCATCTTTCGACTTCGAACACGGAGTGTGCTGGCATGAGCGTATTCCCCTACCTCATACGAAAGGAGTTCCTTCAGCTCAGGCGCGACAGAAAAATGCTGCCGATCGTTCTGATCGCCCCGGTGATTCAGCTTATTCTCCTCGGCTACGCCGCCAACCTCGACGTAAGCCACGTCCCCACCGCGGTCATGGATCGGGACAAAACGGCTGTGAGCCGAGAGCTCACAGAGCGCTTCTTTGCCACCAACTACTTCGATCGCGCCGCCGGGCTCTCGAGCCCCGAAGCCGCTGAAGACGCACTGGTATCCGGCGAGGCCTCGGCGGTAATCGTCATACCCTCCGACTTCTCACGCGACCTCCTTCGGGGGGAGGCCGTGCAGCTGCAACTCCTCGTGGACGGGGCGAACTCAACCGTGGGCACGGCGGTGCTCAATTACGCGAACGTTATCGTCCAGGAATACCAGCGGGAGCTCATGGGTCGGGGGTACGGCGCGGCGGCGGGGACGGATGGTGCTTCCGGGACCGCTGCTGCCGCCGGCGGCGCGCCGCAAATACCGGTACGGGCCGCGCCTCGGGTCTGGTTCAACCCGGAGCTCGAAAGCAAGAACTTCATGGTCCCCGGCATTCTCGCCCTGCTTCTCATGGTGATTACTATGCTCTTGAGCTCACTCGCCATCGTGAAGGAAAAAGAGCTCGGGACACTCGAGCAGCTGAACGTGACCCCGCTCAAGCCACGGGAGATGATCATCGGCAAGCTTATTCCCTTCGTGATCATCGGCTTCGTGGATGTTCTTCTGGTAATCGCCGTTTCGCGTTTTCTCTTTCGGGTGCCCTTCGAAGGGAGCGTGGCACTGCTGCTCGCGATGTCGCTGCTCTTTCTCGCCACCACGCTGGGCCTCGGGCTCCTGATCTCGACCGTCTCCAACAATCAGCAGCAGGCGATGATGACCTCGGTGTTCTTCGTGATGGTTCCGATGTTCTTCCTCTCCGGCTTTGCCTTTCCCATCGAGAGCATGCCGCAGTCGATTCAGTACATCACCTATCTGCTGCCGCTGCGCTACTTTTTTGTGATCATCCGCGGGATCTTTCTCAAAGGCGCGGGCCTCGCGGTACTCTGGGATGAGGCGCTGGCGCTCCTCGTCTTCGGGCTCGCCATCCTCTCCCTTGCGGCGGCGCGGTTCAAGAAGCGTGCCGGGTGAGCATTAGCGAGCCATGCCGGGCGCCGGGTCCTGCAGTCCGCCGCCCCGCGTTTTTGACTTCTCTCCCCGGCGCCAATAGCTTTTATCCTGTTACGCCGGTTACAGAACCGTTTACAAAAAGGGAGAATGAAAATGGACCTGTCGAGTACTGTAAAACTGAATAACGGGGTCGAGATCCCCTGGGTCGGATTCGGCGTCTACAAGGTGGAGCCCGGCAAAGAAACCGAACAGGCGGTCACGTGGGCGCTTGAAACCGGCTACCGCCACATCGACACCGCCTCCTTTTATCGAAACGAAGACGGCGTGGGCAAAGCAATTCAGGAAAGCGAGATATCGCGGGGCGGCCTGTTTGTGACGACGAAGGTCTGGAACGACGAGCAGGGCTTTGAAGAGACGCTTCAAGCCTTCGAGCAGAGCCTGAACCGTCTGCA
>CAZVXU010000108.1:0-7940 GCA_964631585.1 uncultured Spirochaetaceae bacterium | reverse complement strand
CCAGACCACATCGTCGCGGTCGAAGCCCATTTCCTCGGCCAACGCGTACACGAGCCCATTCTCGAAGCCCTCGCCGCTTGCCGGATCGTTGTTGAGCATCCACGGCGGGTACACCGGATCCCCGGTTGCCACGGTCAGTTGCCCGGGCTCATGCAGCCGCGGGTCCTGAGGCGTGCGCTCCAGCGATGCCTCTTCGGCGCCCTCGCCCTCGCCTTCACCGGCTGCGGGCTCCTCCGACTGTCCGCCGGCAAAGGCCGCAAACGCGACTCCGACGAGCAGAATCAGAGCGAACACAAACACTCGTCTCACCATATGTTCCTCCTTGTCGCAAGACCCACCGAGGGTAGGCGTTTCCGCCGTGACGGTCAAGGTTTGGTGAGTGCGGAGTGTGGCAGGGGGTACCGGAGTGTGCGGAGCCGTCCGGAGACGAAAAAAGGCAGGGAGACGAATCCCCCTGCCCTGGCGGCACCTCTGTGCCGCATCGAATCAGTACTGAACGTTGTGAGCCCTGATCGTCCCGATGACGTCGAGCTCCAGGCCCTCGACCTCTACGCGGGAGGCCGCGGTGTAGTCGCTGTGCGCGATGGGGACGACCGGTGATTCCTCGTGGGTGATCGCCTGCATCTCGCGGTAAATGCGCTCCTGCTCGTCGCGGTCATAGGTGGCCAGCGCGCTCAGGGAGAGATCCGTCATCTCCTGGGGCTGCCAGTTGGTATCGGAACCGACGAGCAACATTGTCCGAAGGAAGTTGCTGGGATAGGGAACGTCGTACCACCCGGTCAGCGCCATCTGGTGGTCATGGTTGTCCATGATGTCTGAATGGGTGCCCCACTCGTTGGACTCCACGGTCACGTCGATGCCGGCCTCGGACAGCTGGCTCTCCATGATCTGCGCGGCATCGAGCGGCTTCGGCACATACGGACGTGCCTGGATGAAGCTGTGGATGGTGAGCGAGATGCCGTCGGGATAGCCTGCCTCGGCGAGGAGCTCCCTCGAGCGCTCGGGGTCGTAGTCGTAGTGGGACAGGTCGTCGGCAAAGCCGAATACCGTCGGCGGCATCGGCGTGGCGGCAACGGTACCGAGGCCGCCGTAGACGCTGTCTACGAGCGCCTCGAGATCTATGCCGTGGCGAATGGCCTGCCGCACGCGCGGGTCGTCCACCGGCTCGGCGTCGTTATTGAAAACGGCCATGAATACGTTAGCGCCGGCCACCCGATGCATCGCCAGATCGTCATTTCCCTCGATGGTTTCCAGCTGGTTCGGCACGATGCCCTTGATGGCATGAGCCTGGCCGGAGCGGAGCTCGAGCAGGCGGGTCGAGGCGTCGGGAACGACCTTCCAGATGACCTCATCGACCGTAGGCTGCTCGCCCCAGTAGTCTTCGTTGCGGCGGATGGTGATGTACTCGTCCTTCTGCCACTCGACGAACTCGAAGGGCCCGGTACCAACGGGGTTGCGGAAAAAGTTCTCGCCGTGCTCACGCACCGCGGTGGGACTCACCACGAACTCGGAGTAGTAGCCCAGGTAGGTCAGGAAGGGTGCGAAGGGCTGGGACAGGGTGAAGCGTACGGTGTACTCGTCGATCGCCTCAATGCTGTCGATTGCATCGGAGAGGAGGTAGTCAAAATACGAATAGCTTCCCAGTCCGTAGTAGGGGTGATCCTCTTCGATGAGACGATTGAAGCTGAAGACGACTGCCTCGGCATTGAAGTCGGTGCCGTCATGGAACTTCACGCCTTCACGCAGCTCGAAGGTCCAGACCGTACCGTCGTCGGAGGTCTCCCAGGAGGTCGCCAGTGCGGGCTCGACATCCAGCTCGTCATTTACAAACCGTACCAGCCCATCGTAGAGATGGAACATCAGGTCGATCTCGCCCTCGCTGTAGGCGTAGCCGGGGTCGAGCGTTCGCGCGTCGGTGCTTCGTGCGATTACGAAGGGCTGGTCGGAAGCTGCGCCTTCCTGTTCGCCTCCGGCAAATGCCGCTGTCGCGACGAGAAGCAGGGTGAGGCTCGCGATTACGAGCCGTATCGTGGTGCCACTGTGTTTCATGTGGTCTCCTTTTTTGGATCCCCGTTCTCCGGGGATTCCGGGTAGAGGTGACACGCCACGACGTGGTTCTCTCCACGCGGGCGTTCCTTCGGGTATTGGTGCCTGCAAATGTCCATGGCGTAGGGGCAACGGGGGTGAAAGGGGCAACCGCTCGGCGGATTGATCGGACTCGGCACCTCGCCTTTGAGGGCGCCGAAGTCCGCGCCGCGCTTCGGATCGGGGAGCGGTATGGACTGCATCAGCAATTGCGTATAGGGGTGCGCCGGGTCGGCAAAGAGCCGCTTAGTCGGCGCGGTTTCCACGATATGACCGAGGTACATCACTGCGACACGGTCGCTCATGTACTTGACGACGCTGAGATCGTGGGAAATGAAGAGATAGGTGAGATTGAGGCTCGTCTGGAGCTCCCTGAGGAGATTCAATACCTGGGCCTGGATGGACACGTCGAGGGCGGAAACCGGCTCGTCGGCAACGAGGAACTCAGGGCCGGCCGCGAGAGCTCGGGCGATGCCGATGCGCTGGCGCTGTCCGCCGGAGAACTCATGGGGATAGCGCCGGTACTGATCGTCGCGCAGGCCCACCATCCGCATCAGCTCCACCACCCGGTCCACCCGTTCTCGCCGCGGGTACATGCGGTGCACCTGCAGGGCCTCGGAAATGATGCTTCCAACCCGCCAGGTGGGGTCGAGGCTCGAGTAGGGATCCTGATAGATAACCTGGGCACGACGACGAAACGTGGTCAGCCCGGCCCCCTTGAGCTCACCGACGTCCTCGCCCGCAAAGCGTACGGTCCCTTCAGTGGGAGGCTCGATGTGCAGCACGAGCTTCCGGGTTGTGGACTTTCCGCAGCCCGACTCCCCGACCATGCCGAGGGTCTCGCCGCGGCGAATGGTGAAGCTGATGCCGTCGACCGCGCGAAGCTCGTCGGTGGCAAGCAGGTGATTCGGACGCCGCACCGGATAGTATTTCTTGAGTCCTTCGACTTCTACGAGTCTCTCGTTGGTATTCATTTCACGCCCCGTTTCGCCTCGTCGTAGAGCCAGCAGCGAACCGTTGCTCCGCCCACGTCGTAGACCTCGGGATCCTCGCGGGTGCAGATATCCATTCGGTGCGGACAACGGGGGTGGAATCTGCAGGCGGCGGGAAGGTCCGAAATGTCGGGCACCGTCCCTTCGATCG
Organism: uncultured Spirochaetaceae bacterium; assembly: GCA_964631585.1. GTDB lineage: Bacteria > Spirochaetota > Spirochaetia > DSM-27196 > PWMO01 > JAAAOH01. The sequence goes on along the minus strand of CAZVXU010000108.1, from coordinate 4,712 downwards.
CCTGGAGGGTTTCCTGCTCTCCCTCGAGCATGGGGATGGTGCCGAGGAGCCCCTCGGTGTAGGGATGGCGAGGATGCTCGAAGAGCGTCTCAACCGTCGCATGCTCGACGATCTGCCCCGCGTACATCACCGCTACCCGATCGGCGATCTGTGCAACGACACCGAGGTCATGGGTTATGAACAGCACGCCGGTTCCAAGCCGTTTCTTGAGATCAAATATGAGGTTGAGTATCTGCGCCTGAATACTGACGTCGAGCGCGGTTGTAGGCTCATCGGCAATCAGGAGATCGGGCCCGCAGGCGAGCGCCATGGCGATCATGACCCGCTGGCGCATACCTCCGGAGAGCTGGTGGGGATACTCCTTCATGCGGCGTGCCGGATTGGGGATGCCGACCATGGCGAGCGCCTCGGTCGACTGCTCGCGAAGCTCCTCTTTCTTCCCGCCACGGTGGCGGTAGATGGTCTCCGATATCTGGTCCTCTATGCTCAACACGGGGTTGAGCGAGGTCATGGGCTCCTGGAAAATCATCGACACCCGGTCGCCGCGGAGCTCCTGCAGCCGCGGCTCAGAGAGCCGCAGAACGTTCGCGCCGGCGAAACGAACCTCGCCGTCGGTTGTTGCGGTGGAGGGAAGGAGCCCCATGACCGAGAGACCGGTCACGCTCTTTCCCGCCCCCGACTCACCGACGAGGCAGAGGGTCTCCCCCCGGTCGACGTGGAAGCTCACCCCGTCAACGGCCGGGACGTCGCGCCTGCCGCTGCGAAAACGAATATGCAAATCCTGTACATCAAGCAAATGTTCCGACATCTGTATTCCTATCGAGTTCCTATCGATGCAGCCTCGAGTCGAAGGCCTCCCGCAGACCGTCACCGACGAGGTTGAACGACAGCACGGCGAGCACGATCATGAGGCCCGGAAACACCGTGACCCACCACTGTCCGAGCAGCAGATACTCCCGCCCCTGACTCAACATCGCGCCCCACTCGGGCGTGGACGGCTCGATACCGATACCGAGAAAGCCCAGTGCGGCGGTGTAAAGAATCGCGTCGGCCAGCATGAGGGTGAGGTAGACCAGCGCCGCCGGCAGGATATTCGGGAGGATGTGCCGGACCATGATCCAGCGGTTCGGCGCCGCCAGCGCCCGGGAGGCCTCCACGAACGCCTGGTTTTTCACCGTCAACACCGATCCGCGCACCACGCGGGCCATCATGGGAATGTAGACAATCGCAATGGCAAGCATCGCGTTCTCCAGCCCGGTCCCGAGCGCCGCGGCGATGGCGAGCGCCAGAAGCAGCGGCGGGAAGGCCAGAAACACGTCGATGACCCGCATGACGAGAATATCCACCACCCCGCCGAAATACGCCGAGATGAGCCCGAGAATCGTACCGAAGAGCGCGGTCAGGCCGATCACCATGTAGCCCACCCGCAACGAGATCGCACCACCGTAGAGGATGCGGGAGAGAATGTCGCGGCCGAGATTGTCCGTTCCGAGCGGATAGCTCCAGTTTCCCGCCCAGAACCCGGGCTCGAGTTCGCGCTCGAGATCCACGGCGAGGGGGTCGTGGGGGGCTACGGCCGGGGCGATCAGCGAGACGACGCCAAGCACCACCGCCACAACGAGCGCCACGATGGCCACGCGATTTCGGGAGAACTTGTATACGTACTCGGATAGTATGCTCTGGTTCTGCATCTGCCCTACTCCAAACGGATGCGGGGATCCACCCGCGCGTACAGCATATCCACGATGATGTTCACCACGATAAACGCCATGGCCAGCACAAGCACGATGCCCTGCACGAGGGGATAATCGCGGTTGTAAATCGCCTGCACCAGCAGCCGCCCGGTGCCCGGCCAGGAGAACACCGTCTCGGTCAGAATCGCCCCGGCGAGGAGCCGGCCGACCTGCAACCCGATAACGGTGATGACCGGTATGAGGGCGTTACGAAGCGCATGCTTGTAGATGACCGTCCTGCGCTTCAATCCCTTCGCCTTCGCCGTACGCACGTAATCTTCGCCGAGCACGTCAAGCATGCTCGAGCGGGTCACCCGCACGATGAGGGCAAGCGGGATCGTCGCCAACGACACCGACGGGAGCACCAGATGGTGCAGCGAATCCCTGAAAGCACGGAAGTCACCGACCAGCAGCGAGTCGATCGCGTAGAACCCGGTGATGGTCTCCGGCGCGGCGCCCATGCTGATTCGTCCCGACACGGGGAAAATCCCGAGCAGCGCCGCAAACAGGAAAATGAACATGATACCGAGCCAGAACACCGGGATCGAGACACCCACGAGAGAGAGGCTCACGATCGCGTTGTCGAGCCGCGTATTGTGGTGTGTCGCAGCGGTCACGCCGGCGGCTATCCCCACCACCGCGGCAATGAGGGTGGCCACCCCGGCAAGCTCGAACGTCGCGGGAAGGCGTCTGATGATTTCCTCAGTCACCGGCGAAAAGCTCTGGATGGAGGTTCCGAGGTCGCCGCGCACCGCGTTGGTGAACCAGTGCCAGTACTGCACGTACACCGGCATATCGAGCCCCATTCGCTCGATAAGCGCCTGCCGGGCCGCGTCCGTCGCCTTCTCTCCGAGCATAACTTGAACCGGATCTCCCGGGATGATGCGGACGAGCAGAAATACGAGAATCGAGACCCCGATTACGGTGGGGATGATGAGCGCGATGCGTTTCAGGAAGTAACGAAGCAGTCCCATTTGCTATTGTTCCCGTCGTATTCAGGCGGTCGACCGGCCCGGCCAGATATTTCGTGCACTATTCATTAAGCATTAGTTTTACCGGTTATTGCAGACTTGTCAAGCTGTAGTCTTTACATTCCTCGAGGAATCCGCCTACCCTGTGAGTGCAGAAATCCCTGAAAGCGAGACCCGAGGGCGAACCCCGACGGCGAAAAGAGAGAGCATCCATGAGCGAGTTTTCCGTGCGTACGGTGGACAATGAGTACATTCCGATGAGTGACGGCGTGCGGCTTTCGAGCCGTCTCTGGCTACCGGAAACCGAAACCCCGGTTCCCGCGATCTTAGAATATATACCCTACAGAAAGAACGATGGAAAGGCCGAGCGGGATTCAATGATTCATCCCTATTTCGCGGCCAACGGCTACGCCGCGGTACGGGTGGACCTGCGCGGCAGCGGCGAGTCGGAAGGAATACTAGAAGACGAATATTTAGTACAGGAATTAAAAGACGGCGAGGAGGTGCTGCGGTGGATCGCCGATCAACCCTGGTGCGACGGCAATGTCGGCATGATGGGCATTTCCTGGGGCGGTTTCAACTCCCTGCAGCTTGCCGCACGGCAGCCGAAAGAGCTGAAAGCTATCATTCCGGTATGCTACACCGACGACCGATATGCCGACGACATCCACTACATGGGGGGCTGTCATCTGCTGGCCAACCTGGCATGGTCATCGGTCATGTTCGCCCTCGGCACCCTACCCCCTGACCCCCGCATCGCCGGAGACTCGTGGAAGAGCATGTGGCTCGAGCGCCTCGATAATCTCGAGCCGTGGTTGAGGACCTGGCTCTCCCATCAGCTCCGCGACGATTTCTGGAAACACGGCTCCGTCTGCGAGGACTACTCCGACATCCGCATACCGGTCTTCGCCGTCAGCGGCTTCGAGGACGGCTACACCAATGCGGTGTTTCGTCTGCTCGAGAACATCGATGTGCCGAAGAAGGGCTGGGTGGGCCCGTGGCAGCACCATTATCCTCACTTCGCCCCTCCCGCCCCACAGGCAGGCTTCCTGCAGGAGGCGGTACGCTTCTGGGACCGCTGGCTGAAGGGCGTGGAAAACGGCGTGGAAAACGATCCCGTGCTCTCGGTCTGGCACGGCGACCCTGTACACCCAGTTCACGACGAAGAACCCCGTCCGGGGCGATGGCTCGCCTTCGACTCCTGGCCGCACGCGTCGATCGAGGCCGAAGAGTGGCAGCTGCGCCCCGCAACGCTGGCCCCGGCTGCGGCGCCGGCGGCGACACCGGGAACGACAGCGCCCCCGTCCGGGCCGATCCGGGACGGCGAGGAAGACTGGGTTACGGTGCCGGGGGCCGTGGAGACCGGGTTCTCCGCAGGCGACTGGTACGGCTATATTTTCCCGAAGGATCGCCCGGGCGATCAGCGGCAGGACGACGGCAGCGCGGCTCGGTTTCGCAGCTCGGCGCTGAAGGAGGAGTTCAGCATCGTCGGCATGCCCGAGTTGCATCTCACCTTCAAGACGGACCGTCCCAGTGCGATGGTTGCTGTCCGCCTCGGCGACGTGCAGCCCGACGGCACCATCGAGCGGCTGACATACGGTCTGCTCAATCTCAACCATGACGAGAACCACGAAACCAACACGCCGCTCGAGCCGGGAAAGACCTACCATGTGCGCGTTCCGATGAACTACATGGCGCGGCGTCTGACCCCGGGCCACGCCATCTCTCTGGCGATATCTTCCTCCTACTGGCCCCTTGCCTGGCCCTCCCCGGAACCGGCGACGCTCTCAGTCGATGCCGCCCGGTCGCGACTGCTACTGCCCGTGTTTCGCGGCTCTATCGCCGAATACGAGACCCAGCTCCCGGAGGCCTACGTCCCGACACCGATACGCGTGACCCAGCGCACCGAGGGCAGCAGCTCACGGCGCGTGATACACGATCAGGTCACCAAGGAGTCGCGGCTCGAGCTGGACAGCGCCTCGGGCGAGAAGCGCTTCGAGGACATCGA
>CAZVXU010000107.1:6482-8051 GCA_964631585.1 uncultured Spirochaetaceae bacterium | reverse complement strand
CCCTGCAGCTCGAGCCTACCCCAGGCGTCGGAGGATCGCTCGGGAATCTGCGTCAGATACTGCTGGATTTCGACCGCCGGGTCGAGCCCGGCCACGCTGTCGAGGCTCCCGGTGCGGCCCGCGTCACAGATGACCGCCGTCCCCTTGGGCTGCAACCCGCCATCGGCGGTCAGCGCGCGCTGCCCCGTACCGATGAGCGCCGAGACAGTCCCGTCGACCATGAACATCATACTGCACTTCTCCGCGGTTGTCGCGGCGTGGAAATCCACGAGCACGATGTCGGTATCCTTCTTCGCTCGCGCGATCAGGTCCGGCAGAAAGAGAAAGGGGTTGGCGAGGTGCAGCTTGGTGAACCCGGACTGGCCGAGGACACTGATAACGGCAATCCGCCGCTCTCCGGCGGCGTAGTGGCGCCACCCGCGTCCCGGATTCCCCTGCGGAAAGTTCGCCGCCCGCAGTATGTAGGGAGCAGTATCGATATGGGTCACCATGTCTTTCTTGAAGTAGATCTGATCGCCGCCGGTGATACAGTCGACGCCGAGTTTTCGCAGATATATGGAGTGATTCTTGCCGATGCCGAAACCGCCGGTCACGCCGTCCCCGTTCGCCACGACGAAATCGAGGTCGTAGGTGGTGCGGAGCTTGGGCAGGAGGTTCTTTATGCAGTAGAGCCCTGCTTTTCCGACGATTTCTCCGACGAACAGAACACGTATGGGCACGGATCGATCCTTTCGCGGGGAGTGTAGCACTCCGGAAGCCCTTGGGCAAACGCCCGCAAAGTTTGGACTCGACATGGCCGCAATATGTGCGCATATTAGGCGCGAGGGACGGTTTGCCGGTCAAACGCCCTCGGGTCGCCTCGTAGAGGGACCGTATATCACGACCCCGGACGCACGACGTCGGGGCAGCCACAGGAGTCTTCCATGAAACAGAAGGAGTTCGTGGATCTCGGTCGCATGATGGATGAAATCTTCTCCGCCGCGGAGAATTTCAAGGACGTGTTCGAAGAGCGGATGGGCTACCAGCCCGGCGAGCGCGGGTTCAACTGGGACGCGCGTCATGACTTCTATCCCTTCTATTCCTACCCGCCGGCGAATATCTACATGACGGATAACAAGACCATCGTCTTCGAATTCGCGCTCGCGGGATTCGACGAGGAGAACATCAACCTCGAGTTCCGCGGCGACTACATGTACCTCAGCGCCACGGTGCCTTCGGAAGAGGAGCAGGACGGCATCCACTACCTCAAGCGCCGGTTGAAGTTCAAAGACATCAAGGATCAGAAGTACTACATTCCCGAGGACAAGTTCGACCGTGACAAGGCCGACGCGGTGTTTCGAAACGGCGTGCTCAAAGTAACCGTCCCGCCCAAGGAAGAGGTTGCCGAAGGCGATCGCGTGACGGTCGAAATCAAGAAGGAGGGAAACTGATGGGATTTCTCTTTCCACTGATTATCGGCGTCGCGCTCGGCTATTTCTTCAAACCGCAGCTCGACAACTTCATCCGCCGAGTCATACGTTTGATCGACAACAGGCGCGGGAACAACGATTTCTGGCGACGCTGAGCGCA
>CAZVXU010000107.1:4164-6382 GCA_964631585.1 uncultured Spirochaetaceae bacterium | reverse complement strand
AGCGCCCCGTGAAACTCGTCGTATTCGTGCTGAACAAAGAGGAACTTCTCGAGCAGGTTCTCGAGGCCTACGTGGAGGCTGGCATAGAGGGCGCGACCATCCTCGACTCCGAGGGCATGGGACGCTTCCTTACCTATGAGGTGCCGCTATTCGCGGATTTCAAAGAGTTCATGAAGGGCAACAAACCCTATAACAAAACCATTCTGTCGGTTGTTCGTGATGAGGAGCTCATCCCCGATCTCGAGAGGCTGCTCGACGATGTCTGCGGCGGACTCTCCGCCCCGGGGACGGGGATCTTCTTCACGATACCGGTGGATCACGCCGCCGGACTGGTGGGACAGGAGGAGTAGCGTGACCGCATCGTTCTCGAAAATGCTCGACCCGAGCTGCGTCGTACTCGAGCTATCCGCGCGCAAGAAGCGACCCGTTATCGAGGAGCTCGTCGCGACGCTTGAAAGCGCCGGCAAGATTGGAGATACCCGCACCCTCGCGGATGAGATTCTCGAGAGGGAGAAACTGACATCGACCGCGATCGGCCACGGCATCGCCGTGCCGCACAAACTCTCCGACCAGGTCACTGAAACCACGCTGGCCTTCGGGCGTTCCTCGCAGGGCGTGAAGTTCGACGCGCCCGACAATGCCCCGGTCACGCTCGTCTTCCTGCTGGTGGGCCCCACGGGCGCCCACACGGCCCATCTGAGGCTTCTCAGCAGACTCTCCCGCTATCTGAATGACACCGACTTCCGCTCCGCCCTTCACGAGGCGCAGACCGCTGAGGAGGTCACGCGGCTGTTTGCCGACCGGGAGTCGCGGTCGTGATCAGCCGACAGGCGCGCTGGAACGCCGTGCGCATCGCGCTGACCACCGTCTACCTGATGGTCGGCTGGGTGCTCTTCACCTGGACGGTGGAACCCGGCTTCCTTCTAATCGGTCTCGGATTCTCATTCATTGTGGCCATGCTTACCTACTCGCTCTTCATCGAGCAGGAGGAGGCCTCTCGCCGCTCCCTTGTCCCCCGCGTGCACATGCTGGTGGTCTATGCCGCCGTTCTCATCTTTGAAATGTACGTGGCAAGCTTCCGAGTCCTCTGGAACATCCTGCGGGGACGCATCAACCCGGGAGTCGTGCACTTCCGCACGCGCCTCTCGAGCGATATCGCCCGCGTGGCCCTGACAAACTCCATCACCCTCACGCCGGGCACCATCACCCTCGACCTCGACGACGATCATCTCATCGTACACTGGCTCGATGCGCGCACCACGCATTCGAAGTACGCCGGCGAGCTCGTGAAGGGGCGCTACGAGCGCATCCTCAAGCGCATATGGACGTGATGCTTCGCCTCATGATCTATTTCTTCCTCGCCTCCAGTGTGGTGGGGATGGTCCGCACGCTCATCGGCCCGACAGTAGTCGATCGGATGATCGGCCTGAACATCGTGGCCTCACAGATTCTCGCGCTTCTGGTGCTCGTGGCCGTCAGTGAGGCCCGCTCGGTCTACCTCGATGTCGCGCTCGTCTACGACATCTTCGGCTTCGTCGGCATTCTCGCCATCACGCGATACGTAGACACGAAGGAGACAAGCGGATGATCTGGGCAGCCGGCGTGTTCTTCGCCTTCGGCATCATCTTCGCCGTGATGGGGCATCTCGGCGTGCTCATCTTCCCGGACGTCTACACCAGGCTGCAGGCCTCCTCCACCGCCACGACGACCTCGGTGTTCTCGGTAATCGTCGGGTGCATGTTCCTCACCGGATGGGATCAGATGACGGGCAAGCTCGCGGTGATTGCCCTCTTCTTCTTCGTCTCGAGCCCGGTTGCCGCCCACATCATCGCCCGCTTTGCCTGGCGCAACGAGATCATTCCGTGGCGCCGCAGTCACATGAGGCGAGGGGGACTCCACACGGACGATGACTGATCTCGTTCTGGTCCTCCTCGTCGTTGTCGCCGTGCTCTCCCTGCAGGTGCGCAACCTCCTCACCGCCGTTATTCTGATCTCGGTATTCAGCCTGTTGAGCTCCCTCTTTTTCTTTATCCTCCACGCGCCCGACGTCGCCCTCACCGAGGCGGCTGTCGGCACGGGCGTGGGCACCCTGGTGTTCGTCTGGGCGGTTCACAAGACCGAGCGGAGGGACGACACATGAGGCGAGTGGTCAGGGTGATGGTTGACGCGGCGGCGCTGCTTGCGGTCGCGGCCTTCATCCTCTTCAGCGTGGTGCCGG
>CAZVXU010000107.1:1593-4064 GCA_964631585.1 uncultured Spirochaetaceae bacterium | reverse complement strand
AAGCTCTCGCCCTACATTTTTCTGTTCGGGTTCTACCTCGTGGCCTTCGGGCATCGCACGCCCGGCGGCGGATTTCAGGGCGGCGTGGTGATGGCCTCCGGGGTCATTCTCCTGGCTCTCGGACGGGACCCGGCCGTGGCGATGACGGCATTCCCGCCGGGAAAGCTCTCGATCGCGGAAGCCGCAACTTACGTCCTGCTTCTTGCCCTCGGCGTGGCGGGTGTTGCCGTCGGTGGGTTCTTCCTCGAAAACGTGCTTCCCCCGGGCTTCGCCGTTCCGCGCGTCGGCTTCGTCTTCGCGCTCAACATCGTCATCGGTATCAAGGTGGGCGCCGGCGTGAGTCTCATCGCGCTGCATCTGTTCAGGGAGGAGTCGCGGTGAGCGAATACCTGATCGGCCTCATATTGCTGGTCGGCCTCTGGGGGGTACTCTCGAAGCCGAATATCATCAAGAAGATCGTGGGCCTCAGCATCATGAATGGCGCGATCGTAATGTTCTTCGTCCACCACGGGGCGCGATTCGGCAGCACGGCGCCCATCCGGGAAGGGGCGGAGACCGGTGCGGCCGCGGCGGCACTTGCGGCCGACGGTTCCGCCGCCGTCGCGATGGTCGACCCGCTCCCGCAGGCGCTGATGCTCACCGCGATCGTAGTCGGCATATGCATCATCGCGCTCGGGCTCGCCCTCGCGGTGCTCCTTCACCGCAGATACGGTACACTCGACATCCGCAGCATCGAGGCGCAGGCGTGGAGCGCCCGTGACTGATCTCGTCATCCTGCTCATCGTGCTGCCCCTCGGCGGTGGCGCAGCTGCTCTTGCCGCAAAGCTACCCGGTATCGACCGGCGGCCGGCGGTGGTACGGGCGCTGACGCTTGTCACATCTGTCGTGCTGCTCGGCGGCGCAGTGGCGCTCGGGTTCGGCTATGCGGCGGCAAGCGCGGGGCGTGTGGCAACCTACACGCTCGGCGGCTGGCCGGTGCCGCTCGGCATCGGCCTGAAGCTCGACGGTCTCGCGTGGCTCTCATCGGTGCTGGTGTACGGGCTGTCGTTTCTCATTTCGCTCTATGTGGTCTCCCACCGCGAGTACGGCCCCGAGTTCTATTTCTTCTTCATGCTTCTCGTCGCGGGGATGGAAGGAGTCGTACTCACCACCGACGTCTTCAACATGTTCGTGAGCTTCGAGATCATCGCCATCTCCGCATACGTCCTCATCGCATATCACCGTGAGGGCACCGCGCTCGTCGCCTCATTCAAGTACCTCGTTCTGAGCTCGGTCGGCATTTTCTTCTTCCTCTTCGGAGTTTTCGTGATCTATCGGGAGCTCGGCACGCTCGCGTTTGCCGACATCGCCTCCCTCTATCCGGCGGTCGAGGATCCCGTTCGTCTGCGAACGCTCCGCCTCGCCCTCGTCGCCCTCGTGGTCGGCATCGGCGTCCGCACGGCCTTCATTCCGTTTCACACGTGGCTCCCCGAGGCCCACGCCTACGCTCCCCACCCGATCTCGGCGCTGCTTTCGGGTGTGCTCATCAAGGTGTCGTTCTTTGCGATGGTGCGCATCATTACCGTGTTCAGCCCCGGGATGTTCGCCCACCTGCTTCTGTGGATCGGCGCGGTCACCGCACTCGTCGCCGTGGTCTGGGCCCTCTCACAGCGCGATGCAAAGAAGCTCCTTGCCTATCACTCGATCTCACAGATGGGCTACGTCCTCGCAGCGCTCGGCGCGGCCGGAGGCGCCACCGCGGCGATCGGTGTCTCCGGCGGGCCTGCCGGTGCGGCGGCCGGCGCCGATGCCGGCGGTACCCTCGCGCTCTCGGCCGCGGTCTACCACGCCCTCAATCACGCCCTATTCAAAAGCCTGCTCTTTCTGAGCGTCGGCACCGCCGTTCACCTCACCGGCGAGCGTAACGTGTATCGCATGCCGCACCTCGGTCGCCGCGCTCCGCTCCTCGCGGTGCTTTTCGCCGTCGGCGCGCTCTCCATCGCGGGCGTTCCGGGTTTCAACGGCTACGCGAGCAAAACAGCCATCTCGGCCGCCCTCGCCGGCTCGCCGGCCTACCTACTCCTGAACCTGACAGCCGTCGGGACGGCCGCGTCATTCATAAAGCTCTCCCGGGTGTTCCGCATCGGCGCGCGTGAGTCCGAGAAGGAGCGGGTCCCGGGGCAGGGGCGTGAGCGCGTCCTGCCGCCCGCCGCGACGGTCGGCATGAGCCTCATCGCCCTGCTCTGCATTACGGTCGGCCTCGCTCCCCGAACCGCGCTGGGTCTGCTGCAGGGACTTCTCGCCCCCGGCAGTAGCCTCCCGGCGATGTCACCCGCCTTCGCGCCGGCCAAGCTTCTCGATACCGCAATCCTTCTCGCGCTCGGTGGTGTGCTCTACCGCCTCACGCAGACGGACATCGGCGGACGCATCTCCCACCGCATCGAGGAACATGCGCCCGGACTACGAACGGTGCTGCTGTTCTTCCTCGTCGG
>CAZVXU010000107.1:0-1493 GCA_964631585.1 uncultured Spirochaetaceae bacterium | reverse complement strand
TCGACCGAGTCGAGCTCGGTGCGCGTGCGGTTTTCTCGATAGCCGGCGGAGCGCCCGTCCGGCCCGGCGATCCAGGCCGCCTCGGCGTTCTCGACGGTGATAATCCGCCGCCGCGCCGCGCGAAGCTCTGAAAAGCGTGCGGCGAGGAGGCCCTCGAGCGGCTGCCGCGCGTGGTCGTAGCTCTCCCGCACCGGCACGATGAACATCCGCTGCGGCGACCTCCGCCGGGGCCCCTCGCGGGTGCGCCACTCGATGAGCTCGCCCGCCCCTGCCTCCTCCGTCCCCGCCTCGCCCGCCTGGAGATCGACCCGAATCACCTCGGCATCTACGCTCCTGAGGTTCAGGTCCTGCCCGCTCTTCCAGTTGTTTGCGGCCAGAAGATCGACCCGGCCCCGCTCGCTATCGAGGATGTAGCCGTAGACGAGCATGGCATGATGAAGGTCCGGCGAGATGTAACCGGTAACGACCGGCGACCCGTTCGCGATCCGTTCCCTGATGCGCACAAGCTCGCGCGCCACCTCCGGACGGTTTTGCCGGCCCTCCACCGGCGCCCCGCCCGCGACGAAGTAGTCGTAGACCATGTCGAGCTGCAGCTCGTGCATGTCACGCTGGCTGCGCGTCGAACGCATGCGGATGTCGTAGACCTGATCGACGTATGAGGGAAGCGTGTCGGGCTGCCGGTAATAGCGGAGTTGACTGCCCGTGAAGGCATAGCACCTGCCGGGGTTTTCCCCGAAAAGGCCGTACATGTAATGGACCAGCAGGGCGCGCTCGGCATCGGTTGTTCCCCCGAACCGTTTCTCGAGCCACTCGGAGAGGACCTGCGAGTAGTCGCCGATGCGGCTCTCGTAGTCGGCGTTATTGCCGAAGCGGAAGTTATCCCGGCCCCAGACGAAATCGACGAAGCCGACTTCGAACGTCGCGACCTCCCGGGACCGCGCGCCCCGCAGCTCGATCTCGAGGTCGTAGACCCCGGGCTCGAGGAAGGGGGTGAGCGTGAGGGTGAGCGGATCGGCGTCGGCCGGGTCCGCCGTCCCGGCCGGATCCTCGGCCGTGGGCCCGTTTTCGGTGGCGGGCGCGGCGGATGTGGCGGGCGATCGGCCGACCTGCGGAGCGTCGAAGCGCAGCTCGCTCGAGCCCGTGCGCACGATGATCTCCCGGAGGTCCGGCGGCGCCTGCTCCAGTATCACTTCGAGAAGCAGCGGACTGCCGCTCGAGGAGCGGAGCTCGGGACGCGGCACCGAGTGGTTGCTCACCTGCACCGCATGCTCGTTGGCCGGCGCACCCGCGATAGTGGCTCCGCCGAAGAGCGCCAGGGCCAGGGCGAATTCGGCAATGGAACGAGACACTCGGGACATCATCTTAATTGACACAGTACGCGACGTACGCTACAGTGCATAGCACAAATTGCCCGAGTGGCGGAATTGGTAGACGCGCTAGGTTCAGGGTCTAGTGCCCTTACGGGTGTGTGAGTTCGAGTCTCACCTCGGGCA
>CAZVXU010000106.1:0-8176 GCA_964631585.1 uncultured Spirochaetaceae bacterium | reverse complement strand
GAAATCGGCATCCGCGCCCTCTCTCCCGGGATCTATGATTCCTTCACTGCAATGCGGTGCGTTGACCGTCTCGCAGACGCGCTTTCCCTCGTTGCCCGCACACCCTTTCCCTCTCCCTATCGGTCTGACGAGGAGGGCAGGCTCCGCGTCATCACCGAGCCGCTGAACTTTGCCGTACTCATCTCCCTTGTACTGTATCCCCTGGCCGAAGCCGCGGCGGGCCACACAAACGTCGTGGCCAGGCTATTCGGGGCGATCGGTGAGATCGGGAGTGCATGCGGGGAGGAGCGTGAAAGGGAGGCCCTGCGCCGGTTTAACGATTATCTTCTCGAGCTCTCCCAGACCGCGCCGGGGCGACCGGTAGAGTACGCAGGTCTCGATAAGCTTCACGAACAGGCGAATCAAATCGTGGGAAAGGCAGACTGAGGCCGTGGCCGTGCCGCTGTGAAATCGTGCAGCTGTGAAATGAGGAGAAGCCGGGACGAGAACAGCAACACCGGAGGTGAGCCGGCTGCCGCCGGCGCTGCAACTGTGCCCGCCTCGTCCCATTCATCTGTGCCCTGGCATTCATGCTTCGCATAAGTATACTGGGCACAGGTGTGGTCATGGGTGGACTGGCAACGATACCGAAGTACGAAGCAGTGGCCGATCGCATTCAGGCGATGATCGATAACGGTGTGTATGAGCCGGGCGAGCGGCTTCCCTCTATTCGCGAGCTTCACCTTCAGCTCGGCGTGAGCATCAACACGGTGCGGGAGGCGTATCGGGTGCTCGAAAGCCGGGGCGCCGCTGAGGCGGTATCGAAATCGGGTCACTTCGTCCGCCAGGGCCCGCCAATCTGTCTCGATGCCGATATCCACATGCCCGGCATCGATTGCGATGGCCGGCCGCAGGAGGTTTCGCCAGGCAGCCTCACGCGTACGGTCATGCGCGACGCCGGAGTGCCCGGTCGCGTGAACCTCTTCTCTGTGGATCCTCCCGCCGAGACCCTTCCGACTCGGCAGATTATCGACAGCACCGTGCGTGTGCTCAGGCGTCAGCCCGAACGCGTAGTGGGCTACGGGCTCCCCGACGGGCCGGAGGAGCTCCGCCAGGCGATCGCGAAGCGCCTCTTCCGCGGCGGGCTGACGGTTCGAACCGACGACGTGCTCATCACCGCGGGCTGTGTAGAGGCGGTTTTTCTTGCCCTGGCGACCGTGTGCAAACCCGGAGATGCGGTCATCGTGGAGTCACCCGCGTTCTTTCTCTTCTACCAGCTTCTCGAGCAGCTCGGGCTCCGGGCGGTGGAGATTCCGAGTCGCTGCTGCGATGGGCTCGATGTTGAGGCGCTTGAGTCCGCGCTGGAGAAAAGCTCCGCCGGAGAAAGAGGCCCAGGCAGCGCCGAGGGGGGGCGAGTGCAGGCGGCGCTTCTGATCGGCAACTTCACGAATCCCATGGGTTCGCTCATCCCCGATGAGAACAAGGGCCGGATTGCGGAGCTTCTCTCCCGCCACGCTGTGTACCTCATCGAGGACGACATGTACGCAGAGCTGCACTTCGGCCCGACCCGGCCTCGATCACTTGCATCGTTCGCCGACCCCGACCTGAGCTTTCTCGCCGCCTCGTTCAGCAAGACGATCGCGCCGGGCTATCGCATCGGCTGGCTCGCCGGGCGAGAGCACCTGATCGAGCGTGCGCGGCATACCAAGCTCGTGACCTCAGTGGTGAGCTCCAAGCCGGCAGCTCTCGGCATTGCCGAGTTCCTCGAAAACGGGAGCTACGACCACACGCTGCGCGCCGCCCGTGCACGATATGCGGAGAATATCGTACGTCTGCGAGAGGCGGTCTTCGAGAGCTTCCCGGAGGGGACGACCTCTACCCGACCGGAAGGAGGGATGATGTTCTGGGTCGCACTCCCGGCGGCAGTGGATGTGTTCGCACTCTACGAATCGGCCCGCGCTGAGGATATCGTGTTCGCGCCGGGACCGATGTTCTCTCTGCGCAACACCTATCGCAACGGCCTGCGCATTGGAGCCGTTCGCTGGGAGGTGAGAGTCGACCGGGCGGTTCGGCGCCTGGGAGCGCTTGCAACGACCCTGCTGAAGGAGAGCAAGAAACGGAATGCACGCCATGCGTAGGGGCGATACGTTGTACGTGCAAAAGGAGGTCGACATGCAGCACGTGCGGGACACGGGCACCCACCGGTATCGGCTTGTCGAGCGATGTCTGCGGTACCTGGATCGACACAAGACGGAACGGGTAACGCTGAAGGATCTTGCAGAGCATGTGAGCGTCTCCGAATATCATCTGCATCGTGTCTTCACCGAGTGGGCGGGAATAACGCCCGACCGCTTCCTTCGGTATCTGAAGAAGGAGGTGCTGCTGAGCCGGCTTGCAGACACCCCGCTTCTAGACCTCGCCCTCGACACCGGGCTGGGAAGCTCCAGTCGCGCGCACGACCTCCTGGTCACGTACGAGGCGATGTCTCCCGGCGAGCTTCGGAATCGTGGCGAAGGGGTTCGGATCGCCTACGCATTTGGCGATACGCCGTTCGGACGGGGGGTTATCGCCTCAACGGAGCGCGGTATTCTGTCCCTGCGGTTCGCGGATGCAGGTGATGACAGCGCATTCAACCAACTTGCCGAGGAGTTCCCCCGCGCCAACCTGTACCCGGGAGGCTATGAGCAGGAGGATTTGCTTGCCGCGGTGTTTGCGGGTGGACCGGGCGTGCCACAGGGTGCCGGCGCCCGCCGAGGCCCCGGCGATCACCCCAACGACGGGCTGCACCTGTTACTGCGTGGAACGAACTTTCAGGTTCGCGTCTGGGAGGCGTTGCTTCAGGTGCCGCCGGCATCGGTCACCACCTACCGCCATATTGCCCGCGCGATCGGGCGGCCGGCGGCCTCGAGAGCCGTGGGCCAGGCAGTAGCTGCAAACTCTCTTGCGTATCTCGTGCCGTGCCATCGTGTTATCCGCGCAATAGGAACCACGGGCGAGTACCGGTGGGGAATGTACCGAAAAATGGCCTTGATTGCCCGCGAGCTCGCAACCGAATGGAAATGATCCACCAAGCCGATCGAGTGGCCCACGCGCGGCCCCACGCTGCGCGCGGCTCAATCGGTTACGAGCGACAGCCCCTCGTCTTTCCAGCCCGTCACGCCGCCGATCATCCTCTTTACCGGGCGCCCGAGAGAGGCAAGTTTGTGAGCCGCCTTGTCCGCACCGTTGCAGTGGGGGCCGGCGCAGTAAACGACAAAAGTCGTGTCAGCGGGATACTCCGACAGGGTCTCCTCATTCATCTTCCAGTGCGGCAGACTCACTGCTGCGGGGAGATGGCCCGCCTGGAATAGTTCCTCCGACCGCACGTCCAACAGGACAAAATCGCGGTGGCCGCTCGTTACGGCGTGGTTCACGTCGGCGCAATCGGTCTCGAGTTCGAGCAGTTTTGCGAAGTGCTTCCGGGCCGATTCCGGGGACCCGGCGGGCATTTGCATCACTTTCGATGTCATGATGAACCTCTTGAGTGCTGGGGGTCGGGATGCAGCGTTCCTGCGTTCGCCCTCGTCATGGTGGCATTCTTGCCCGTAGCTCGGCCGCGTGCATAGTCACAGTTGCGGGTCCTACTGATGAGATGACTGTGCCTGGCAGCCAGCGAGCTGACACTGTATCAATGGGGCCATGACGAGCGAAACACGGACTGTCGTCGGACCGATCGGGTGGGCAGTGTACGCAGGCGTATGCCTCATATTCGGCACGACATTCCTTGCAATAAAGGTAGGCACGAATGCGGGTATACCGCCGTTTCTTGGCGCGGGCCTGCGCTTTTCGATAGCTGGGGCGATCCTGGTCCTCCTACGGGGCCGTCTTTTCGGATCGAGGCGGCCGACTCTCCGATTCATAGCCAAAGCCGCCGTACTCGGTCTGCTCATCATCGGGTTTACCTTCGCCTGTACCTACTGGGCGATCCAGCACCTTGCCTCTGGGCACGTCGCTCAGATCCAGTCGAGCGCCCCCATTATCGTGGCGGTACTCTCGGTTCTCTTTTTGGGTAAACGCTTGCGGCTGCTGCATCTATTCGGACTTGCAACGGGTTTCGGTGGCGCCGTTCTGCTTGTGGGACTTGCTGCCGGCTACAACGAGCTCGCGCCGTTGGGCGCCTTGGTTGCGGTATGCGCGGAGCTTTTCTACGGGCTCGGCACAATCTGGTATCGTCGCGCCTTTCCCGATGGTACCGACAGCCTGCAGGTGAACGGGTTTAGCATGTTCTCGGGCGGCCTGTTTTTGTGCGCAGTTGCCCTGGCAACCGGGCAGACAAGTCTGCCGTTGGCCACGCCTGCGGTCGGGTCGCTTCTCTATCTTATCGTGTTCGGCTCAATCGGCGGGCACACGATGTACCTCTGGCTCGTTGGTCACACCGGCCCCGTTTTCGCCTCGACCTGGCTTTACGTATCTCCGGTCATCGCCACCGTGGTGGGCGCCGCGGTTTTGTCGGAACAGGTGCTTGCGTGGAACATCGGCGGTGCCGCGCTGGTAATCATGGGCGTGTACCTCATAAACCGAGCAGAGCGGGGCGGAGCTCTTTCTCCTCGGGCGACGGAGGCAGAGGGGTAGGGAGTGGGCACTGCGATGGTGGGGAGTGTCCGCAACGACCAAGACGCTGCGGCTTGTTTTCCAAAAAGACGGCGTCATCACCTAGTCGGTAGGTCGCCGAGAATCGCATACCGGAACTAAATGGGTCTACCTTGGCACCGGCGACCGCATCTCGCCGCGCTCTCGCCGACTTGAGACACTACGTAGAAAACTGGCGACAACACCACGGCGGATCGTCGGCCCGCAGCTTCCCGGGTGAGGCATCGAGCCCCGGGGGCCGGCTTCCGGGCCGACCACTTCCGTGCCGTCTATGCGCACCGCTACTTATCGCTTGTAAGCGCGAAGCCCCGCATGAACTGCTCCTGAAGGGCGATGAAGATTATCAGGGGCGGGATGATAGAAACGAGCGCGCCGGCCATTACCTGGCCCCAGTACACACCCTCGCCGACCCCGATAATCAAATTGAGCCCTACCTGAACCACCTGTCGCGACTCGTCGCGGATGATGACCCGCGGCCAGAGATACTGATCCCAAACGTAGACAAACTGAATAACCGCCAGAGCGCCTATGGTGTTCGCGCTCATCGGGACCAGCACCCGGAACAGGAAGTTCCAGGGGCCGGCGCCGTCGATGCGGGCGGCGTCTCCGAGATCGCGCGGGATCGAGAGAAAATGCTGCCGGAACAAAAAGATGCCGGTAGCGCTGGCCATAAAGGGCACGATAATCGAGCTGTAGCGGTTGGTCCATCCCAGACCGAAGGGCGCCGGCTCGAACACCACGCGTACCGGGTTGAGCGCCCAACGGAGGAATTCCCCGAGCGACTCCGGCGGCTGTAGGGAGATCATGTCGAACAGTCCCACGATGAGGACCTCCGTGGGCATGAGCAGAGTGAACAGAATGAAGGCGAAGAGAAGGCCCTTGAACCGGACCTTGAAGAACACCAGCACCATCGCCGCCAGGATCGACAGCACCGTCTTGCCTCCGGTGACGGCAGTGGCAATCCACAGAGAGTTCGCGATATAGCGTCCCAGATTCTGATCCTTCCAGACGATCTCGAGGTTTCGGAAAAACTCAGTGCCGGGTATCAGGCTTGGAGAAAGTACGTCGCCGCGGGTCTGGGTAGCTTTTATGATTGCAAAGAGGATCGGCGCGGCGATCGCCAGTACGGCCACAATGAGTACTACGTGAACCCAGATCGGATCTTTCTTGGTGTGCATATCAGCCACCCTCGTAATGAACGCCGCTGCGGCCGAATCGGAACTGCGCCGCCGTCACCGAGACAGCGAGAATCATCAGGATCACACCCTGCGCCGCAGCCAGCCCCATATTGCTGCTGCCGCCGAAGCCGTCACGAAAGACCTTCATAATCAAGGTTGTGGTAACCCCCGTGTTGTTGGCGATCCCCCGGCCTATCGGGCCCCCGGAGGTGAGAATGTCGATCAGCCCAAACACGTTGAAGAAGCTATACGCCAAATTGGTGAACACGAGAAAGAAGGTCGTCGGGCTGAGCATGGGGACGGTGATCCTCAGAAAACGCGTGACGCTACCTGCGCCGTCGATTTCTGCGGCCTCTAATAGATTCGGGGGAACGTTCTGAAGAGCTGCAAGGTAGAATACGATGTTGTAGCCGAGGTTTTTCCAGATGGCCGCCGCCACGGCGACGCCGAATGCAAGCTGGGGGTTATCGAGCCACCGCGGCTTAATGCCGAGCATTGAGGAAAGCACCTGGTTGACTACCCCTACTTCCGGATTAAACATAAAGAGAAATATCGTTCCCGCGATGGCCGGAGAAAGGGCGAAGGGCCAAATCAGCATGATCCGATAGAAGCGGCCGCCCCTGACCGGTTTCGAGGCCAGCGTGGCCAGGAGCATCCCGATTGCCACACCCGGACCCGTTACCAGCAGGGCGAATACGATTGTCTGAATGGTTGCCTGCCAGAATGCCGGCGCCTGCGGGCCGAAAAAGATCGCCCGGAAATTGTCCAGACCCACGAACGCACGCGTTCCCAGGATGAGATTGCTCCGGTACGTGCTCAACACGAGCGACTGGATAACCGGGTAGTAGAGAAACATCACCAAAATGAGAAGGGTGGGGAATAACAGACCCCACCCGAGCGTCGGATGACGAAAGATGGGACGATAGCTCACGCAGCCTCCATACACGAGGGACCCTCCGCCAAGAGGCGAAGGGTCCCGTAGTTTTAGCTATTGCTTGATCAGGCGCTAACCTGCGTAGCGACAACTCTGAACCATTTTACAGGTTGGAGTTATACTGCTGAAGGCGATCGTCGGCGAGAACCTTCGCCTCTTCCATCGCCTCTTCTACGTCCGTGCCCTGGAGGACCTTCTGGATCGCCTCTTCGATAATCGTGCGGGTGTCCAGAAAGCTGCCCATGAGAGCTCCGGCGGTGGCGGAGTTGGGCACGGTGTTGAGGAGCTGGTCGAAGGCGGTGAAGGCGTTAGGGTCTTCTTCGAACCAGCCTTCCTCCTCGAGAGCGTCCACCGAGGAGTTACGGACGGGATAATAGCCGGTAAGCTTGTGCCAGCTCACCATATTCTCGGTGTTCGTCATGAAGAGAACAAAGTCGCGGGCGGCCTCGAGCTCGCGCGTCGGGTGGTCGTCCAGGAGCCACACGCTCGCTCCTCCGATTACTACGCCGTTGCGCTCTGCGCCGTCGGCAATGGGGAGCAGTCCCGTTCCGAGCTCGAATGATCCCTCAACGGCGCTGCCGATATTGCCAAGGTCCGCGGTTGAAGTGATGTGGAACATCGCTTCGCCTTCCTGGAAGATCGCGTCGCTCCCGCTCCAATCCTCCAACTTACCCGTGTAGGTGTACAGATCCTTTTGGTTGAGCTCATCGATCCAGTTCACGATGTTGTAGGCGGCATCGCTGGTAAGGTTGACCTCGGTGGCCCGTTCGGCACGGCCGTTGTCGTTGTTGACCAGCGTGGCACCCTGTTCGGCGATCCACTGCTCGAAGAACCAGGAGTGCAGGTTAAAGCCGATTTTGGCGCCCTCAACACCGGCGTCTCGAGCCTGCTCGAGCATGTCTATCACCTCTCCGTAGGTCTCGGGAGGATTCTCCGGGTCAAGCCCGGCCTCTTCCATCTTGTCCTTGTTGTAGTAGAGGATCGGGGAAGAGCTGTTGAAGGGGATCGAATAAATCCGGTCGTCGATCGTGTAGTAATTGAGAACCGGCTCGATATAGTCATCGGCGGGGATACCACCAACTTCACCGACCGGCTTGAAGATGCCGGAGTCGACGGCAAGCTGACTTCCGACCTCAAAGAGCTGCACCAGATGCGGGGCTTCTCCCTGCCGGGCGGCGAGGGTGGCGGCTTGCAGAGTTTCGCGGTACGAACCCTTGCGCGCGGTGACCACGTTGAACTCGGGACTCATCTCGCTCCACTCGGCGGCTCGGTCCTCGATCCATCCGGACCGCGGGGCGTCGCTGAAAGCGTGCCAGAACTGTATCTCCGTGGGCGCGTCGGTGGCCGTTTCCTCCTGTCCTGAAGAGAATACCGGAACGCTCACCAGCACCACCAAGAGGACGGCAAGTGCGATTCTCACATGTTTCGCAAACATAACTGCTCCTTTTTCGCGAAA
>CAZVXU010000105.1:0-8318 GCA_964631585.1 uncultured Spirochaetaceae bacterium | reverse complement strand
CGCCGACGCTGCTCGAGAGGTTTCCCTGCGGATCGAAATCGACAAGAAGCACCCGTTGCCCCGCGTCGGCGAGGTACGCGCCGAGGTTGGAGGCGGTCGTCGTCTTTCCCACGCCGCCCTTCTGATTTGCGAACGCGATCACATGTCCCATGTCGCCGGTGAGTATAGACAAAATTTCTCTTCCTGTCATGGAACCAATGCGGTAGAGTGTTTCACGTGAAACATCTTCGTGTAACTGCTGCCGTCTTGGAACGAAACGCCAGATATCTCCTCTGCAGGAGGCATCCGAACGGAGAGCTGCCAGGCAAGTGGGAGTTTCCCGGCGGAAAGATAGAGGACGGCGAGAGTGAGGAAGAGTGTCTCATCCGGGAGATCCGGGAGGAGCTCTCGCTCGAAGTGTCGCCGCTTCGACGCCTCGGCGTTGTGGAGCAGGAACTGCCCGCCGGGCATCTCTCCCTCGTCGCCTACTGCGCGGACCCCGGGAACGGCACGCCTGAAATTCTCGACCACGAGGAAATCGCCTGGGTCGCGCCCGATGAGCTGCTGTCCTACGATCTCGCCGCTGCAGACATCGAGATTGCCCACTGGCTCGTCGAGGACGTCCGCAAACACTAGCTTCAGAATTGGCCCCATCACGACGAAAAACAGACTAGGTGTGATATGCTCTTGTGATCGGAGTCACAGGTTTCATCCTGATGAGAAATTTGTTAGTATACTGGTCCAGTGTGGTGGCGATGCCAACATAATGTGAAGGTCGGATGATGACAAAACCCGTATCAGGTTCGTTCGATTCGGAGCACAAGGCCTTGCGCTCCTTCATAGCTTCTCTTCCCAAGACCGAAATACATCTTCATATCGAAGGCCTCGTCAGCGTGGACTCGATCTGGAGCTTGATCAAGAAGCACAAGCTGGACTTCGGGCTCAAGAGCAAAGACGAGCTCAAGAAGAAGTTCGACGTGAAGAGCCTCGATGAGTTCATAGACCTCTTCATCAACATCGTTCAGGCGTGTTTTCTCGAAGAGGCCGATCTCGATTACCTCATCGAAGACGCGCGGCACTATCTGACACGCAACAATATTCGCTACGCCGAGATCTTTTTCGCACCCACCAAACTCATCAAGAACGGGCTGAGCTTTGCGTCCCTCGTCGATAAGCTCGACGCCGGCGCGCGCAAGCTCGCCGCCGACGGTCTCCACGTACGTTATATCGTCGACGTTTCCCGCGGATTCGGGCTCGAGAATGCCATGCGGAACCTCGAGTTCACCCTCGAGCACATGACCGATCACATCGTCGGCCTCGGGCTCGGCGGCGCCGAGCAGACCGGCCCCGCGAAAGAATACAAGCCGGTGTTCGACAAGGCGTTGAAGTCCGGCCTCAAGCTCGTTGCCCATGCCGGAGAAGATCTGGGTCCGGAGTCGGTCTGGGATACGGTGAAGCTTCTGAACGTCGCCCGCATCGGCCACGGCATCGCAGCCATAAAGGATCCGAAGCTCATGGATCACCTGCGGGACACTCAGATACCCCTCGAGATCTGCCCGACGAGCAACCTGTTTACCCGAAAGTTCGCCACCTCGCTCGAGAACCATCCCATCCGCGCCTTCTACGACCACGGCATGTACGTGACAGTCAACACCGATGATCCGACGCTCTTCGGCGTCGAGCTCACAGACGAGTACCTGAAGCTCATCGAGCACGGTATCTTCTCTGTCGGGGAGGCTGTCGAGCTGATCAAAAAGGGTATCGGGGCGACCTTCCAGACCGAAGAGCACAAGCAGGCTATCCTCGCCGATCTCGACGCCGTGCTCGCAAACAGCACGTTCGCAAGCAAGCTCTCGCGCTAGTCCCGCTCCTCCCCGTCTGCGACATCCAGGGAAACCGCACCACTCGTGGCCTCGCGCAGCGTCTCTGAGCAGCTCGCGGCAGCGTCCGCCGGCAGCTTTCCCTCAACCCGCACGATTTCGGTAAACTCTTCGTTCTCTATTTCCGCCGCCGCTTCCAGAAGAACCTTTCGCACGGGCTCGTAGAGCTCATACGGAACCGACACAGAGAACCGCCGTTTCTCCACGAGCTCTTCGACCGGGACTCCGGCAAGAACCTCTCTCGTCGCACCTGCGTAGGCACGAACGAGCCCGCCGGTTCCGAGCTTCGTCCCGCCGAAGTACCGCACCACCGTTACGAGGCAGTTCGTTATGTCGCTTCCTTTGAGAACGTCGAGGGCCGGGCGTCCCGCGGTCCCGTGGGGTTCGCCGTCATCGCTCATTCCGAAGCTGCGACTATTTCCGTCGCCGACTGAGAAGGTATAAACGACATGGGCACAGCCGGGATTAGCCGCGCGGATCTCTTCCACCCGCGCCCTGGCGCCGCGGGGGTCGGCAAAGGGCTCGGCGCGGGCGATGAAGCGTGAGTTCCTGATGCGCTGTTCTACACTGTGACTGCGTGTGGGAGTGTACACAATGTTTCACGTGAAACACCGCAGCCGGCGTCGGCGACCCGAGGCCCGACGACGCTATTCCGCGTCGTCGTCCGCTGCGGCCCGGCCGATACCGACTACGTAATCGGGACGGTCGATGTTCACCACGCGCACGCCGGCGGCGGCCCGCGACTGCGTGGTGATCTGGGAGACCTTCACCTTGATCGAGCTTCCCTGGGAGGTCACGACGACGAGATCGTCATCGTCGGCGACCGGCTGGATACCGACGACTTCGCCGGTGCGCTCGCTCACCGCGTAGACCTTCTGACCGCCGGTGCCACGACCATGCGGAGAGAGATCATCAAAGGGGGTTCGCTTTCCGAAGCCGTACTGGGTCATGAGCAGCATCTGCGTCGTCTCGGAGGCGACGACCGCACCGGCGAGCTCATCGCTCTTTCCGAGCCTGATCCCCTGCACGCCGCGACTCGCCCGACCCATCGGCCTCACCTGGTCCTCGTCGATCCGCAGACCGCGACCGTTGCGCGTGACGAGGACGAGATCGTCATTTCCACCGGTCAGCATAGCCGCGGCAAGCTTGTCTCCTTCGACGATGTTGATGGCGGTGATGCCCCGGACCTTGGCGTTTCGGAAGTCGCTTACCCGCACCTTCTTCACGACGCCCCGTGTGGTCGCCATGAAGAGGTACCGCTCGTCGGTAAACTCGCTGAAGCGCACAACCGCGGTGATTTCCTCGTCGCTTGAGACGTTGAGCATGCCGCGCACGTGCTGTCCCCGCGCGGCACGGGAGCCCTCGGGGATCTGATGGACTTTCAGGTAGTAGGCCTTGCCCTCACTGGTGGCAAAGAGAATGTAATCGTGGGTGGATCCGATGAAGAGATGCCGGATGAAATCATCCTCTCGCAGATTGGCCGCTGCGCGACCCTTGCCACCGCGGCCCTGCAGGCGATAGGAGGACAGCGGCATGCGCTTGATGTAGCCGCGGTTGGAAATCACCACGACCATGTCCTCGCGCTGGATGAGATCCTCAATATCGATCGCTTCGATCTCCTCGGGGACGATCTCGGTCTGGCGCTCATCCTCGTAGCGATGGGCAAGATCGAGTGTCTCATCCTTCACCACGCCGAGGATCTTCTCCTCGCTGGCGAGAAGCGCGCGAAGCTCGGCAATGAGCGCACGAACCTGCTCGAGCTCTTCGACTATTTTCTTCGTTTCGAGGCTCGTGAGCTTCTGGAGGCGCATATCGAGGATGGCCTGGGCCTGCACCTCTGAGAGATCGAAGCGCCGCATGAGGCGGATGCGCGCCTCGTTGACATCCGCGGATTCCTTTATGACCTGCACCACCTCGTCGATGTTGTCGAGGGCGATTTTGAGGCCTTCGAGGATGTGGGCCCGCTCCTCGGCCTTTTTGAGATCGTATTTCGTGCGTCGGATCACCACCTCACGGCGGTGCTCGACGAAGTGGCGAATGATGTCCTTGAGATTGAGGAGCTCGGGCTTGCCACGCACGAGCGCGAGCGCGTT
The DNA here is from genome assembly GCA_964631585.1 of uncultured Spirochaetaceae bacterium. GTDB lineage: Bacteria > Spirochaetota > Spirochaetia > DSM-27196 > PWMO01 > JAAAOH01. The sequence continues at coordinate 4,366 of CAZVXU010000105.1, read as the reverse complement.
AACGTTGAAGTTCACCTGAAGTTGCGTATGAGTGAAAAGCTGGTTCAGGATGATCTTCGGGCCGGCGCCCCGCTTGAGCTCAATGACGATGCGCAGGCCGTTTCGATCGGACTCATCGCGCAGATCGCTGATCCCGTCGATGCGACGGTCGCGCACGAGCTCGGCGATGCGAGTGATGAGGGTCGCCTTGTTCACCATATAGGGAATCTCGGTGACGAGGATGGCGTCCTTGCCGGCCTGCATGGACTCGATGGAGATCCGCGCCCGCACGGGGATGCGGCCTTTGCCCGTGCGATAGGCGTCCTTGATGCCGCGCGTGCCGTAGATGATGCCGCCGGTGGGGAAGTCCGGGCCCGTGACATGCTCCATGAGCCCGTCGATGGTTATCTCCGGGTCATCGATGTAGGCGGCCACGGCGGCGGCGATTTCCCCGAGGTTGTGCGGGGCCATGGTGGTCGCCATGCCGACGGCTATGCCGCTTGCCCCGTTTACCAGCAGATAGGGGACCGCTGCGGGAAGGACGCTTGGCTCGGTGATTGTGTCATCGTAGTTTGCGATAAAATCGACGGTGTCCTTGCCGATGTCTCGCAGCATCTCCTCGGAGATGCGGGTCATTCGCGCCTCGGTGTAGCGCATGGCCGCGGGCGGGTCACCGTCGATGGAGCCGAAGTTTCCCTGGCCGTCCACCATCGGGTAGCGCATGGCGAACTCCTGGGCGAGGCGCACCTGCGCATCGTAGATGCTCTGATCGCCGTGGGGGTGGTATTTGCCGAGCACGTCCCCGACGATGCGGCCGCTCTTCTTGTAGGGACGGTCGGAGCGCAGCCCCATATCGCTCATCGCGTAGAGGATGCGCCGATGCACCGGCTTCAGCCCGTCGCGCACGTCGGGAAGGGCGCGACTGACGATGACCGACATCGCATAGTTGAGGTAGGATTCCTTGACTTCGTCCTCTATGGCAACGGGAATGACCCGTCCGTGGCGTTCCTGATCAGACACCGACTGCTCCTTCTATGTGTCGAGGCTATACGTCGAGGTTCGAAACGGCGAGCGCGTTCTCTTCGATGAACTCGCGGCGCGGGGCCACGTTCTCGCCCATGAGGGTGGTGAAGATCGACTCGGCCTCCACCGCGTCCTCGAGGCGGATCTGCATAATGTTCCGCGACTCGGGATTCATCGTGGTTTCCCACAGCTGCTCGGGGTTCATCTCACCGAGACCTTTGTAGCGCTGCTGCGCGGCCTTTTCCGCCCCACCGTCGAGTGAGGCGAGAATCTTGTCACGATCGGCGTCGTTGTAGGCGTAATAGTCCTTTCGGTTGTAGGTCAGCTTGTACAACGGCGGCATGGCAAGGAATACATGTCCTTTCTCGATGAGCTCGGACATGTAGCGGAAGAAAAACGTCAGAAGCAGCGTGCGGATATGCGAGCCATCAACGTCGGCGTCGGCCATGATGATGACCTTATGGTAGCGCAGCTTCTCGATGTCGAAGTCCGTTCCGACACCCGCGCCGAGGCTTGAGATGATGGGCTGCAGCTTGTCGTTGGCAAGCACCTTGTCGACGCGCGTCTTCTCCACGTTGAGCATCTTGCCCCACAGGGCGAGGATTGCCTGAAACTGGCGGTCGCGTCCCTGCTTGGCGCTTCCGCCGGCACTATCGCCCTCGACGATGTAGATCTCGCTTTTTCGCGGATCTTTCTCGCTGCAGTCGGCGAGCTTGCCGGGAAGGCCGGTGCTCTCGAGAAAGCTCTTTCTGCGGGTAAGCTCGCGGGCCTTGCGTGCCGCGCTCCGAGCCTTTGCAGCAAGTACGGTTTTCTCGAGGATACGCTCGGCGGTCTTCGGATTCTCGTCGAAATGGGCGGCGAGGCTCTCGTTGACCTGGGACTCCACCACGCCCTTGACCTCGGAGTTCCCCAGCTTGCTCTTGGTCTGCCCCTCGAACTGCGGGTTCTGCACCTTCACCGAAATGACGGCGGTGAGGCCCTCGCGCACATCGTCGCCGGTGAGCGATTCCTCAGCCTTCTTCGCAAGCTTCGAGTGGCGCAGCACGTCGTTGAGCGTACGGGTCAACGCCGACTTGAAGCCGACAAGGTGGGTTCCGCCCTCGCGGGTATTGATGTTGTTACAAAAGCTGAAGATGTTCTCGTTGTAGCCGTCGTTGTACTCGAGGGCTACCTCCATCTGTATGTTCTCCCGTTCGGCCTCGAAGTAAACGGGCTCTTTATGGATGGTGGTCTTGTTTTTGTTGAGAAAGGTGACGAACTCGCTCACACCGCCCTCGAAGCGGAAGTCGTGGCGCTTGGGGGTGGGCAGGCGCTGGTCCTCGATGGTAATTAGGATGCCTTTGTTGAGAAAGGCCAGTTCGCGCAGGCGCTTTGAGAGCACGTCGAAGCTGAACTCGATCGTTTCGAAGATCTCCGGATCCGCCCGGAAGAGAACCTCGGTACCCGACCGCTCTGTCTCACCGATCACCTCCACCGGCTTGTCTGCGATACCGCGACGGTAGGTCTGCCGGTAAATGCTTCCCTCACGATAGACGGATACTTGACACCATTCGGAGAGCGCATTCACCACCGAGATTCCCACGCCGTGCAGGCCGCCGGAGACCTTGTAGCTCTTGTGGTCGAACTTCCCCCCCGCGTGGAGTCGGGTCATGACGAGCTCGAGGGCGCTCACGTTCTCTTCGGTGTGGAGGTCGACGGGAATCCCGCGACCGTCGTCGTTGACCCGAACGATATCATCGGGCTCGATTGAGACTGCGATTTCACTGCAGTAGCCGGCCAGAGCCTCGTCGATGGAGTTGTCCACCACCTCGTAGACCAGATGATGTAGTCCCTCCGGGCCGGTCGATCCCACGTACATCCCGGGACGACGCCGAACCGCTTCCAGACCCTTCAGGATCTGGATACTCTGGGCTGAATAACTTTCGGGCATATGTTGTACCTGTGGTTCCCTCGGGAGAAGTTACTCTATTATAGCGAGTTGGCAGGTGAAAGTAAAGCAGCCGCAGCACCCGCGGGTGCTCGCGCGGGCCAACCGGAAAGCCTGTGTACTACTTGTGGACAACCGCTGTTAATACTGTGGATAAATCAGACTGCCACCGTCGCCTCTGTTACCTACACAGGCGATACCCCCTTTAATTCGGCCTCAATCGGGGAAATTCGGTTCTGAATCATTGGGCTTATAGCCCGTTCATGCTATACTGATTTTTCGTCTCCGGGGGTTTCTCCGCCCGTCTTAGAGGCACCAACGGGACGTTATATTGTGGAAAACCTGTGGATAATTTGAGGTTCGTATGAGCAGTGACTCCTGGAACATCTTCTGGGACGAGGCAATGAAACAGATACGCGCTGAGCTGTCGGAGCAGGAGTTCTCTATGTGGTTTAACCGTATGGAATACTCCTATTCGCGGGACTCGGAAATCGTCGTTACCGTCCCCTCCTCCTTCTATCGCGATCAGGTTCGCCAGCGATATCTTCCCATGATCGAGCAGAAACTCCACGAGCTCTCGGGAACCGATCTGGCCCTCGATTTCGAGGTGAAGACCATGCCGCGGGGCGGCAACGGCTCCCCATCTGGCTCGAACGGCAGCAGCGCATCATCTACCTCATCCGGTTCCACCTCGGCAGCGAACGCGGACGGGGAAGGTGGTGCCGAGACAGAGGACGGTCCCGCCTCCGCGCGGGCCGGTGCCGCGGCGGGTGTCATGACCACACCCGCCAAAAAACCGCCGCACCCGAACCTGCGCGAAGAATATACTTTCGAGAACTTCGTCATCGGACAGAACAACTCCTTTGCAGCCAACGCCGCTATGGCGATCGCGCGGAATCCGGGCACCGGCTACAACCCCTGTCTGATCTACGGGGGCGTCGGGCTGGGTAAGACCCATCTCATCCAGTCCATCGGCAACTGGGCACATCAGGAGTTCGACAACCTGAAGATCCTCTACGTCACGATGGAGAGCTTTACCAACGACTTCATTCAGTCGCTCAGGGAAAACCGCACGCAGAGCTTCAAGAACCGTTACCGCTATGCGGACATCCTCCTCGTAGACGACATCCACTTCCTTCAGAATAAGCCCGAGACGCAGGAGGAGCTCTTTCACACCTTCAACGCCCTCTACGACTCGAACAAGCAGATGGTGTTCACCTCCGACCGTCCGGTCTCCGACATTCGGGATCTCACCGACCGCCTCCGAAGCCGCTTCGAGCGCGGTCTCAACGTGGACCTGCAGCCCCCGTCCTACGAGACCCGTTACGCCATTCTCAGAAAGAAGATCGACCGCACGGGGATCCGCATTCCGGAGGAGGTGACCGAGCTCATCTGTAACAACGTCACCACGAACGTCCGGGACCTCGAGTCGGCGCT
>CAZVXU010000104.1:0-8493 GCA_964631585.1 uncultured Spirochaetaceae bacterium | reverse complement strand
CCCGCCGACATCGACCGCCCCGGCCCGCGGACCAGCCGCCAGCTGCGTGAACAGCATCATCGCGGCGGGCCGTCGGCCGGGAAGCGTAAGCGCCGATGCTCCCGCACCGCCGAGAAGCAACACTACGAACAGCAGCACGAAAGCGGGACGTTTCGGCCGCAATCCGACCGCGACGCGCCCGAGCCAGCTGAATAAAAGAGCGAACACCCCCGCGAGAACGCCAAGAAGGAGTCCCGCAGCCGCAACCACGAGCGCGGGCCGTGACAGGGCCGGGACGCCCGTGACCATCCGCAGGAAGCCCGGCAAAAACCGAATGTTCCGCCACATCGAGAAATGCTCCCGATAGATCGCCTGAAAGAAGGCCTCCCCCACGGCGAAAGCAAAGACGACAGCTGCCACGAGACCAACGGCGAGTGATACCTGCCAGTGCCAGCGGCCGAAGAGGGCGGTCCACAGGAAGATGAGCGCTGCAACGACGAGCACCTCCGGCGCCGGCACCAGGATCATAGCCGGGTTTCGAGTCGGCAGCCACGCGTATACACCGAGGAGAACGTTGACTCCGAGGCCAAGCCCCACGAAGAGCGTACCGAGAAGCACAGCGCGCAGGCGGTGTCCGGATCCGGTAGTTGTTTCGAGCCGACGCGGATACTCGGCGTTCATATGGAGTGGAATATAATCACAAAGACGGACGCTGAGAACGCCTACTCGGAGTTCGCGCGACGTGACTTCCACCACGATGCGATGAGCCTTCGAAGGGGTCGTCAAGAGCTCCATCTTTTGAAACGCTGTTTCAATAAATCCCCTTGCGTATTCTCGCGTTCATGCTACTATGGGCCCGCGATGGGCGAAGAGAAACAGAATGCGTCGATTCAGTCGGGGTCACCCTCCGATCTCGGCTCCGCCAAAGCGGTCGGCAAGACCATCGGAATCCTCGAGTTTCTCGCCGAACGCGGCCAGGCGTCACTTGCCGAGATCTGCTCAGAAAATGGGCTAAACAAGAGCACAGGCCACCGGTTTCTCAACGCTCTCCGGCACCTCGGCTACGCCCGCCAGGTGGAGGACGGCTCTTACGCACCGACGATGAAGCTCGCTCAGCTGGGTATGCTCGTCACCGACAAGCTCGATCTGTTGACCGAAGCACGTCCGGTGGTGCAGGAGCTGGCAAACGAGACGCAGGAAACCATCCACCTGGCCACGATCGACGAAACGCACCTGGTATATCTGGACAAGGTGGAGTCGACGCGGAACCTGCGCGTCGCGATGATGAGCCGGATCGGAGCGAGCGCGCCGACCTACTGCACCGGCGTGGGCAAAGCCCTCCTCGCCTTCGTCGACGAAAAGACGCGCCACCACACGCTGGCCGCCGAGCACTTCGAACGGCACACACCGAGCACCATTACCGACCGGGAGGCGCTGGAGAAAGAGCTCGCCCGCATCCGTGCCGCCGGCGTCGCCCTCGACAACGAGGAACACGAAATCGGCGTGCGCTGTGTGGCCGCGCCCGTCCTCGACCCTGACGGCCGGGCGGTAGTCGCGATCAGCATATCGGCGCCGTCGGTGCGGCTCACCGATGACCGGATACCCGGCTACGAACGCCTGTTGCTCGAAGCCACGCAGCGGCTCGCAGCACGGCTGTTCTACTGACCCGGCGCCGGACGGCTACCGCGTGCCCCGTTTCTGGAGCTCACCTGCGAACCCGCCCCGAGCCGACGCCCCCCATCAGCGAGAGAATCTCGTCCTTGGACACACGATTGAAGTCCCCGTGTATCGAGTGGCAGAGCGCACTCGCGGCGACCGCGAAGTCCGCCATCGACTCCAGGCTCCCGCTGAGCTCCGGATCGCGGACGGCATGGATCAGTGCCGCGGCGAATGAGTCGCCGGCACCCACGCGGTCGACGATGTTTCTGATTTCGTGGGGCGCATAGGCCCCGCTCTCGTCGCGCGGGGCGAACACGAAACGGTCTTCCTCGGCGTCGTATACCATGGCGCCCCAGCGGTTGTAGGATGCGGAGACACTCTCGCGCAGCGTGATCGCGACTTTCGAGAGATTCGGGAAGCGGCTCGTAAGCTGAGAGGCGACGCTGCGGTATCCTTCGGTGTCCAGCTTTCCGCGCTCGACGTCGGTGCTTCCGCCTTCGATTCCGAAAACGTCGGAGGCATCGGCCTCGTTGGCAACGAGCACGTCCGCGAGGGCGACGATCTCCGACATCGTCTCGCCCGCCAGTTGCTTCGGATCGCGGTCCGCCGACCAGCGCCACAACTTCGAGCGGAAATTGAGGTCCACCGAAACGGGGATGCCCGCGTCCTTCGCGGCTTTCACAGAGTCAAGCGAAGCCGTCGCACCCTCGCGGGAGATGGCCGGCGTGATCCCGGTTATGTGAAACCAGGCCGCGTCACTGAAAATCTCGTCCCACCGGTAGCGGGTGGGGTCGCAGATGGCAACCGATGAGCCGGTTCTGTCGTACATCACATTGGAGCTTCTCTGGTTCGCCCCGTGCTCGATGAAATAGAGGCCGAGGCGCCCCTCCTCGGAGGTGAGCACCGAACTGCAATCAATCCCCACCGCGCGGAGCTCCGCCCCGCAGGCATGGCCGAGCGGGTTGTCCGGAAGCGCAGAGACAAACTTCGCGTTCTCGCCGAGTGCGACGAGGCTCGCGGCCACATTCGCCTCCGCTCCGGCAAATGTTACCTCGAGACTTCCCGGCATCACCTGTGAGATGCGCTTGTGCGGCGCAGCCTCGAACCGCGCCATGATCTCCCCAAACGTCACTATGGTCGACATGATCCGCTCCCCTCCTTATTCCGCTACTCGGTCTTCTCTGCGACGCCGTCCGATATCCTGCGCGCCGCCTCGGCGTTCTTTGAGATGACGCTCCAGTCCTTCCGGGCAATCAGATCTCCCGACGCAAGCCACGAGCCGCCAACTGCGAGGACCTCCGGTCGCGACAGGTACTCGCCGAGGTTCTCCTCGTTGACCCCGCCGAGCGGAATGTACTTGAGGCCGAGGAACTTGTACGGCCCGTTCAGCGACTTGAGGTACTTCGCTCCGCCGAGATGCTCGGCCGGAAACAGCTTGAGCAGCCGGTGTCCGCTCTCCACCGCCGCCTCGAGCTCCGAGGCCGTGGCGATACCCGGAACGAACGGCAGTCCTATCTCCCGCGCCGTAGCGGCCACCCGCGGATTGTGCCCCGGCGCGAGCGCAAATGCGCCGCCGCGACGCACCACCTCATGACACTGATCGGGGCGAAGCACCGTCCCCACGCCGATGAGCATGTCCGGCACCTCATCGGCGATGCGGCTGAGGGCCTCGAGCGAGGCATTGGTCCGCAGCGCGAGCTCGATCCCGCCGACTCCACCGTCGAGCAGGGCACGCGCGGTGGGCACCGCATCCTCGGCATTCTCTATGGTGAGAACCGCAAGAACGCGGTTCTCACCGATCCGTTTTTCGATTCCACCTGTTTGCATAACTGTCGATACCTCCCGGTCCCGGCGTGCCGGTTCCATCTCGCCGGCGCTGTGTCGGCGTGAGCGGGCCCGGCGGCCCGGCACGTCGAGAATATTGAAACGCTATTTCATTTTGAGAGGGTTGTCGGAAACATGTCAAGAGTGAGGTATCGAGAAGCGTGTTGGTGAAGATCGAATAAGTCGTTGAATGATGGTGAGCTTTGGGTGATCCGAGCTGTCCGACGATATCGGGCAGAACGTTTTGCGAATAAGAATCTGCGCCGGCGGGACTTGCGTCTGCCCCTACCAACACGCTGCTGTATACTTCGATTCGGGCTGGGCGGATTTGAACCGCCGACCCCCTGTCCCCCAGACAGGTACGCTAAACCACTGCGCTACAGCCCGTTGATGTGAGAGTGAATACTAATATGGCCGCCGCACCGGTGTCAACTCGACTCACTCGTTCTCCTCGAGGCCACCGCCGGTGTCGCCCCCTCCGGTATCGCCGTTGTCCGGGTCGCTATTGTCGATGTCGCTGCCCCCCGGCCCCGCATCGTCCCCCTCGGAACCCTCCAAGTCCCCCGGCTCCTCATCACCCGGTCCCGGATGCGCCGAGCTCAGCATCTGCCGGTGGAGGTAGTCCTTGCGGTAGAGCATGTCGAAGGGCACCTTGTACGCGGCCTCGATGGTCTCGCGGCTGAAGATCTCGTCGGTGGCGCCGAGCTGCATACCGCCGCCCTTCGAGAAAAGCAGCATGTGATCGGAATACTTGCGGGTCAGCTCGAGGTTGTGGGCCGAGTAGTACACGCTGGTGCCGAAATCGGCGCCGAAGCGAGTCAGAAACTCGAAGGTGCGCTCCTGCCGCCCGGGCTCCACCGCGAAGACGGGCTCGTCGAGAATCACCAGTTTTGATCCGTAGAGAACGCTGAAGCCGACGATGGTGCGCTGGAGCTCGCCCTTGCTGAGCTCCTGGGTGCGCTTGTGGAGAAAGCCCCCGAGCTCGAGCTCCCGCTGTGCGTCCTCGAGCAGGCCCTTTGCGCTTCCTTGCTCGTGATAGCCATTCTCGAAGACGAACTCCATGAGCTCGCCCACCGGCTCCTCGGTTTCGAACTCCATGTTCTGATACACGAAGGAGACGTAGCGGTTGCGCTCCATCTCGAGCTCCGGGTCGTCGGCGGCGCCGGCGAAGTCCGCGGTATCGCGATCGAAGAGCTGCACGCGTCCTGATGCGGGAAAGAGCCGGGCGCCGGCAAGCAGAAGCATGGTCGACTTGCCCGTGCCGTTCTCGCCGACGAGGGAGAGCACACCCGCCGGCAGATCGAGCGTGAGGTCGGAGAAGACCTCGACGACCTCCTCGGGCCGCTCCACGGCGCGCGGCGCGTCGTCGCCGGGACCATAATAAAAGCTGACATCCTGAAACGAGACGATTGTATTCGACATTGCGTTACTCACCTGATGCGGCGGAGCTGCGGCGCTGCTTCTGCTGCTCCTGATACTCCGCTATCGTGCTCATCGGAGGGCGCTCCTCCTCGACGATCTCGTGCTCGACCGACTCGAAGACCTGGTCGTGGACCTGAAACTGCCTGAGGATGGAGCTCATGTCGGGCAGCTCGGGAACGATGTCGAGCTTCTGCGCCCGGTTGAGGAAGGTCTGGAGAATCCCGAAGGCCATACGACCGAGGCTGCGCGTCGGTTGGTTCCGGTGAACTCGCTGGTCGAGGTCCGTCTGGCCGAAAGCCGACATGCCCCAGCGGGTGTACACATCGAGCAGGTGAGAGGTCTCAACGCCGTAGCCGATCGGAAAGGGTATGTCCTCGAGAACGCCGCGGCGTACGGCGTATTCGCCGGAAAGCGGCTGAATGATGGCGGTGAGCTCCGGAAAGAACAGGGAGAACAGCGGCCGGATCAGTATCTCGGTCACGCGCCCGCCGCCTGAGGGGCGCACGCCGTGCGAGGAGGCAAGCGGCCGGTCGTAGAAGGCCTTCACGTACTGTATCTCATCGCGAAAAATGAGGGGAGCGACGAGACCGTAGACGAAGCGGGGATGTATGTTTTTGATGTCGGCATCGATGTAGACGATGATGTCGCCGGAGAGCTGGTAGATCGCCTTCCAGAGGTTCTCTCCCTTTCCCTTCTTGGCCTCGAGTGACGGGAGGATATCACTTGCGAGGTAGGTATCCGCGCCGAAGGACCTCGCGACGTCGAGCGTGTTGTCGACCGACCCGGAATCGATCACCGCGATCTCGTCCACGAGCGGATAGCGCATCATGAGCTCGGAGCGGAAGATGACCACCTCCTTGCCGATGGTGGCCTCCTCGTTGAGCGTCGGGATGCACAGCGAGATCGAGAGGTTCTGCTTCTCCTTCGCCTCGACGAGCGACCCGAGATCCTTGAACTGGGAGTGGTGAAATGTATTGCTCCTGAGCCATGAGTCGATGTGGCTCTGGACGGCGTCAGTCATCGCAGCACCCCCTGTCGAGGGCCACGATGAGCCCCACGAGCTGGGCGACGCCGCGCGAGATGGGCTCGATCTCCACTCGTTCATCCTCCTCGTTGATGTTCTCTCCGTCCGTCAGGCCGATGGTCACCGCCGGGATCCCCTTGTCGATGAACGCCGAGAGCTCGGAAGTGCTCGGCGTGATCCGGGTATTGATATCGAGCCGCTCGAGAATCTCACGCGCGTGGTCCGCAAGAGGATGCGAGAACTTGATACCGCCCGGCTGCCGCCGGGAGAGCACGTTGAACTCGACCTCGGCTCCTGTCTGGGAGGACACCTCCGCAGCGATATCGCCGATCCTGTTGGCGAGGTCCTGCACCAGATCCCCGGATTCACTTCGGATCTCAAAGCGAAGCGACGCCTGGGTCGGCGTCATGCTGAAGGAGGCCCCGGCCTCGATGGAGCTCAGGACGATGGTCGTCCGCGGCCTTCTCGGGAGCGGGATCTCGAGCATGCGATTTATGATCTCGTTGATGTTGACGATCGCGCCGCCGGCCCCGAAGCGTGTCCAGTCGTACTCTTCGGGCACTCGGTACTGTATCTCGCCCCGAAGCATTCCGATCGAGCCGTAGCTCAGGCGACCGAGCTTCACGCCCTCCACGCAGATGCCGGAAGACACCGGTATGTCCTTGTTGTTGAGGAAGAACCGAATACCTTCGATGTCGCCCCGGCCGATGCTCCGCGAGGAGCCCATAAGCACGAGGTTCGAGTTGAGCTTAATATCGAGCTTCTCGAGAATGAGCGGGAGGGTCGCCACCGCAGCCACGCCGAGGCTGTTATCCCCGACCCCCGGCCCGCCGACGAAGTCCGGTTGGATGGCCACCGTGTGATCGACCAGCTCCGAAAAGGCGGTGTCCATATGGGCCACGATGAGGATGTTCCGCTCGGGATCCTCGCCGGGAAGAATGCCGAGGGCATTGCCGGCCTCGTCGGTAGAGCAGTTCTGAAGTTGATACTCGTTGAAGCGCTCGAGGAGGAAATCCACCCGTCGCCGCTCGTGGAAGGTCGGCGACGGGATCTCCGCGACCATCACCAGGTTGGTCAGGAGAATCTCGGTAAGCTCGTCAATGCGTCTCTCGAAGGTCGGAAGCTCGTCGAGAATCGCCCCGAAGCCCTGCTTCATACGGAATACCCCGCCGGAGAAAGATGGATCGTAGCTCGTCCACAGTACCCCGGGCGGCCGTGACGGATCAAGCTCAACGAGCCCGGTCTCCGCCGCCGGCGATTACCCATCGTTTCCGAAATCTACCTCCGGTACCTCCATGTCTTCCTCATCCACCTCGAAGTAGGTCCTCGCCTCGAAGCCGAGTTGCGAGGCAATCATAGCCGTGGGGAAGGTGCGGATACGCGTGTTGTATTGTCGAACGGACTCGTTGTAGCGACGTCGGGCAACCGCAATGCGGTTCTCCGTGCCGGCAAGCTCGTCCTGCAGCCGGATGAAGTTCTCGTTCGACCGCAACTGGGGGTAGTTCTCCACGATCACCAGAAGCCGACTCAACGCCGACTGCAGCTCGCCGTAGCTCTCGGCCGTCTCCTCTACCGACCCCGCGCCGGCCAGGCGGGCGCGCGCGTCGGCGATGGAGGTAAAGATCTCCTCCTCCTGCTCGGCAAACCCGCGAACGGTGTTCACCAGGTTCGGGATGAGATCGCTGCGACGTTTCAGCTGGTTCTCGACCTCCGACCATGAAGCGCTCACCTGCTCATCCATCCGCACAAGGCTGTTGCGCGCTCCCACGTACCAGGAAATCAGAGAAATGATCATGATGATGACCACCGCAGCTACCACGGCCGCGATGATGAGGCCGGTATTCGAACGTTTCTGTGCCATTGCTTGTCTGATTCTCCTTCACACTACCGTATTCTAGGTTACGCTGTTGCGCGCCCGCTGGTTGCCGCCGCGGCACCCGCCGCACTCAGAAGCCCCGCGAGGCACCTCCGCCACCGAAGCCGCCGCCGCCGAAGCCGCCGAACCCACCGCCGCCGCCTCCGCCGGCGCCGAAGCCACCGCCGAAGAACCCGCGGCCGCCGGTGAGAAACAAAAGCGGCAAGAAAAAGCGCCCGCCGCCGAGGAAGAACATCAGAACCAGCATATAGAGCAGTCGGCCGCCGCCCCCGGAGGAGCTGCCGCCGCCGGAGCGCGCTGCGGGCGCCGCGGCGCCGTACTCGCTGAGGTCGACGTCGTATTCCTCGGCTATGATGCCGGCGACCCGCTGCATGCCGGCGTAGAGGCCGGCGCCGTAGTTGCCCTGCCGCAACGGCGGCAGCACGGCAGTGTCGAGGATCTCCCCGGCCCGTCCGTCGGGAATGGCACCTTCGATTCCGTAGCCAACCTCTATGCGCACCTGCCGCTCCTCGAGCGCGAGGACGAAGAGCACGCCCGAGTCGTCCTCGGCGCCGCCGACGCCCCAGGCCGAGGCCAGCCGTATGGAGTACTCCTCCACCGTCCCGAAGGCCTCGACGGAATCCACCACGGCAACGGAGATTTCAGCACCGGTTGCCTCCTGCACCGCCTCGGCAAGCGCGGTCATGCGTTGCTCGTCCCCGGCGTCGAT
>CAZVXU010000103.1:4914-8684 GCA_964631585.1 uncultured Spirochaetaceae bacterium | reverse complement strand
TGCCGCCGAGGCCGCCGGCGCTCTGCCCGGGCTGTCCGCACCGGACCGTGTTCCAGAAGCTCCACGACAAAAGACTCAAAGTCACAGGTGATATCGGCTGCTACACCCTCGGGGCGCTTCCGCCGTTCAGCGCCATGGATACCTGCGTGGACATGGGTGCAAGCGTAACCGTCGCTCAGGGTATCGAGATCGCCGAAGGGGAGGCCCACAAGCGTGACACCGTCGCCGTCATCGGAGACTCCACCTTTGCGCACTCAGGCATCAGCGGGCTCATAAACGCCGCCTATAACGGTCGCCACGGGCTCGTCATCGTCCTCGACAACGGCACGACCGCAATGACCGGCATGCAACCCAACCCCTTCTCCGGCGAACGAATCGATCACAGCGAGAGCTTCCAGCTCGACTATGAGAAACTCGCCGCCGCTGTGGGTATATCCGTGGAAAATTACCGGATGGTCGACGCCTACAAGCCCGCCGACATCGAGGAGGCCATTACCGAACTCGGCGAGCGGTCCGGCATGTCGCTCCTCGTAGTGAAGGGAACGTGCGTGATCCTGAAACAGAAAATGAAGAAGAGGAGTGCTGCGTGATGGCAGGGGCAGGCGAAGTGACCAACGTGTTGATGGTTGGGGTCGGAGGTCAGGGCATTATCATGGCGAGCAACATTCTCACGAAGGCGGCGATGCACGCGGGACTCGACGCGAAAAAGAGCGAGATCCACGGAATGAGCCAGCGAGGCGGGTCGGTGTTCAGCCATGTGCGCTTCGGAGAGACCATCCATTCCCCGACCATATCTCACGGCGAGGCGGATGTGCTTTTCTCGCTCGAGCTCATGGAGACACTTCGCTGGCTCGAGTACGCCCGGCGTGACACCACGATCATCGCAAGCGAGCAGCGCATCAATCCGGCTGAAGTAAAGGAATACCCCGAAGGAGTTCGCGAAGAGCTCGAAAAGCGAGCCCCGAGTGTGATACTCGTGGATCCGAAGGCGCTGAAGTCGCACATCGAGAACAGCAAGTTCGCCAACGTTGCGCTGCTCGGCGTTCTATCCACGCGGATCAGCCTCGCCGAGGACGCCTGGCGAGCGGCAATCGAGGAGCTCATCCCCGATGCGTTCGTCGAAGGCAACTGGAACGCGTTTCAGTTCGGCCGGCAGTACGCCTGAGGACTGAGTGACACCCCGATGTAGGAGGGATGTAGGAGGGACGGAGGATTATGGCTGTATCCAGCAAGATAAAGAAGTTCATGGAGAAGTCGTCGTGGATCCGCAGAATGTTCGAAACCGGTGCAGAGCTGAAGGCGAAACACGGGGCGGAGAACGTATTCGACTTCAGTCTCGGGAATCCGAATGTACCGCCGCCAGCCTCCTTTCAAGAGGCCCTCGAGGAGGCCGTTCGCGAGACCGCTCCGAACAAACACGGCTACATGCCGAACAGCGGTTATCCTCACGTCCGCCAGGGGGTTGCAGACTTCGTGTCCCGTCGCCACGGCGTTCGCGCGACGGCTGACGATATCGTCATGACGGTTGGGGCCGGAGGAGGACTCAATGCCGTCATCAAAGCGATCGTCGACCCCGGGGACGAAGTGCTTGCTATGATCCCGTACTTTGTCGAGTACGGTTTCTATGCCGACAACCACGGCGCAGCTCTGACCCTGGCTCCGACCACCGAAGAGTTCGATCTCGATATCGCGGCGATCGAAAGAGCTCTGACCCCGCGAACGTCGGTTGTCATCATAAACTCGCCGAACAACCCTACCGGTGCGGTTTATCCGGCTTCTTCGATAGCCGCCCTGGGCGAGCTTCTCGCACGAAAGAGCAAAGAGTTCGGGCGCACGATCTATCTGGTGAGTGACGAGCCTTATACTGCGATCGTTTACGAGGGGACGGAGGTTCCGAGCGTTTTCTCGCACTACCGGAACAGCATCGTTGTAACCTCTTATTCGAAAGATCTCTCTATTCCGGGTGAGCGAATAGGCTATGCCGCCGTGCATCCTGACATCGAGGATCACGCGAACCTGGTCGGTGGTATCATTCTCTGCAATCGAATACTGGGGTTCGTCAATGCGCCGGCGATGATGCAGCGCGTTGTGGCGAAACTGCAGGGGGAGACCGTGGACATCGCAGAGTACGCGCGAAAGCGCGAGCTCATTTGCGATGGACTCGAGCGGTTGGGCTATGAGTTCGTAAAGCCGAAAGGGACCTTCTATCTCATGCCCAAGGCGCCGGGCGGCGATGATGTGGCGTTTGTGCAGGCACTTCAGGACGAGCTGGTGCTGGCCGTCCCCGGTAGCGGATTCGGGTTGCCCGGACACTTCCGGCTCTCGTTCTGCGTGGCTGACGAAACCATCACCGGCGCGCTGCCGGGATTCGAGCGGGCTATCGCCAGATACCGCTAAGTGACGCGGGCGAGCTCGATCGCACGCACCAGGCGATTCCGATCGATACTTGTCGGCAGTGACATGTTCAGCGCCGCCGCCTCCCGGTCGATTAACCCGGTAGGCCCGTCACGGGCGAAGCCGTAATCGCCGTAGCGGTAGTCGGCGGGTTTCTCAACAATCCCTGCCCTCACTGGGTTCTCAAGAATGTAGCGGAACGTTGCAACGAACTGCCTCAAACTCTCGATGACCTTGCTCTTGAACCGGTCATACCATACATGTCCATGGATGCCGAAGTAAATGTTGAAGCGGATGGCGAATACACTGAGCATCCACTGCATGATGCGGGAGAGGGACTCATCGGGGCCCGGTCTCAACATCAGGTGCACGTGATTGCTCATCACGCACAGGGTGATGACTTCGAAGCGATAGCGTTTCTTCGCCCCGAGCAGCGTCTTGAGAAACAGCTGCTTGACGGTGTCCGATGAGAGAATGAACTCCTGCCTGTTCGCCCGGGCAACAACGTGGTAGGAGGCGCCGCGTTGGAGTTTGCGTGTCTTTCTCATACTCAGTGTTACGGCGAAAATCGCGCTGTTGCTTTTGTTTTCGCTCGATTCGTCCACCCTTTTATCCTCCGTCGCTCGCGGTGTGTTACAATGCTCTACGAATAGTGGGGCTGCCGATCCTCTGCACGATCGCAGAGCGATGGGCCCTCCCGAATCCTGATTGAAAGGGGCGAGCAGATGGCGGATGTGAAGACCGGGTACGTTGAGGTGTCAAAAGGAGTTGAGCTTTTCTACCGGGAAGCGGGTGCTGGAACCCCGATCGTGTTCGTTCCCGGATGGACGTTTTCCTCGGCGGTGTTTGAGCGCCAGCTCGAGCAGTTGTCAGGTGCGCACCGCGTCATCGCGGTCGATCCCCGGGGACAGGGCAACTCTACCAAAGTCGCGGTGGGAAACTCCTACAACACCCACGGACATGACCTCGGCGTGTTTTTCGAGGAGCTCGGAGTCGAAAGACCGGTGCTTGTCGGGTGGTCGACCGGATGCCTCGAGGCATATGCCATGGTACGGGCCCACGGGACCGGCAGCCTCGCCGGATTCATTGGCATCGACATGTCTTTCAAGGCCCTTTCGAGCTCAGCCGACGACTGGGTCGAGGGCAGTGTCGAAGAGGTGGCCGAGGTGTCGACGGAGTTGCTGGGGACGGTGGAAGGCCAACGTGCGTTCGTCGAAATGTATGCGAAAGAGGTCATGATCCAGGGCGACCTGAGCCAGGCAAATCTTGATTGGATCACGGGCGATTCCCTCAAGACGCCGACGTGGGCGGCCCTGGCGCTCTGGGGCAACGCGATGCTTTCCGACTACTCCAAGGAAGCCGCCGCGATGGACCGG
>CAZVXU010000103.1:1839-4814 GCA_964631585.1 uncultured Spirochaetaceae bacterium | reverse complement strand
TAACTGAAGAACTTATCGATATAACCCTGCACAAAGACAACGATTATGATGAGCGGGAGGATATATCGAACGTAGGGTTTTATCCATACGGGATATCTCATACCTTTGCCGGTGTTGGCCTCTTCGATGAAATTGTCCCATCCCCAGGCGAACTTATACGCGGTGAAGAATACGAAGATCAGTGATCCGATCGGCAGAAGGTTGAAACTCACGATGAAATCCCAGAGGTCGATCACCGCTGAACCCTCACCGAGGGGCTGGAATGAACTCCAGACATTGAATCCGAGGGCACAGGGGATGGAGAGAACCGCCACGATAATGGCGTTGTTGATCGCGGCTTTCCTGCGCGGCCATTTCCACTCATCCATGGTAAAGGCCATGAGGTTCTCGAATACGGCCACGACCGTAGTCATAGCGGCAAAACTCATGAACAGGAAGAAGAGCGTGCCCCACAGACGACCGCCGACCATGTTGTTAAAGATATTCGGCAGAACAACGAAGATCAGTCCCGGACCCTGGGCGGGATCCTGACCGAAGGCGAAAACTGCCGGGAAGATGATCAGACCCGCCATCAGGGCAATAGCGGTGTCGAGAATAACGACATTGACGGATTCGCCGGTCAGCGACCGTTCCTTTCCGATGTAACTGCCGAAAATGAGCATGCTTCCGATACCCAGACTGAGGGTGAAAAAGGCCTGACCCATTGCGGCAAACACAGCTTCCCAGAGCCCCGATTCCATGAGCTTTCCGAAATCAGGCATCAGGTAAAAGCTGAGCCCTGCGCCGGAGCCCTCCAGGGTTACCGAACGGATAGCGAGAACTACGAGAATAATAACCAGGCCCGACATCATGAACTTGGTTACTTTCTCTACGCCCCTCTGAAGGCCGATCGAACAGATGCCGAAACCCAAAACTACGGTGAGAAACATCCAGAAGAGAAGGCTGCCCGGTTGCGAGAGAAAGCCACCAAAGAACGCTCCGACCTGATCGGGGGCCAGACCGCTGAGATTCCCTGTAAGCATGAAGTAGAAGTAGGCCAACATCCAGCCCGCGACAGTGGTGTAGAACATCATCAGGATGAGGTTACCGAGGATGGCCAGATACCCGTAGAGGTGCCATTTGGAGCCCTTCGGTTCGAGAGCCCTGATCGATCCGGCGATATTCAGTCTTCCGGCGCGTCCGATGGAGAACTCCATCACCATAATCGGTAGCCCCAAAATCAAGAGGAAGACCAGATAGATCACTACAAAAGCCGCCCCGCCGTATGCCCCTGTGATGAAGGGAAACCGCCATACGTTCCCCAGGCCGATGGCACATCCGGCCGACAGCAGGATAAAACCCAACCTGCTCGCCAGTTGTTCTCTCTGATTCTCAGAACTCATCACTGATTCTCCTTTGGCGTTTGGAATACGATACTGAATGATAGAAGCACCTGTCCCTGAGCGCAAGCGTAAAATGGCGGTCAAGGGCAAGATTGTGGGAACAAGCGAACCCGAAAGCCGTTGGCAGCGATATATCAGGGGCCTCAGCACCCGGTCCGAGGTTGCATCGCGCCGATCCGCGACCTCGGGTATCCGTGACGAATAGCGTCATTTTGCGGTTTTACTAAACGATTGTAATAGTTGTTGACGATTTGTAAATCAGTGCTACACTGAATGCAGCGTTATGGATCGTCCCCTTCATCCCACACTCACTGCAATGATCCCTGTAGTCGATGCGCTCGCGGCCACCTTCGGGCGCGACTGCGAGGTCGTGCTCCACGATGTTTCCGACCTGACATCGTCGGTCATCGCGATCGCGAACGGGCACGTCACGAATCGCCGGATCGGCTCGCCGGCCACGGACCTTCTCGTCTCCATCGTTGAGCGCTCCGACGATACAAGTGCCGACACGACGGCAACGGAGGCGGCGGAAACGACAGCGGAAACGGGGACGGAGGATGCGACGGAGCCCGCCGCGGAGCCTGGCGCCCGCGTGAACTATCATTCGCACACAGAAGACGGCCGGCTTCTGAAGTGCAGCACCATTCCAGTGAGGGACGGAGGAGGCAAAATCCTCGGCGCCCTCTGCATCAACTACGACCTGACCCGCGTCCAGGTGGCCACATCGGTCCTCGAGGACCTCTCGCACGTCGCGGCGACCGACGCGGCAGGGACGGAGGCGGGGAAGGCGGGGACGGAGGAAGCCTTTCCACGTGATGCAAGCAGCTTTCTCCAGATCATGATCGAGCAGGCGCTCTCACGGCAGAGCAAACCGGTGGCCCTCCTCGGCAAGAAAGATAACCTGGAGGTCATTCGCGAGCTCGACGAGAACGACATCTTCAGCATCAAGCACGCTGTCGAGACCGTGGCGCGAGGGCTCAACGTGTCGCGGTACACGATCTACAACTATATCGATGAAGTGCGCTCCGAGCGCCGCGTGGAATCGGCCCGCGCCCGCGACACCCACCGCGCCTCAAGCGCCCCCGGCGCCCCGGCCCCCGGCGCCCCCGGCGCCCCCAATGCCCCGGTCGCCGCCGGCAACCGCCGCCAACCAGCGGAGGCAACGACGCCCAGGACAGACCAAACCAAGGAGGACCCATCATGAGCTCACTCAAGGAAATCTCGACCGACAAAGCCGCAGCCGCCATCGGCGCGTATTCGCAGGCGATCAGCATCGGTGATCTGGTTTTTACAAGCGGCCAGCTTCCTCTGACCCCGGAGGGGCAGATTGCAGGCGACGACGTCGGCGAGCAGACGAAGCAGTCGATGACCAATATCAAGAACATCCTCGAGGCCGCCGGCACCGGCATCGACCGCGTGGTGAAGTGCACGATCTTCATCACGAAGATGTCGGATTTTCCGACGGTGAACGAGGTGTATCAGTCATTCTTGAGCGAGCCGTTCCCGGCACGAAGCACCGTGGCGGTCGCCGAGCTCCCCAAGGGTGCGAAAGTCGAAATCGAAGCCGTTGCCCGCGTCGAATAGTCGGGCGAA
>CAZVXU010000103.1:0-1739 GCA_964631585.1 uncultured Spirochaetaceae bacterium | reverse complement strand
CGAATAGTCGGGCGAAGGAGATACTGAGATGAAAGATATGCATGATCTCGGCGTGCCGGTTCCCAATAGCAAGAACCTGGTCGTTCGAACCCTCAAAGAGACGACGGAGAAGCAGCGCGAGAAGGCGCAGAAGGAGACCGAGTACAACGTGTTCTCCTTTCCAGCTGATCTTCTGGTGCTCGACTTCCTCTCCGACAGCGGCACGACCGCGATGACCGACCTGCAGTGGTCGGCGCTGTTTCACGGCGATGAGTCCTACGGGCGAAACAAGGGCTATTACGTGCTTCTCGACACGATCCGTGACATCTTCGAGCGCGGGGACAGACCCGCCCGAAAAATGCACACCATCCTTTCCGGCGACGCCGATGCGGAGAAGCTCGCCAAGGAGCTTTACCTGACCTCGGAGCAGGGCGGCTTCGTGAACGGCGGCGCCTACCAGCTCGAGCGCCCCAACGCCTTCATCTGCCCGCAGGGCCGAGCCGCCGAGCACCTTCTCTTCTTTACGCTCATCGGGGTTCTGCGCGAGCGCGACGGGGACGGAGCCAACGGAGCCAATGGGGACGGAGGATCGTACTACGTGCCCAACAACGGCCATTTCGACACCACGCGCGCCAACATCGCCGCCGCAGGCATGGAGCCGGTAAACTTCTACGCCGGCGACGTGACCTCGGACTTTCCCGCCGCCGAGATGGACACGAGCAATCCCTTCAAGGGTGATATGGACACGGCCGGCCTCGAAGCCTTCATAAAGGAAAAGGGCCCCGACGCCATCCCGCTGATCTACGTCACGGTGACCAACAATACCGTCGCCGGCCAGCCGGTTTCGCTCGGAAACATCAAAGAGGTCAAAAAGATCGCCGACCGCTACGACATCCCGCTCTTCCTCGACGCCTGCCGGTTCGCCGAGAACGCGTACTTCATCCAGAGCTTCGAGAAGGGGTATGAGAAGAAAAGCATCCGCGAGATCGTGAAGGAGATGTTCGCCCTCGCCGAAGGCTTCACCATCAGTTTCAAAAAGGACGGGCTCGCGAACATCGGTGGAGGACTTTTCTTCCGCGACCGCGGTCTTTTCCACAAGAAGTACTCGATCTCCGACGACATCGGCGTGCGCCTCAAGGAAAAGCAGATCCTGACCTTCGGGAATGATTCCTACGGGGGCTTGAGCGGGCGCGACATCATGGCGCTCGCCGTGGGCCTACAGGAAGTGGTGCGCGAACCCTACCTGCGCGAGCGCATCCTCCAGACCCGCTACCTCGCACGCGGCTTTGCCGAGCACGGGGTGCCGGTGATCCTCCCCTCAGGCGGCCACGCCGTTTACATCGACATGGATCAGTTCTTCGAAGGCACCGATATGACTACCGGCGACTTCGGCGGCGTCGGCTTCACTATCGAGCTCATCCGCCGCTACGCCATCCGCGCCGTCGAGCTCGGCCCCTTCGCCTTCGAGTGGGACCAGCGCCCTGAAGGCGAGCGCGAGAAGGTGCTCAACCTCGTGCGCTTCGCCATTCCGCGCAACGTTTATTCCAAGGGTCACATGGACTACTGCATCGAAGCGGTCGCCGAGCTCTACAGAAACCGCGAGTCCATCCCCAAGGTGCGCATCACCCGCGGCGCCGAGCTGCGCCTGCGCCACTTCCAGACCGGGCTCAAGCCGGTATACCGGTAGTACACTTCAGGTGATGTAGGGTCGGCCGCGCCGCAGGCGCGCGGCCGGCGCCGTGCACCAACCTCCGTCCCCG
>CAZVXU010000102.1:0-8752 GCA_964631585.1 uncultured Spirochaetaceae bacterium | reverse complement strand
CTGACGCTCACCGTGCTGCGCGGGCCGTAGGGATGGTCGTTCTCAGACACAATAAGCGGCGGTTTTTCGGCCGTTCGAGCGAGAAGACGGCCGACGAGGCGCAACCGGTGCTCTTCGACGAGCCGGCCTCATCGAGCCCGGAAGAGCCCGAGCCTCCCGCCATCCCGGTCGCCGCACACACCCGAAAGAGCACCGGCCGGAAGCCACTTCCGAAGGACCTCGAGCGCCAAGAGATTCTCATCGACATTCCCGATGAGGATAAGCAGTGCGCCTGCGGCCACGAGCCAGCCCTGTTTGAGGGTTTTTGCCGTGGCCGTGGGATTCTTGAAGTTGCCGGCCATCACGTTGTCCCCGCGGATGACGATCTCTCCCTTTTCCCCTGGGGGTAGATCCCGGCCCTCGATGGTGGACATCACTTTGCCCGAGCTCCCAAGCTTGTGACCCCCGGGAACGTTGGAGGCGATGACCGGGACGGCTTCGGTCAGGCCGTAGCCCTGGTAGATAGGTACCCCTAAGGCCTTGAAGAACTGCTGTTGGCCGAGCTCTAAAGGCGCCCCACCGCCGACGCAGAACTTGATGTTCCGGCCGGAGATGGAGCGCACCTTGGGGAAAATGAGGAGGTCCGCCAGGAGGAAAACTTCCTGGTCAGCCCACGGAATCCATTATCGGCAGGTTCCTGAATCTCGCGGAAAGTCTCGCTGGCGGGGAACAGCCGGTGAGCAGCGGGCTGCCCGCGACCTCGTAGTAGAAATCACGGAGGATGTCGTAGATTAAGCGAGACACCCCGGCGAACAAGCGACGATCGTGGCTAAAGAACGGCCGGAAGTAGTCATGGCCGCATTCGGGGTTGGTACAACGGATACGCGCGACGCCCTGGAGATAGTCACCACGGGCCGTGGCCGCTCGCCGAGCTCATATAAACATATACGGGCGTAACGCGCTTCTTGCTTCACGGGAAGGATGAATTCATGGAACGCCATAGAACATGGCGCATTCACCAGACGCCTTCTCGGAGCTTGCGCTCCTGCGAGGGCGCGGGCGATGAGCGTCGTTATGTCGCGTTGCTTCCCGCTGCTTGCTGGTAATATGGTTCGATAAACAACGAGTGACTGCCCATTGTCTGGTAGTGACAAAAACTGTCTTGTCGGGCCAAGTTTGCCGATGATCGGTGGTTGCATGACTTGTTACGTATCGCACTTGAGCAGGAGTATCCACCAGTGCGTTGGACGCGCCGCCGTGGGCGCCCCGCAGGAGCGCCCCAAGAGCCGTCTACCGCATCTGCCAACTGGCTTCTCAACATTTCCGTCAGAGCGCGTCGAGCTGTCCCGCCGCGGTGTAATCGGAAAGCCGGACCGCCGCCATCTCCTCATCGGTCACGCCAAAAGACTCGCCTATCATTTCCTCCACGGCGTGGACGATACTGATCGCGTCGAGGTTATACTCCTTCATCAGGTACTGCTGACTGGCGCCATGGGCGTAGGTGTCAAAAAGTCCCAGCTTGCGCAGCCGGGCGCCGGCACCGTGCTCCGCAAGGAGTTCCGCGACGCACGTACCAAGCCCCCCAATCGTGGTGTGGTTTTCGGCGGTGAGAATGCCGTAGCGACTTCGCATCGCACTCTGCACGACCTGGTCATCGGTAAACGGCTTGAGTGTCGACGCGTGGAGATGTTCGACGAACACGCCTTTCCCCGTTAGATAGGCGGTAGCGCGCATCGCTTCCTCGGTGGATATCCCAGCAGTGACAAGGGCCACATCAGAGTCGTTGGTGCCCCCCTCGTGCACGACACGCACCTTGTCAAAAACGGTGGGACGGTCCGCGGGAAAGAGACGCGGGATCTCTTTGCGCACCATCCGTACGTACACCGGACCGTCCACCGCGTGGGCGAGATCAAGGATCGATTCAACGTCGGTTGCGTCTCCGGTCTCGAAGATTGTAAGATTCGGCAACCCCCGCAGGACGGCGATATCATCGATCGCCTGGTGGCTGACTCCTCCGGGGGTGGTGATACCGGGGAGAAAGCCGAACATTCGCACCCGAAGGTTGGGGTAAGCGATGGACATCTCGACTTGATCAAGGGCACGACGGTACATAAAAACGGCGAAGGTGTGCACGTGCGGGAGGAAGCCTTCCCGTGCCATGCCACCGGCCCAGCTCATCATGTTCTGTTCCGCCATTCCCAGCGAGAAGAAGCGGTCAGGATACGCCTCTTTAAACGCCTTGATCTCGGTTGACCCCGTGAGGTCGCCGGAAAAAACGATCACTTCCGGTTTATCCGCGGCGAAGCGAACCAGATTGCGTTCGTGTACTTGTGTCTCAGTTTTCATCGTTCAGCTCCTCATCACATCGTGGCCAGGAAATCAGCATACTGTTGCTTTTCCGCGTCAGATTTGAACCGCACGTAGTGCAGGTATGGTTTCCGCTCATCCAGGAGCGGCACGCCCCGCGCGGTGTCGGTATAGCAAAGAATGAAGAGGGGCTTCCCGTCGTGTTCAACGGCGACTGCGCGTTCTATCGCCTCTATGTCGTGACCGTCCACGACCTGGACCGCAGCACCAAATCCCTCAAGCCGACCGGCGAGTGGCTCAATCCCCATCACGTCGGCTATCGCACCGTCAACCTGCTGTCCGTTAACATCGACGAAGACGGTAACGTTGTCGAGCTGGTAGTGAACACTTGCCTGCACGCCTTCGTACGTCTGGCCCTCCTCAAACTCGCCGTCGGACATGAAGACGAACACCCGTCCCGTCTCTCCGCGGAGTCGGCGCGCCAGGGCTATACCGCCGGCCTGGCTCAACGCCTGCCCGAACGATCCAGTGGTGAGTTCCATGCCGGGCGAGTGTTCGCCGCCAATCATCTCGACGGAGCTGCCGTCTTCATTGAACTGCTCGAGTCCTTCCGGCGCCATCCTACCCACTTCGACGAGGGCGGCGTACACGGCAACAGCGTAGTGAGCTGCCGACAAGAGCAATCGATCGTACTTCGCCTCCCGGGGGCCGTTGTAGTCAGCGCCGAGCGGGTGAAAGCCCGGACGTGGCACACCAGGGAATGGTGTGGGGATCATCGGAGCTTCACTGGGTCCAATCTTGAGAAGCTTGCCATATAGCAGCGCCAGTATCTCTGCGGACGATAGCGCCTGACTAAGATAGCAGCCGTTTTTTTTCTGGATCGTGAGGTCGAGCGCGCGGCGCCGGATGCCCTGTGCGATCTTCGCGATATCGGTAGTGGTCCGTACCGACTCTTGGAGTGTTGCCATGATTCCTCCTATGTTTTCGCACGTTACGGCTAACTTTTAGTATTGTCAAGCACAAACACGCAAAAACTTGCAAGAACTTGCTTGACGATGCTTCAATTCTCGAGCACAATCATTTTCGTGGATGCAATTATCGCTGGACACGTCTGCATCGATCTCACACCGGGGTTGCAGGTTCACAAACCCGTAGAGAGTGTCTCGGCATTGATGCGGCCCGGCGCACTCGTAGATGTGGCGGGACTCACCGTTTCTCCGGGGGGCGCCGTATCCAACACCGGTCTGAGCCTCGCCCGGATGGGGATGGATGTGGGGCTGATCGGGCGCGTCGGCGCCGATCCTCTTGCGGATATGCTGCGGAGGGAGCTATTATCATCCGGAGTCGAAAGCCGTGGCGATGGGAGCCCGGGGGCGGCTATCGATGCAGCAGAGCCCGGCCGCGGCAGTGCCCGGCTTCAGCTCCTCGAGGACCCGGCGGCAGGCACCTCGTATTCGGTCATCCTCCCTATTCCAGGACTCGATCGCATCTTCCTTCACGATTCCGGTGCCAACGACAACTTCTCGTACGCGGACCTCGTCAAGGGGCTCGCTCGATTTGGCGCTGATGATTCCGCACCTGAGGCGCAAACCACGGTCAGCACCGCAGCCCGAACCGCAGCGACATCCCACCGCCTAATGCACTTCGGGTATCCGACGGCAGTCGCGTCGATGTACCGGGCCGGGCCGGCGCCGCTCCGGGAACTGCTTTCCGCCGCTCGGGAGCGGGGAATGACGGTGAGCATCGACTTCTCCCTACCCGATCCGGATGGTGAGGCGGCGGCGGCGCCGTGGCGAGAAATCCTGGCGGCGGCGATGCCCCTGACGGACATCTGTTTTCCCAGTATCGAGGAGTTGAGTCTCATGATTGACCCGACAGGGTTTCGTGAGCGGGAGCGACGAGGCACTGGAGCGGAGGCGTTTTCTCCGGACTACGGCTATACCCTCGCGGGAGAGCTGCTCGCCCTCGGAGCGGGGGTAGTCGTCGTCAAGCTTGGGGGTCGTGGACTTCTCCTTCGCTGGGACCCGATGGCCGGGAAGCGCCTGCACGATACTGGCGCGATCGTCCTGGCGGAGCGCCTCCCGGCTTCGGCTGCAAAACCCCTGACACGCGCCGCCCTCGGTTCGATCGACGCACTTATCGTCCCCTCCTATCCCGTTGAAACGATCGTCTCCGCCACAGGCGCGGGGGACACGGCGATTGCCGGATTTCTCGCCGCACTCCTCGCGGGCGGTTCTATCGTGGATGCCGCCGAGACGGGATGCGTAGCGGGACGCAACGCGGTGACCACTGTTGATGCCGTTTCGAGTGTGCAGCCCCTGACGGTCATGGACAAGTTCCGTCGGACGGCGTCACGGCGGAGCGAAGTGATCTTTGAAAATAATACAGCGTGGCAGCGACGCGGGGACGGTGCCTTCGAGCACCTGTCCTGAGCACGGACACATTCTGATATGACAGCACGCAGGAGGACACTATGAGCAGCAAATTTCGTTATTCCGTTGGGCCCTGGAACGTTCACGACGGTACGGACATGTTTGGTGGCGCGGTACGGGACAATCTGGACACCCGGGAGACGATCCGCCAGGTTGCGCCGTTCGGCTTCGACGCGATCCAGTTTCACGATGACGACATTGTGCCGCAAATCGAGGAGAAGAGCGCTGCAGAAATCAGGCGGGAGACGCGCGAGATGAAAACGTTCCTTACCGATCTTGGCCTCAAGGCGGAGTTTGTCGCGCCCCGCCTCTGGGATCCGCCGCGCTTCCGCAACGGCGCATTAACCAACCCCGAACCGGCACTGCGACAGGCAGCCGTCGACCGCTCGGTTCGATGTGTGGAAATGGCGCGGGAGATCGGATGTGATCTCGTCGGTTTCTGGTTTGCCCGGGAGGGCACCGTTGTCGCCGAGAACAAAGATCCCGTGGCCTCCGTCGGGTACCTCGTAGACGGGCTCAACGCTGTGCTCGAGGCGGACCCGGCGATTCGCATATTCATCGAGCCGAAGCCCAACGAGCCAATCGACCGGAGCTTTGCTCCGACTATGGGTCATGCTATCGCTCTCTCGTCTCTCACCGTCTCGCCCGAGCGAGTGGGAGGGCTCGTGGAGTCGGCCCATGCGGTTCTATCGGGGCTCGACCCGGCGTTGGAAATGGCGTTCGCGGCCGCAGCGGGGCGACTTTTCGGGGTGCACCTCAACGATCAAAACAGTCTACGCTACGACCAGGACAAGGTTTTCGGCGCCGAAAACCTGCGCCAGGCGTTCAACCAGATCCGCGTCCTTGTGGACCACGACTTCGGAACCCGCGGTGAGTACGTCGGTCTTGACGTGAAGGCCCACGGGCCGCAGCCTGCATCCAACCGGCTGCAGCACCTCAAAAACAGCCTACGCATCGTCTCCATCATGGAGGAAAAGGTGCGACTCTTCGCCGACCGCCGCGCGGCGGCGGGAGCACTCGATATCGAGGAGGAGGAACTCCTCGTCCTCGAGACCATTCTGGGAGTTGACCGATGACATCACCCGTACAAAGCGTCGCTGTCCGTCTGCACGGCAAAAAGGACCTGCGGGTCGAGACGATTGAACTGCCGGCGATCGCGGAAGATCAGGTCCTGGCAACGGTTATCTCCGACAGCATCTGCATGTCCACCCACAAGGCGGCGCTTCAGGGCAGCGAGCACAAACGCGTTCCCGACGATATCGCCACTAACCCTGTCATGGTCGGTCACGAGCTTTGCGGCGAGATCATCGAGGTCGGCGCGAAGTGGCAGGGACAATTCGAGGCAGGGCAGCGCTTCATCATCCAGCCGGCGATCAACTACAAGCCCCTTATGGATGGCCACGGTGCGCCGGGGTACACTTACCCTTACACAGGTGGCACTGCCACCTCGATGATCCTGCCCAACGAGATCATGGAGCTCGGGTGTCTCCTGCCGTACAATGGTGACAGCTACTACATGGGATCCCTCGCGGAACCGGTATCCACGATCGTCGGCACCTTTCATGCCATGTATCACACCGAGAAATACGTCTACGAACACCAGATGGATATCAAAGAAGGCGGTGCTATGGCGATGCTCGCCGCGGCGGGGCCGATGGGGATGGGGGGGATCGATTACGCGATCCACCGGGACCGACGACCAAGACTACTTGTCGTGACGGATATCGACGCCGAACGTCTCGCGCGGGCAGAGCGCCTCCTCGCACCGGAAGACGCGGCGAAGTACGGCGTTGAGCTCCACTACTGCAACACCGCCAACGAGGCCGACCCCGCCGCCACGATCCGGCAGTACGCACCCGATGGATTCGACGACGTCTTCGTCTTCGCACCGGTTGCCGCTGTCTTTGAGCAGGCGAGAGACGTCCTCGGGTACGACGGGTGTCTCAACTTTTTTGCCGGACCCTCCCACAAGGATATATACGGCAGTCTGAACCTCTACGATCTGCACTACTCCTCGCACCACGTCGTCGGCACGAGCGGCGGGGGAACGGAGGACCTCCGTGAATCGATCGATCTGATGTCGGCTAGGCGGATCAACCCTTCCTCCATGATCACTCACATCGGCGGGATCAACGTTGTCCCCTATACGGTGATCAACTTGCCCGCGATCCCCGGCGGCAAGAAGCTCATCTACACGCATCTGGATATACCCCTTGTCGCCCTTGATGATCTTGCTTCTTACGCGGAAGGTCCCGACGGCGATCCGCTCTATGGCGAACTCGCGGAGATCGTCGGTCGTTCCAACGGACTGTGGAATGCCGAAGCGGAGAAGCTACTGCTGGCGCGGGCACCGCGGGTTGCGGTGGGCTGATGCTGGCCGAAGAGCGACTCGAGGAGACCGCCCGCCGCCTCGGGGAGCACGGCCCTCTTACGGGGGACGACGTCGCCAAAGACTTAACCGTCTCGCTCGATACGGTACGGCGGGACTTCAACCGCCTCTCGGGCACCCGGGGCATCCGACGAACGCACGGTGGGATCATCCTGGCTAAGGAGGCGCCGGACAGCACCCTCGCCGAGCGCGCCCTCGAGGCGTCGGCCGAAAAACGAGCTATCGCTCGACGCGCCGCCGAGCTTGTTAGCGACAGCGAGACGATTGTCGTGGACGCCGGGACAACTACCGCGCTGATGGTGGATTACATCTCCGCGCGGGACGTTACCCTTATCACCTCTAGCGTCGAGATCGCCGCTCGGGCGATGCGACGGCCCAATCTGACCGTCTACATTGCCGGAGGATTGGTCCGCGCCTCCACAGGGAGCGCCGTTGGTGACGACACGGTCCGCATGATCCACTCCCTCCACGCGTCCACCGCGTTCATCGGTGCGAACGGGTTCAGCGTAGAACACGGATTGATGACTCCCAACTACCACGAAGCGGGGGTGAAACGCGCCATCATCGAGATTAGCAGTCGACGCGTTTTACTCGTGGACTCCAACAAAGCGGACCGACGCGCTCTCGCCCGCTTCGGCGAGCTGGCGGAAATGGATGTGGTCATCTCCGACAATGGACTCGACCGCGATCTGGTCGCCACCTTCGAAGAGGTCGTGCGCGAGGTATTTATAGTACATGGAAAGGATGATTCCCGATGAATATGAATATAGCGTTCGCAACACAAGACGGTACCACCGGAGGTGGCGCTCCCAAAGGCCGTCTCCTTCAGATTGGCGCCGGCAACATCGGTCGCGGATACATGGCGCAGCTTTTTCACGAAGCGGGATACCGGGTGGTCTTCGCCGACGCGGTAGAATCGATCGTCTCGGCCCTCAACAAGGCGGGACGCTACCCGCTCCGGGTGCTCGACGCCTATGCCGTTGCCGCCCAAGAGATGGAGATAGGTCCCGTTCGGGCGGTGATGATCCAGGACCAAGTAGAATTTACCGAGGAGGTTGTCGCGGCAGATGTAATCTCCACCGCCGTGGGCGTCCCCAACCTCCCGCAACTCACTCCTGCTCTCGCCGAAGCCTTACTGGTGCGCCGTGAGCGTGATGCCGGGAGCATCGACATTTTCCTCTGCGAGAACACTCTCACCGCCGGACGCGATCTCAAGGAGGCGGTGATGGGCGCGGCGCGTCCGTACGGTGAAGATGTGGTTCGTTGGATCGAGGAGCATGTCGGCTTTGTCGGTACGTCCGTCGCTCGAATGGTGCCAGTCATCTCTGAAGAACTTCGTGCTAAGCAGCCGCTCCTGGTTGTCGCCGATGCGTACCGCCCGCTCCCGTACGACGCTCGGGCCGTCAGAAATACGGTTCCGGATCTACCAGAGTTCTCGCCGCGGGACAACTTCCCGGCCGAGGTTGCCCGAAAGCTCTTTCTCTACAACATGTGCCATGCCTCTCTCGCGTACCTCGGCGCCGAACGTTCCTACACGTGGGTGCACCAGACCCTCGAGACACCGGATCTACGAGAGATCTTCGTTGGTGCCGCCGGAGAGATCTCCCGGGCGCTCGAGGCGGAGTACATCGGCGAGATTACCCGT
>CAZVXU010000101.1:7040-8756 GCA_964631585.1 uncultured Spirochaetaceae bacterium | reverse complement strand
TGGCACGGCAACCTCGAGGACGACGGGTTCTCCTGGAACACGCGCCTCGGCCGGGGCCGTCCTGCCTGGAACGTTCAGGACCCGGCGATGATCTCGCGCGTGCTGGGCTACGAGATCGACATCCACTGCGGCGGCATCGACAACGTCTACCGGCACCACGACTACAATCGCGCCGTCATGGAAGGGGTGACGGGAACCGAGTTCTGCCACTACTGGATTCACGGCGAGCATCTGCTGCTCGAGGGACGCAAGATGTCGAAGTCCACGGGGAACGTCATCTATCCCGCCGACCTCTTCGAGAGAGGTTACAGCCCCGAAACAGTCCGCTTTGCCCTCATCTACGGGCACTACCGCAAACGACTGAACATGACGGACAAACGCCTCGAGGAGCGCAGCGCGAAGCTCGAGAAGCTCCGGCACCTCTCAACCAGCGCCTCCGGACCCATCCGCGCCTCCACGGCGCCTGCCGCGCGCCCGGAGTCCGAGGCACACCGCAGCGACCGCATCATCGAGGAAATACCGCGTCAGTTCACGCTCAACATGGACAACGATTTGCAGCTCGGGCGAGCCGTCGACGACCTGATGGGTGCGCTTGAGCACATCGTTCGCCGCGGCAAAGCCTTCGGGTTGAGCGCCGACCAGGCCGCTCGCGTGCGGAAGCATCTCACGGCCGTGGACAGCGTGCTCGGGGTAGTCTTCAGCGGATAGCTCGGTCCGTCGGCACATCCTCAGAGCGAGAAAAGGGATCGAACCGCCTGACGGTTGCGTTCGTTGCGATGGTCCTGACCGTCCTCGGCATACATCGCATCGATTCGGTCTTCATGCGCCTCCACAACCTTGAATCGCACCATCTTCATGCTCGAGTTGATCATCTTGTTCTCCTCGGTGAACTGCTCCTCGAGGACCTGGAAGGTGGAAGGGATCCACTGCGAGGGGAACTTGCGTCGGTAGGCCGGGTCTTCCTCGAAGCGATAGAGCTCCGTGCGAATCTCATCGAGCAGAGAATCGGCATCACGGATGCCACGCTCGGCGATGCGGGCTTTCACTTTGTCCCCGTCGAGTGTAATCAGAGCACCGGTGTAGGGGCTATGGTCGTTGTAGACGAGCACCTGGTGGATGAGCTCGGAGCTGTTGACGATGGCCTCTTCGATTTCCTCCGGCGAGTACTTCTCGCCGTCGGGCGAGATCAGAAGCGCCTTCTCACGGCCGACAACGTACAAATACCCGTCCTCATCGAAGTAGCCTCGGTCACCGGTCAGGAGCATGCCGTCCCGAAGGCTTTCGGTGGTGGCGGACTCATTTTTGAAGTAGCCTTTCATCACGTTCTCGCCGCGGATCGCTATCTGCCCGACGTCCCCGACCGCGCACTCGCTTCCGTCCTCGGCGAGGATCCGGCAGTCGACCGAGGCCGCGACCCTGCCCGAGCTCCCGATCTTGTGTGCGTACGGTGTGTTCGAGGAGATGACCGGGGCCGCCTCGGTGAGCCCGTAGCCCTGGTAAATCGGCACGCCGATGGCCTTGAAGAACTCCTGCTGCTTGCGGTCGAGAAGCGCACCCCCGCCCACGCAGAACCGAATATTGCGTCCGAATATTTGCCGAACCTTGCTGAAGACGACCGCGTCGGCGAGCTTGTACGGAAGAACGTTCTTCAGTCGCGTGAGAAACGGCGGCTTGTTGTGCACGTCACCGTAGTAGGCAATTCCGGCGGCGAGCCCC
>CAZVXU010000101.1:3193-6940 GCA_964631585.1 uncultured Spirochaetaceae bacterium | reverse complement strand
CGGAAATCCTCCGCCGCCTGCTCGAGCATCGCCAAAACCGTTCGTCGCATGACTACGAGTTTATGGGCAACTTGACCGATAATCAAGATGTTGCATAAGCTCCAAAATGCGGTAGAGTACGAGTGCAAAAGACATGTCCGGACTCCTAAAGCGCGGTAGCACGTACCGCAAACGACTACTCGTCGAAGACAACGTAAAGCCGAGCGACCTCCTCGAGGCCGACGACTCCGGAATTTCCGCGGAAGATAGAAGCGAGATTCTCGCCGAGATCGACCGCATGACCTCCGACAGTCGTGCGGGGCTCTCAACCGATGCGCTGACTCTTTCCCGCGCAACACGTCGGGGCTTTCTCTTTCCCCTCATCGTCAATCTCGCCATGGCGGTCATCGTAGCGGGTGGTCTCTTCGGGCTCTACACCTACTTCCAGCAGGAAGAGCAGGCGCGAATCGAGGCTCAGCGCGAGGGAGCGAGCGCACAGGCGGAGCTGATTCGCCGCATACAGGAGCGGGCCCAGGCCGAGCTCGAACAGAAAGAGCAGGAAATTGCCGACATACAGCAGAGGCTCGGCGACATCGAGGCGCGCCGCGCCGCCCTCGAGACCAACCTCGAGGAGCAGCTCGCACGCCGGGAGGCGGAACTCCGGTCGGAGCTCGAGGCCGAGCTTGCCGCAGAGCGCAACCGCCTGCAGGACGAGGGGGTCGGAGAGGCCTCCATCGATGAGCGCATCGCCGTTCTCGAGGCTGAAGGCAACGCCCGTATCGAGGCCGAGCTCGCAGAGCTTCGCGCTCAAGGCGAGGCGGAGCAGGCCGAGCTCGATGAGACGCTTGCGGAGCTGCAGTCGGAGTTCCGGGGCGAATTGCAGCAGCTCGAGCAGGAGCGCGCACAGATTCTCGACCAGGCACGGGAGCGCGAGACGGAGTTGCGCAGTGAGTTCGAGCAGCAGCTCAGCGCCTCACAGGAGCAGCTCACCGACGCGCAGACGGAGCTCAGCGTGCTCTCCGACCGCCGCGAGCGCGAGCAGCAGGCGGCAAATCAGATCGTCGGGTACTACGACGAGATCCGCGGCGAGATTCGTGGGAATGACTATGAAGAGGCGCTCGGAACCATCGAACAGCTTCGGAGCTATCTATCGGAAGAATCGGTGGCAACACTGCCGGCGGTAGCCCAACGGCGCGAGGCAGAGCTCTTTATCCTCTCATCCCTCGAGCAGCTCGTGGAGGAGCAACGCACGACCCGCGCGACGGATACAGACGCCCTTATCGCCCAGTCGCGCACCGTTCAGGAGGCCACACGCCTGGTAAACGAAGGAAATGCCGCTTTCGAGGCCGGCAACGTCGAAGAGGCCGAAGCTCTCTACAACGAGGCACTCAACCTCATTCCAGCGGTAGCCGAGGGACATCGGTACTTCGTCTCCAGGCAACAGGAGGTGATTGCCGACCTGCGGAACCAGCGGATCCAGCGCTCAGAGGCGGCGGAGGCTGCAATCTCCGACGCAGGCGCATCCTTCGCTGCGGCGGACTACGGCGCGGCTCTCGCGTCTTACCGGGAGGCAATCGCCCTGTTGCCCCAGGACGCCGCGCCCGCCGAGGAGGTCATCTCCCGGATTCGAGCGTCCGCCGTAGCAATTTCCGACGCGCAGACCACGGAGCAGCAGACAGAGGCCGCCGCACCGCTTTTCGCGGCCGCCGAGGAGGCCCGTGATAACGGCAACTACCAGGCGGCCGTCGACACCTACCTCCAGGTCGCGGCGCAGTATCCGCGCAGCCGGCAGATGGTGCAGCTCCCCGGCGCCGTTCGCTCCACCGTAGCCCGGGCCACCGGCGAGCTGCAGGATCGGATCGACACTCTGCAGACCGACATCGCCGAGATCGAGAACCAGAACCAGGAGCTCGAAGAGGGCCCCGGTGAGCGGCAGGAGCAACTGGTCTCGCTGCGCACGCGCAACGCGGAGCTACAGACTCGCGTAGAGGAGCTTCGCACCCAGCTCGAGGAAACCGCACAAGAGCTCGACGCGGCGCTCAGTGCGGCCGAAACACGCGATGCGCCGACGGCGGAAGAGGCTCCGCCCGAAGACACGGCCCCCGCGGTGACCCCTGAGCTGGCGGAGGAGATCGAGCAACTGCGCGAGGTCGAGGAAGACTACGAGGCGCTCCGTCGCTCCTATCTCGCCTACGCGAACCGCGAGGATGCCATCCTCGACTCCGGAACAGACGCCGCCCGGCTCCAAACCAAGCTTCTCTTCGACTCCTTCCTCGCCTCGAGGCCGGTTCGCGAGGCGCTGCCGGGCCTGCGGGACCGCATCAAGGCCTACGACCGCGCCTTCGAGGAAGCAGGTCGCGAGACCGCCCTCCTCGACACCGTCGACATCGTCTACGAGCTCTCCGCCTACGAGACGACCGAGCGCAAGCTCGCCTACCTCGCCGAAGAGAGACGGAATACGAGCGATCCCAATATGACGGCCTTTCTCGACGAGCTCGAGGTTCTGATACGGGAAAGCAGTTGACGTGGAGGCCGCGGGCGGTCGCAGCCGGACACAGGCCCCGGCCCGCGGACCCCGACGGTAGGGTTCGGCGCCCGCGCGACGGCGTTGCGGGCTCAGTCCAGCGTGTCGAGCTTTGACGTGGGAATAGTGTAGACCCGCGCGTAGGCGGTCGTATCGCAGTCGCCGGTTTCCCGGTCTTCGAAGTACACGTAGGTGAACACCGTTTCGTGGCGCAAATTCTCCCCGTTGTAGTACTCGAAGGCTAGCCGCAGGTCCCCCATGGCGAATGAGCCCCTGCCCTCTCCAGTCGGCCCGTAGACGCTCATGGTTCGCTCCCGTCTCACCAGGAGCTCTCCCGTCGAGAGCACCCGCACGATACGCCCTGAGATCTCAAGCGGGGTGAACTCCGTAGCGCCTGCCGGCGCGTCGAAAATCCAGTTCTCGAAGCCGCCGCCGGCTGAGTAGCTCATGTAGCTGCGTCCCGACGGGGGGTGATGGTAGTAAAAGACGGTCTCGGGAAGCGAGACCGCCGGCGCAGGATACGAGGGTCGCACCAGAGTCCCAACCGAACTGATGCCGAGCTCGTCAACCTGTTCAAAGTACTCGGTAAACGTGCTCGCGATAGCGTCGTACACGAGCATGTGAAACCAGTCGTACCCCGCTACCGGTGCAGGAAAGACAGACACTCCCTTGTAGAGCTCCGTGGCGGTGAGCTCAATATCCGCCCGCTCGAAGACGGCTGGCCACCCGGCATCGTAGTTGAAGTCTCTTTGAACCGACTTGTACTGATCGGTGAAGATATTGTCCTCACCATACTGGAGATAAGGATACGCGGCGAGGACGTAGATGTTACCACTTCCACTCGTCTCCACCACCGTCTCCACATACCGACTGAATTGATCCCTCCGATCCCCCGGTGGCCGCGGATAAAACCGCCGGAGCGGATTGTTCGGGTTTTCATCGATCACGTAGTAGTCCTCGTCCGGTTCCTCCGAGACGTGAATGTAGATGGTCCCTTCCCGGCTGGTCTCCACGACCAGCCCGTCGTCGATCACTTTCCCCGTGAGGGACGTGTCCTGGAACTTTCCGGGCATGAACAGAAACTCCGACTCGGGGTCGAGGTCGCAAACCGCCACCGGTCCGATGGTGTAGGCCAAATCGAGCTGGGACATGGTGTGCACAGCAAGCGAGAGGTCTTCGTCGAATGGAGGCATCCTGCAGCCGGCGGGCAATATCGAGAGCGCGCTCAGCAACGCGGCAGCGGC
>CAZVXU010000101.1:0-3093 GCA_964631585.1 uncultured Spirochaetaceae bacterium | reverse complement strand
GCGGCGGCGGCCCTGGCCCGAGCTACCATTGGTACCGCACCCCCATGCGCACAGAGAGCAAATCCAGGTAGCCTGCGTCATTGTCGAAGAATATGGGATCGGGACCTGAGTAGTCGAAGAACTGCGCCCCGAGAAAGTCAGGCTCGGCAGCGAAGGCCACCGTCGGCGTGTGCTCGAAAAAGAGCCGAAACTTTCGCTTCGGGAAAACCTCGACCCCGTTCACGATCTCGATCCCCCACGGCGCAATGGGCTCGAGCCCGGTGAACGCCGAAGAGGTCATGACCCGCACCAGAGGACCGGCCGCGCTGTAGAGCCGAAGCGCTCCGTGAGGCCTGTTCCAGTAGGTACCGAAGAGCAGGCGAAAGTTCGTCAGAGGCCGCGAGACACGGAGTTGCGCCTCACCTTCGTCGTTGTCGTTGGCCTCGGGGTCGGCGAAGGGAACGATACCGAAAGCGTAGGTGTAGAATCCGCCCCGGATAAACACGTGCGGTGGAGCTATCATGTAGGAAAGGTCGACGCCAAAGTAGGAAAACTCCTGTCCGTAGGCACTCAGCAGGAACCTCGAGCGCTCATCCTGATTCAGAATTATTTCGGCCTCTCTGCCACCGAGAAAGAAATCCAACCGCTGAGGGTAATGCAGATCGGACTCCGCCTCGAGCTCGTAGACCCCCGGCTGCTCGAGCACGACCCGCAGCTCCTCGGATTGCATCCGAACCCGTGTGCCGGTCAGACCCATGATCTCGCTCCCAGGAGCACCACGGATGATTACCGTCGATTCCGTGGAGACCGTCGAGTATGCCTCCGCCACGGCCCGCGCGCCGCGGTTCCACAGGCGCAGCGCAAGGCTTCTCGCGGTCTCGGTCCCCGCCGCCTCGTAGAACAGGTCGAGCACCGTCTCGCCGGTGTAGAGAAATACGGCTCGCACGTTCACGCCGTATCGGCTTCCACCGCCGGCGCGTTCCACAGAGGCGAGGATCCACGCATCCGCCCCGCCCGAGCGTGACCGGACAGTGCGCTGCGCGTCGGTGACTGCCCGCGAAGGCCCATCCACCGCGGCCGCTTCGCCCTTCGCGGGGCTTGTAGGCAAAGTGAGAAACTCCGTGTTGGGGTTCTCGCGGTGCAGTGCCACCAGCAGAGACTCGTAGAGAAAGCGTGTTCGCATGGGATCCTCGGCGATTTCATCTCCGACCTCGAAGAACACGGCAATCCGCCGGGCTGCCTCCTGTGCGTGCAAACGCGCCGACGCCACCGTCAGAAGGACAATCCCGACGGCGGTGAGAAGTACAAGTTTTCCGCGCATCACCCGTGCAAACATCAGATCCGTCGCCTTACCTCTGCCATTTAACAAGCGTGCCGAGAGTCAAAAATGGCCCGATATCCCCGGCTTCCATCATGCCCGGCTCCAGCAGGCCGTTATTGCGTCCGGTGGACCAGCGAGCGGCGCTGCTCAGAAAAAACGCAACGTCTGTGAAGTTCACCTCCAGCCAGAGCGCAAGCAGCTCGAGATAGGTGTCGCGATAGGTCTCCGCATCCGGAGAGGAGAAGAACGTAAGGGTGGTACCGACCCCTGTCTGCGCCCCGACGCGAAAGAGCGACGTACGCGGAAATGCAAGGTAGCGCCCGAAAAGCAGGCGAAAATCCTGGTGATATGCCACTGGCGTCGCGCCGGGATTGGCGCTCTGAGCGTATCCGTAGGTCTCCGCCGCTACGAAGGTCCAGTCGGGCCGGAGGTAGCCCCGAACCCCGACGCCGAGGCCCAGCAGTTGTCCGGTCGTATACGTCACCGTCGTGGCGAACCTCGTCTCCGGCTCCATCGGCCTCAAAGGTATCGCAGATCCACCCGAGCGTACCAGAACCTCCTCGCGGTCCTCGTAGTACCCGGATTTGTGCTTCCACACCTCCACGGTATCGCCGGGGCGGAAGGGAAGGTACGGGAGTCGGAGCGTCCCCTCGGTCATGCGTCCCACCCGAAGGTTCTCACCGAGGTAGACGTGCATACCCTCGTCCGGAGACGAGAGCACCAGGGCATCCGAAACGGGTTGGTCACCGGCGACATCGACAACGTCGCCGTCACCCCCGCGCGCGACCGCGCGCTCGAGCCCGGGGCGAAGGTCCTGAAAGACTCGCCGCGTGACGTTGAACACCGCGAGGTCGCTGCGGCCAAAGCCCGCAGCCGCCGACACGAGGCCACCTGAGCGGGTGTCATAGACGCGCGAATTGACGGTAACCCTGCCCGAGGGATAGCCGGCGAAACCGAGCGCTGCAAAATCGCTCTCCGCCGCCCTCGCCGCCTCCACCACCAGGGGGGCCACGCTGCCGGGCGCGGCCGTCTCGTCCAAACCCGGGATCGAATCGCCCACGACAATTTCGAACCCGGCGTCGGTGAACTCCGTGTAGAGGCTTTCGCTGAGAAGCTCGGTGAGGTCCTGTCCGGTGGCAGAGAGGTCCGGTGCAGGACCGACCTGCAACAGGGGGACAACGTAGATCCGCACACCGGAGAACGCCGCATCGGTCTGCTCTGCCGCCGCCTGCCCCCGCCCCGGCTCCTGCGCCTGCAGGCCAGGCGCATACAGTCCGGACACACCAAACAGCAGCGCTGCGGCAAGCAGCACCGCAAAGAGTGGCGGAGTTGCGCTTGAGGCGATCCGTGGAACTCTCACTTCGACGTCATTACCTCGATGCCCGTCCAGTTTTGGGGCGGGGGGGCGCTGCGGTAACGCGAGCACCGATCAGCCATCATCTCGGCAATATGGTCTCCCGGAAGCATCCGCAGCACTTCGCGGAACGCCTCTTCGGCTTTGCCGAACTGCCGACCAAAGTACAATCGAACGCCCTGATGGTGAATCTTCCAGGCCTGCTGCTCCTCGGTGGTAAGCGTTCTTTTGGCGGTGAAGATGTCGGTACCGGTCTTCTTGCCCTTGACCGCCACACGATCGATATGGCGGCAGGGCAGATGGTCCTTCACCTTCTTCTGCAGGCTCTCGGATATGATGAGCTCCTGCTTGTAGGTCTTCGTCAGCCCCTCGAGGCGCGAGGCGAGGTTTACCATGTCGCCGATCACCGTATAGTCCATCTTGCGCTCGGTCCCGATAT
>CAZVXU010000100.1:0-8778 GCA_964631585.1 uncultured Spirochaetaceae bacterium | reverse complement strand
AAATGCTTCTTCACGAAAGTTCTCACGAAATTTGTCCATGGACGATGCCTCACTCCAAGGGTCGTGGCGGAAGGCTACTCCTCTTCGACGAAGTCCAGAAGCGTCGCTTCGAGCTCCCTGGCGTCCGCCGGCGCCTGCTTAACGAACCCACCTGCCTCGAAGGCCTCGCGCACCGCATCTGACACGGTCCCGGTCAGGTGGAACGCGACACCCTGTGTCGTTGCCGTCTTGCGGGCAGCGTACAACACCTGTATTCCGGCGAGGTCCATACGGGTCACGTGCGACAGGTTTATCAGCACTTTGCTCGTTGAGTCGACCGCGTCGGACAGGCGTACACGAAGGGAATCGGCCTCCGCTATGGTAGCTCCACCCTCGAGTGATACAACCTGAAGATCCTGTTCCATACCGTATTATACATGGACACTCGGAATGTGTATAGACTTTATGAATTGATTAGAGAAAATTATCGACTTCCAGATAGGATCCGAGCTGTATACCGCTTTCGACGAATCCAGCCTTCCGCTTCTTGACGACGACGCGAATGAGTGCGATCCGTCGCTCCTCGTCCACTTCGAAGTGCCGGAGTGTGAAAGGATCCTGCTCCGAGAGGCCCGTCTCGTCGGCAATCTTTCCGTTGTATACGCGTGTGATGACGTAGTTCGACTGCCACGGAAGCGAGCTGATGTCTTCGGCCCGCATACCGAAGAGAACGGGGAAAAGATCCTCGACCTCCTGCACCTTGAGGGCCTCCTCCACCGGGCTCCAGGGTCGCTCGCCGAGCGACACGTAGCCGCTCATCTGCTCGTTTGACCTCTTCCACTCCAGGCTCACCAGCGCACCAGGCTCCCGCTCGAGAAGGATCTTCTGGGCGTCACCGATCTTTCCGGGCGTCCATCCGCTGATCGAAGTGAGGATGTCTCCTGCCTGCAGCCCAGCCGATGCGGCCGGACTATCCGGTGAAACGTACATCACCTCGAGCCCCCCGCGGCTCTCGTGCACGGCCACTCCCATCCACGGATGCCCGATCTCACCCTCATCGTAGAGATCGGGCAGGAAATGCTGTATCCAGAACGATGGAATCGCGAAGTTCACCCCCTCGAACTGCTCGAGGCCGGCGAAGACGATACCGATCACCTGCCCGTCCTTATCGACCAGAGGACCGCCCGAGTTGCCTGGGTTGATGGGAACGTCCACCTGCAGCGCGTCGCCCATCTGCAGAAACCTTCTGTTCGTCGCAGAGATGATTCCCGAGGCGATGCTGCTCTCGAGACCTCCGGGCGAGCCGATGGCGAAAATGCGGGCGCCTGTGCGCAACGTGCGCACGTTCGTAAATGAGAATACGTAGGGCGGATCAACCTCGATCTTGAGGAGGGCGATATCGAAGATGCGGTCATAGCCCACCACGCGCGCCGGAACGCGATTCTCCGGCGCCTCGGGAAGGCGCACGAAGAGCCGGGAGTAGCCCTCGTACTTCGGGTCGACCTCACTGGCAATCACATGATAGTTCGTGACCAGGTATCCGCGCTTATCGATAAAAAAACCGCTTCCGACCACCCGGTCGGCGAAACCAACACCGTTCTCGACCCGGATACCGCGATCCACCCAGACGGTGGCCGTTCCCGAGATCATCTCCGACGGCTCGGGCTCGGACCCGGCAAACTCCAGAAGCGCATCCGGAACTTCTTCCTCCCGGCCATCCATTACACCTATGATCTTGCCCAGTACGTAGCGGTTACGATGCTCACGCGCAATTTCCGCGTAGCGGAGCAGGGTCCCGGAATCCAATTCCGAGAGATTCGGGATGCGACCGACGCTATGCAGAGCGGAAACGTAGTTCTCCATCTCCACGTAGTTGTCCGCGAGTGCAAGGTACATGCGGCTCAAATCCCAGTCTTCTACCCGATCCGCCGCGCCGAGCGCCTCCAGACTCAGGTACAGACGCACGGCCTCGCCGAACTTCTCCTGCTCGAGAGCGGCCCGCACATCGGAGGCCAACTCCTCGACGGCCCGCTCCGAATAGCGCTCCGCCTCGGCGCTCTCCAGCAGGCCCCGCCGTTGGTAGGTTGAGATTCGCTGCACGGCCTCGGAAGGACTACCGTCGTCGAGGAGCTGCGAGACCTCCTCGCGCGCTTCCTCGCTGCGAGAGGCCATCGGTGCGGTGCTCGGTTCGGTAGTGGCGCAGGCGGTCAGCCCGAACACAGCGGTGACCGCTACCGTTGCAAAAACCATGCTGAGCCTATTCATTCGGGACCGCCTCCCGGTAGATCGTCATGGACAACTCGAAATCTTCGTCACCGTCGATCGAAAACTGCCTGAGAACCTCGGAGCGTCCGACTCTGACCTCGCGCGCGTCGATCACGCCGTCACCGTCGTAATCCCAGGAGACACTCGCCTCGGGCTGCAGGCGCTCGCGGTACTCGAAGGTGTTGTCGCCGTCGGCATCGACGAGGAGGAGCGCCAGCTCACCGTCCTCGTATTGCTCCGCAACTTCGAAGCGGCCGTCACGATCGGCGTCCCTCATGCCGGCGACCCGTACCCCGTCTTCATAGCCTATCACGTGGTCGATACGACCGTCCCCGTCCTCGTCTATGGCCTCGCGCAGAACGATGCCGTCCTCGAGGGTGAGCACCCTCGTGATCGGGCCGCCGGGAGTGCCGACTTCGAGGCGGAATGCGTTCTCCCGCAGCAACTCCTCATCGAAAGCGGGCGAGGGCTCTGCGAGGCGAAACGGAAAGGCCGGGCCGGGCACGGGACTGCCCCAGTCGACGTCCTCGTCGAGAACACGATAGGTCAGCCGGCCCGGAAGCACCCGATAGCGGCGCAATACGTCGCCTTCGACTGCCTCCACCGCCGAAACCTCGGGGTACGCGCCATAGGTAATCAGGTAGTCTTGCGGCGAAGCCTCGAGAGAGCGAGGAACCCGGGAGGAGACGAGCACATCGTACTCCAGAACACCGTCCTGGTTCCGGTCGATCTGCCAGCGTTCCAGCCTTCCGTCCGAGAATACGAAGCGCTGCTCCCAGAAGCCGTTTCGGTCTTCGTCCCGCTCGGCCGTGCCGCTGTAGCCGGTGAGGACATCGTGCACCCTGGCCTTGAGCTCCCCCTCGGGCAGGAGGGCGTACATCTCCTCGACGGCCGACTTGTCCCTGAGTCCGTTCATGCGCACGAAAAGCTCCCACGAGGCCTCACGTAGCTCCGCAGCGTCATGTCCGTTCCGGCCGGCGCCAGCGGCGCCCGCGGCGCCCCCATCGACGCCCTCACCGGCAGCCTCGGCCCGAATCAGCGCCACGCGCGGGTCTTCTCCACCGAGCTCAAGATATCGGTCGGTGAGTGCGACTGCTCGCCCCGGGTCACCCACCCGCTCGGCGTAGTACAGAAGACTCTCGAGATAGGCGGGATCCTCGGACACATTCGCATCCAGCCAGCGGCCCGTCTGAGGTCCCGGAACCGGATCCCGCCGCAGCAGGAACAGCACGAAGCGAGGATCATCGGGGTAGAGGCGCCGCCCGCGCAAAGCCACCTCTTCGGCAGCTTCCACCTCGTCGAGGGCCAGCAGAGCCCGTGCCGTATGATAGCTCAGCTCCGGCTCGGGGACGCCGGCCGTGTCGGCTTCCAGCACTCCCAGCGCGTCGCCGGCGGCGCCGATGCGAATATATGTTTCCGCCAGCAGCGACCGAGCCTCACCCTCGTCGGTAATACGAAAGCTCTCTGCGCCA
The DNA here is from genome assembly GCA_964631585.1 of uncultured Spirochaetaceae bacterium. Lineage (GTDB taxonomy): Bacteria > Spirochaetota > Spirochaetia > DSM-27196 > PWMO01 > JAAAOH01. Next base: position 5,062 of record CAZVXU010000100.1, on the reverse strand, counting down.
AACGACCGCTCGAGGTGTTGAACGACGCGAGTGGTCGCGGTCTGACTGTCCGCAAGGCTTCGGGCGAGAATGTGGTGAGCGTCGGCGTTACCGTTGTCGAACTCAAGCGATGTCTCGGCGAAGCTCGCCGCCTCGTCGCCCCGCCCGTCTCCCAGAGCCGAGAGTGCGTACTCCGCATAGAGGCGGGACAGGGCCCGATTCGTGTCGGTCGTGTCGGCCGTCGCGCCGGGATGCACTCCCGACAGAAGCAGGAGGAGACACAGGCCTGTGATAATCCCACCACGCAGGCTCATGCTACGGGACCCGGCTCCTCTTCGTCGTTCGAGGGCGGCGCCGGAAGCGAGAGAAGCTCGCGGACTTCGGCGTCGGAAAGCGTCTCCTTCTCCACCAGGTGCTCGGCGAGTGCCGTCAGCTGATCCCGCTGATCCTCCAGAATCTGACGCGCCTCGGTCAGGCACTCGTTGAGAATGTGATTCACCTCATCGTCGATGGCCTGCGCAGTGTGCTCGGAGTAATCCTTGTGGCGGGCGATCTCCTTTCCGACGAAGATCGGCTCGTCCTCCTGTCCGAACGAGACGGGTCCGATCCGGCTCATACCCCACTCGGTAACCATCCGCCGTGCCAGCTCGGTGGCCTGTTTGAGGTCGTTCTGGGTCCCGGTGCTTGTTTCCTTGTAGAACAACTCCTCCGCGAGATACCCGCCGTAGGAGATCTTGATCCGGTCGAGCAGCCACCCCTTCCCGCGGCTGTAGGCGTCGTTCTCGGGAAGCGACATGGCAAGGCCCAGGGCCCTACCGCGGGGCACGATCGTCACCTTGTGAAGAGGATCCGCATGCTTGCAGTAGTAATGAAGCAGCGCGTGCCCGCCTTCATGATAGGCCGTTTTCAGCTTCTCCTCGTAAGTGAAGACTTTCGACTTACGCGCAATGCCCATGAGGAGCTTGTCCCGCGCCTCTTCGAAGTCTTCCATTTCGACGGATTCGTTGTTTTTCCGCGCAGCGTAGAGGGCGGCCTCGTTCACGAGGTTCGCCAAATCGGCTCCTGAGCTTCCGGGGGTTGCGCGCGCGAGGCGCATGACGTCCACCGAGTCGCTCATCGGAATCTTCGATGCGTGAATCGTGAGGATGGCATGGCGCTCCTGCAGATCGGGCATATCCACGACGACCTGACGGTCGAAGCGACCGGGCCGCAGCAGTGCCGGATCAAGAACATCCGGCCGGTTGGTTGCCGCGAGAATGATAACGCCGTCCTTGGTGTCGAAGCCGTCCATCTCCACGAGCATCTGGTTGAGGGTCTGCTCGCGCTCGTCGTGACCACCTCCGTAGCCCGCGCCCCGGGTGCGACCCACCGCGTCCAGCTCGTCGATGAAAAGAATGCAGGGAGCGTTCTTGCGCCCCTGCTCGAAGAGGTCACGGACCCGACTTGCCCCGACGCCGACGAACATCTCCACGAAGTCCGAGCCCGACATATGGAAGAAGCTCACATTCGCCTCGCCGGCACAGGCCTTCGCGAGTAGCGTCTTGCCCGTGCCCGGCATGCCAACGAGAAGAACACCCTTGGGAATACGGGCGCCGATCTTCGTGAAACGCGCCGGGTTCTTGAGGAACTCAACCACCTCCTCGAGCTCGTACTTGGCCTCTTTCTGACCGGCCACGTCCTTGAAGTTTACTTTCTTTCCTTCATCAATGAACTTTTTCGCCCGGCTCTTTCCGAAGGAGAACGCCTTGTTGCCGCTTCCCTGAATCTGTCGGAACATGAACCACACGAAAAGAAAGAGAATAACCCACGGAAGCATCTCGAGGAAGATCCGCAGGGGCGACATCGGCTTGGGTGAGCCCGAGAATCGCACGCCGTTTTCGCGGAGCTGCGTCACGAGGTTGTCGTCGAAATACGGTATATTCGTCATGAACAAACGGCTCTCACCGCTGCGGTTCTTCAGCGTCCCCTGAATCTCGTACTGGTCGAGGATCTCGACGGACTCCACCTCGCCGTTGGCGAGATAGCCGAGAAACTGGGAATAGGGAATCTCCCGCCCCTGTGACGTGTTATCCTGAAACAGCACGAGCATGAACATGCCCATGATGATCATGAGAAAGACGAACGCGTACCGATTATTGCCCAGGTTGAACTTCGGGGGCCCGGGATCATGATTGCCGTTATTGTCCTGATTGTTGTCCTGCATACGAACTGATTACCTCATTAAAATCTAGCGCCACCCGCATCGGGACGGCGCGAGCTGCCTCGGCTCCGACGCGCACATCGCGCCGCCACGCGCCGGTAACACCGACTACGCCGCCACAGACCCCGACAATTCCAAGCCTGTCCTCGAGCACCGGCACCATATCGCGGACTCCCTCCGGAATGGAATGGTCCTGAAACAGCCGCTTGAGCGATCGCCGCCCAGCCGCCAAACGTATGCTGTCTCCAGCACGCCGAGGCCGAAGCAGGAGCGGGAAGACAAGTCGGTTCCGGGCGAGGCGAATCAGCTCACGCTCGCCCTCTCTTCCACGCAACTCCAGCTCCAGAACTGCGTTCCGGCCCGAACTATCATCCGGACCGCGAGCTACGCAGTAAAGATAGCCACGTTCGCCGTTTGGGACAATATCACGGCGGCAGACGATCCACCGATCTTCGAGCTCGATTCGCAGTCCGTGGCCCCGCGCGACAGTCCGGCTGACACCCCCGGGATCGCCGGCAGGCACCGAATCGAGAAAGCGGTAGGGGACACGCCGTCGTCTCGCACCGAGCCGGTCCACTGCGGCGAAAAGAACCCGCCGACGCAGCGGTCCGGGCAACGTGAAGAACGTCGCGCGATCGGCCCTGAGCTCCGTTGGTGATGCTCCACTATCGCAATCAGAATGCCACGCCAGTGCCCGCTCCGCCTCAGCTCCCACGTGATCGGCGACCTCCGATAGTCGCCCCGCGGTTCTGAACACGGCCCGGCGCGCAGCGGGAAATGCCGCCTCGACGGCCGGCAGCACCTCCTGTCTGAGACGGTTGCGAAGGAAACGCGCGTCCGTGTTCGTGGGGTCCTCGGTGAAACCGATCCCGACCTCGTCCAGATAGGTTCGAAGCGCCGAACGCCCGAGCTCCAGCACCGGGCGGACGAGAGTTATCGACTCGTCGAATGGAAGCGGCGTGCAGATCCGCATACCCGCGAGTCCGTCGAGCTCCGTTCCCTGAAACAAGCGCATCAGCACGGTTTCGACCTGATCGTCACGGGTGTGACCGACCGCGAGCACCCGGGCACGACGGCTCCGACATACCCCCGCGAGATAACTGTAGCGCGCGATGCGGGCGTGGTCCTCGAGTGATTCACCGGCGGCGCGGGCCTCGGCCGCGAGGCGCCCCCGCTTCGCGCGGCCCTCCTCCAGCTGCGCACCGATGCGCCCGGCCAGGGCACGCACTGACGCCAGATCACGCTCGCTGTCCACCTCGGAGCGGATTCCGTGGTCGAAGTGGGCGCAGATGACCGGCGAATACCCGGCGTGTGCCACGAGCGCCGCAAGAGCGGTGCTGTCCGACCCGCCGGAGCAGGCAATGACGACCGACTCACCGCGTGCTACGGCGCAACGGCCGAGTGCATCGGAGACTGCAGCTACATGCTCATCCCTGTCGGCGATTGAGTTCATTCATAACCTGCTCGGGCGGCTGCCGCCGCAGCGACAGAACGGCGTCCGCCGCTCGCGAAATGACCTCGGCATAGAGCTCCCGCTCTGCCTCCGGGGGAGAACCGAGAACATGCGCGATCACGTCTCCGTCTTCCGGCCGACCGATGCCGATGTAGAGTCGCAGGAAGTTTCCGTGACCGAGAGCGTCGACGATGGAGGCCAGGCCGCGGTGGCCGGCGGTACCGCCGCCGCGTTTCATGCGCAGGCGTCCGGCCGGCAGATCGAGGTTGTCACACATGACCACGGCCGCCTCGGACTCCACACCGGCCCGTTTGAGGAGGCGGGGCAGAACTTCGCCGGAGCGATTCATGTATGTGAGGGGCTCTGCGAGCATCAACGGCACATCCGGATCCGGAGACGAAGCCGTGTGCGCAAAACGGTAGCCGGCGAACAGGGGCTTTCGCAGCGAAACACCAAGCCGCGCGGCGGCTTCTTCAACTACCGCGAAACCGACGTTATGCCGCGTGCCCTCAAACCGGGGCCCGGGGTTACCCAGGCCCACAACCAGTACGGACAGCCGTTACTCCTCGGCTTCCTCGGTCTCTTCGGCTTCCTCGCCTTCTTCGAGACCCTCTTCGCCTTCGACCTCTTCCTCTTCGACTTCCTCTTCGACCTCTTCCCGCGTCACAGCAACCAGCGCGATGGTCTGGTCCTCACTGTTGAGGACCTTGACACCTTCGAGATCGGATAGTTCCGACACGTGCAGAGCATCGCCGACTTGCAGGCCCGAGATGTCGAGCTCGAAGTATTCCGGAATATCCTTGGGGAGACACTCCACCTCGACTTCGTGGATCTGGCTCTGGAGGACGCCGCCTTCACGCACCCCCGGTGCAGCACCGGTAAGATGGATCGGCACGTTGGCACGCAGGAGCTGCCCGCTTTCGATCGCATAGAAATCGACGTGGCGCAGATGGCCCGTTGCGAGATCCTCGTCGAAATCTTTCAGGAGAACATCCACGTCCTTTCCGGGGGTACGAATCGTGATGATGGTACTCTCCGAAATCTGTTTGAATGTCTGATAAAAGTCATGCTCATCAAGCGTGATCGGCATGGTATCCGACCGTCCGTAAATGATACCGGGAAGCTTGCCCGAACGTCGCAGCCGACCGGCGGGCCCTTTTCCGAACTCGTTGCGGTTATCCGCCTCAATTATCCTGTTTGCCATGCATTAACTCCTCGAGAGGTCGTACCTGGGACGGCAGGATTCGAACCTGCGAATGCCGGGATCAAAACCCGGTGGCTTACCGCTTGCCTACGTCCCAATGCCGTGAATTATCGTGCGATTAGAATGGTGAAACCAGGGCCGATTGTCAAGCAAGATGTATGTTCGAGAACTGCGCCGGACGAACCGCCGCGCCGGACGAACCGCCGCGACGGCTAAAGCTCGGGCG
>CAZVXU010000099.1:0-8904 GCA_964631585.1 uncultured Spirochaetaceae bacterium | reverse complement strand
CGCGTTGTGCTCGCCCGGCACGCGGACCTCGAAGGTCTCCCCGAATCCGGCAAGGCGGAACTCCGTCCGTCCGGGCAGCGTCTCCACGTGCTCGACACCGAACTCCCCGCTCGCCTGCCGACCGTAGGGAGTGCGTCTCACATCCGGCCGTCGCCCGGCGATCACCTCGGCGACCTCCAGGGCGCCGGGGTCATCCGCGCAGTAGATGAGCTCCCCGCCCTCGGGCAGACGCTCGAGGTAGGTGACGAAGGCGTCGCGGATATCCGCGTAATCGCGGTAGTAGTCGAGATGATCCGGCTCAATGCTTGTGACGATGATGATGTCGGGGTGGTAATCGAGAAAGTGGCGCCTGTACTCGCAGGTCTCGGCAACGAAGAACTCCTGCCCCCCGGAGTAGGTGGACATCCCGTCGAAGTCGGCAGCGGCGCTCCCCACGAGTACCGCGCCGGGGAGGCCGAGACGCTTCACGAGGCTGCCGATCATGGCGGTGGTCGTGGTCTTTCCGTGCACGCCGGAGACCCCGAGAGCCGGACGGCCCCGGGAGAGCTCTCCGAGCGCCTCGGGATAGGTGAAGCGGGGAATGCCCCGGTCGCGGGCAGCGGTGAGCTGAGGGTTACTCTCGGGATCGTAGGCGGCGGAGTAGATCACGATGCTCGTGTCGGCCGGAAGCGCCTCCGCCTCGAAGCCGACATGGACGGAAACGCCGAGACGGTCGAGGATGGCGTCGGTGTAGAAGACTTCCGCGGTGTCCGAGCCGGATACCCTGGCGCCCGCACGATGGAGCACCTCGGTCAGCGCGGTCATGCCGGTGCCCTTGATGCCGACCATGAACGCCGACACGTCCTCGAGTTGCGCGGGGAATCGATGGGCACCCATGGGCCTCATCCTATCCAAAGCAGGGTGATTATTCAACGAGGTCGCGTCGACCTGCGCCCCTCGACCGGAGGAAGGTAGGCGTCGCTGAACTCTGCATCATGCCCCTGCGCCCAGGAGAGGAGGCCTTCCGATGCCAGCCAGCGCGCATAGGGCAGAAGCAGCTCCATGTCGTGGCGCCCCCACGCGTCGAGTCCCCACGCAGGAGCGCAGGCCCTGACCGAGAGCTCGAGGCCCTCACTCTCGATTTCCGGCACAGCCCCGGACAGAACCGCGGCAGCGCGGAGCGGATCCGTGGCGGCGGCTTCGAATCCACGGAGGGTCGCGCGAAGAAAGGCACGGACGAGCTCCGGCTCCTTTTCCGCCCGAGCGCGGCAGACCGCAAGCACGCGGTGGTGCGTGTACGGCGCGCCGAGCTCCGAGGCGGTGTACCAGGCAATGTCCTCGCTCTCTCGTCGAGCGAGCACGCCGTTCCAGGCCCATGGGTAGCCCCACAGGGCGTAAAACGCCCCGGAGGCTATCTCGAGCGGATCCGGATCGCCGGAGGAGTACTCGATGAGCTCGACCCGCGACGGCTCGGCGGCGTGTTGCTCCATCACCGTGGAAAGGAGCTGCTGCAGACGAGCGGACCGCGGTACTGCCACGCGCCTGTCCTCGAGGTCCAGAAGTTTGTCCACCGGCGTGCGTCGATCGTAGATGAGGCTCTCGAATGTCGTGTTGTTCACCGCGGCAACCGACCGAAGATCCGCGCCCTGCTCCACCTCGACCATGAGCCGGTACGGAGAGATACAGGCGATATCCCGACTCCCCGCAGTCCCGGGGCCCGCAGGTCCGCGGCCCGTAATCTCGAGCTCGATCCCCTCTTCACCGTAGTAGCCCCGGGCCTGCGCCACATAGTATCCCGCATCGTTCGCCCACGGGGAGGCTGCATCAAAGTCGAGTCTGAGTGGTGTCATTCACGGCCTCCCTGTCCTGCCGCCTCGAGCGCGTCAAAATCAGCGTCAAGCTGCTCCCGGGGTACGAGCAAGCGGGGCTCGACCACGAGCCCCATCTGTATCCGTTCGCCGCATTCCGATGCGCGGACTCGAGAAGCGGCGGGCCGCGGGCGCTCAGTCCAGGTATTCCTCGAGCGCCGCGCGGACTCGCTCGACTTCCGCGTCGAGATCCGCGGCGCATTCCCGTATGACCGCGGCTGCCTCGGTTTCGGGGGCGTCGGCGGGGGCCGACGCCCCCGCCGCGGCAGCGGCGTCGGCTGCTGCCGCGGCTGCGGCCTCCATCCGCTTCAGCAGCGCATGCAGCGCCGGCGCGCCGCTGTTCGCTGCGGGGCCCGCGAGGTTGTGGGCGGCAGCGCGGATTTCAGCGGCCTCACCGGAAGCGAGGGCGGCTTCTACGGCGGCATGCCGTGCGTCGAGGACGTCAAGGAAACGGGCTGCAACGGTGCGCGCAAGTTGCTCGGAGCCAAGCCGTTTTTCGAGCTCGGCGGCGACGAAGGGGGGCGCCGGCCCCGCCGTCGGAGGCTCGGTTTTGCCGGCGGCGAACTGTGCCGGCTGCGCGGCCCCTGCGCCGTCCGCGAGGACATATCGACGCACGAGCTCCGCGAGCCTGGCGCGATCTATTGGTTTCTCGATCACTGTGTCGATTCCGACCTGGCTGCAGGCCTCGCGATCGGCAGCGTCGGCATACCCCGTGAGGGCGACGATAGGCACGCTGCGGTTGCGCACGGACGAGCCTTCCTCACGTATCGATCGGGCAGTCTCGAATCCCGTTATATCGGGTAGCTGGAGGTCCATCAGGACGAGGTCGTACGAGTGGTCGGCGAGGCGCCGGAAAGCCTCTTTCCCGCTGTAGGCAGCGTCGGCGGTGAACCCGGCCAGCTCCACCAGTCGCCGGGTGACCACGCTGTTGACACGGTTGTCCTCGACCACGAGGATTCTTCCGCCAGTGAATCGTGCGGTCATCCGCATGCTCCGCAGGATCTTTGGTCTACGTGCGAGGCGGTGAGGCGCACCTCGGCTACCCCGAAACGTTCCGCCTCCGCTATCGACATCTCTATCACAGATCCTCCTGTTGGGCCAGTGTGTGGAGAGGATTGAGCACGGGACGGGTGCGTAAAATGTGGTTACGTCCCGATGGTCGCGTCTATGACCACATGCCGGGGTACGGCGGAAGTAAGCTGAAAGCATGCGCGCGGATTCTCTACCCTGCTCATGGTGTATGCGAGCCCCTCATCCTCCCCGGCAAGAGAGCTGTTTCAGCGAAGCGCAAGATGGCCGGGCTCCTAAGCGGTAGCACGAGAAAGAGATGTGCTACGATCGCCGACGATTCCACCAGGTGCTCGGCTACCGTAGGGCCTGTGAGGTTTTCGCGGGGCACACAGGCGGCGGGCGTCGACGTCGAGCCTGAGCGGTGTCATTCACGGTCTCCCTGTCGCGCCGCCTCGAGCGCGTCAAAATCAGCGTCAAGCTGCTCTTTCGGCACGAGCGCACCGGGCTCAACCACGAGGAGAATGCGCTCGCCGAAGTGCGCGACCCCCTGTATCGCCGAGCCGTCCCCGCTGCGGCCGATCGCGGGCGGCGGTTCGAGCGACGCCTCGTCGAGGTCGATCACGCCCTCCACGGTATCGACGACCAGTCCCATCTGTATCCGCTCACCGGCATACGCGATCAGTACAACCAGGATGTGGCGCTCGTTGTCCGCCACGGCCTCCTCGTCCCCGGCGGCGCCCACCGCATCCCGGCCGTCGTCACTGTCCATTCCGAACCGCAGCCTGAGGTCGGCGACGGGAATGAGGCTCCCGCGCACATTGATGATTCCGAGGAGGTAGGCCGGGCAGCGGGGCACCACGGTGACGGGCTGCCACTCGAGCACCTCTTCGACATCTCCCACCGGCGCGGCGTAGTGCTCACCGGCGAGGCCGAATACGAGATGGGTGCCGCCACTGCTTTCCGCGGCGGCGGCGCCGTCGGTTCCGGCACTGGCGCCGTCGCGTACACCATCACCTTCGCTCATTCCTTCACCTCCTCCGCACCGACGCGCACGAGACGGTCCACGTCGAGCATCAACGCCGGTGTGCCGTCACCGAGCGTGACCGCGCCGGAGATGCCCTCCACGCGCTCGAACACCTTGCTGAGAGACTTGATGACGGTCTGGTAGTTCTCGTGGATACTGTCGACGAGAAGCCCGATCTTGCGGTCGTCGTTGGAAACCACCACGAGCTGCGATCGCCCGAGGTCGGCAGAGGCAAACCCGAGGAAACGCCGCAGGTCGAAGTACGGCAGTATCTCGCCGCGAAAATCAATGATGCGCTGGTCTGCGTTCCGATTCATCGCCTGCATGTCGATGCACTCGACGATGTAGGCGATGTTTATCAGATAGTAACCGCCCGCGATCCGGGCGAGCAGTCCCTCGACGATGGCAAGGGTCAGCGGGATGCGAAGGCTCATTCGCGTCCCCTCGCCCGGGCGGCTTTCCACGCGAACGGTGCCGCCGAGTTTCTCGATATTCTGCTTGACCACGTCCATTCCGACGCCCCGCCCGGACACGTTCGTCGCCGCAGCCGCGGTGGAGAATCCGGGGGAGAAGATGAGATCGAGCATCTGCTCCTCCGAGAGATCGGCATCCGCGGCGATAATACCCCGCTCGGCCGCCTTCGCCTTCACCTTCTCCGCATCGATGCCCTTTCCGTCGTCCGCGACCTCGATGATGACGTTCGCCCCGGCGTAGTAGGCCGCAAGGCGCACTGTCCCTCGGGGGTCTTTGCCTGCGGCACGGCGCTCGTCGGGTGTCTCGAGCCCGTGATCGATGCTGTTTCGGATGATGTGGAGCAGCGGGTCCTTGAGGGATTCGATGACGTTCTTGTCGAGTTCGGTCTCAGAGCCCTCGATACGCAGGGCCACCTCTTTGCCGAGGTCCTGCGCGAGGTCCCGCACCAGACGACGGAAGCCGCTGAAGAGAATGTCCACCGGCACCATGTGCATGTCGATGGACAGATCCCGCAGGTCCCGCACCAGGGCTTCCATCTGCTCGCCCATGGCGATGAACTCCCGGTCCTCTCGCATCTCCGCCCGATGGGTGAGATTCGCATGCATGGAGACAAACTCCCCGACGAGATTGACCAGTGAATCGAGCTTCTCGGTGTTCACCTTGATGGAAGCGGAGGTCTCGGTGACCTGCCGCTGCTCCCGCATGCGACGGACGTACTGCTGCTCCTGCAGAGCCGATTCCACGCGCGCGGGCGTGATATAGCCGCGCTGCACGAGTGTCTCACCGAGATAATCGCGCGAGCCGATCGCCTGCTCGAGATCACCGGCGGCTATGTCGCCACGCTCTACAAGTATTTCACCGAGCCGCTTGTAGGAGATATCGGTGTCGAGGACGCTGCCCTCGTCGATGAGCTGCACACTGACCTCGGAGTTTCCCTCCACGAAGATGAAAACGTCGCGGATGGCGTTTTCCCCGGCGCGGCTTGTCAGCACGATGTCCCAGGAGATGTAGCAGGCCTCGGGATCCATGGAATCGAGGCTCGGCACGCGGTCGGTGAAGCCCATCACCAGCGCCGATCCGAGCTCACCGAGCTCCTTGATCAACAGAAGCGGATTGGTACCGGTTCGAAAGAGCTCCTCTCCCGGCACGAAGGTCACGCGGTAGGTGCGCTCCTCTGCGTCGGCGTCGGCGTCGGGACCGGCGGCCTCGGGCGCGCCGTCGGGCGCCGGGCGTGTATTGTCGCTTGCAACACCGCGGCCGGCGCTCCCATCAGGCTCCCCGCCGAGCGCGAGGAGCCGCTTCTCGAGGTCGGCGCCCTCCTCGAGCAATCCCTCGGGGACGACGTCCTCCGTGGCAAGCAGCGCCCCGATATGGTCCTTGGCCTGCAGCCCGAGCTCCACGAGCTCGGGCGACACCGGCGCGTCCGCGTCGCGCACCCGGGCGAAGACGCTTTCCACGGTATGCGCAAAGGAGACGAGCTGATCGAGGTCGAACATGTTGCCCGAGCCCTTGATGGTGTGGAGACTGCGGAAGGCGCTGTCGACGGAGTCGGCGTCGGCCGGATCCTCCTCGAGCTGCATGAGCGCGCGCTCGAGCTCGGTGAGGAGCTCGCGGGCCTCTTCGCGGAATGTCTCGAGCGGATCGTCGTGAACCTTCATGTCAGTCCTGCGCTTCCCCGCCGAGAGGCTTGAGCCCGGCAAATCGGTAGAACTTCGCGAAGCGCTCCGCGTTCTCGCCGTATTCCACGGTGAGCTCGATTCCGCGGTCCTCCGCGGTGCGTGCCGCCGCATAGAGAAGCTGTGCGCCGGCGAGGTCGAACGAGCCGACTGCCGACACGTTGATCCGCAATTCGCTGGACGCGCGCTCCAAGGCCTCCATCAGGGAAACGCGAAGATCGGCGACCGTCTGGAAGGATAGCTCATCTTCTATGTACAGCGTCGGCGGTGCAAAGCCGGCATCGAAACGGGGACTCGCCATACGGACCTGATACCTCTCAGAAGTCGACGCTGTCGGTGATCTTTTTCACGGTGGCGAGGAGGCCTTCCTTATCGAAGGGCTTCGTCATCCAGGCGGTGGCGCCCGCCTCGCGACCTTGCTGTTTCTTCTCTGCTTCGGACTCCGTAGTCAGCATGAGAATCGGAACGGACCTGGCGACCTCACCCTCACGAATCGAGCGAATGACCTCGATACCGTTCATGCCCGGCATATTGAAGTCGGTAATCACGAGATCGATATCGGGGCTCAGCTTTTCCAGACCTTCGGCACCGTTGGTCGCCTGTACGACCTCGTAGCCGGCCCCGCCGAGGATGAGCGACGTCATCTGACGCATCGAAACGGAATCGTCAATGTAGAGTATCTTCTTGGACATTTTCAGGATGCCTCCTTCACGGGGAGAGTGATCGTGACCTTGGTGAAGGTCTCCGGGGTGTCGCCGGTGTAGTCCACACCGTTCTCGGCCCTGATCCACGCGTCCTGCCGGCGAAGCAGCTGCCGCACAACGTAGAGACCCGTGCCGTCGCTCCACTCCTCCCCTTCGATATTCACGGGGAAGGCGTCGATGGTATAGAACAGATCGAAGACGAGCTCGGTGTAGTCGTATGGAATGCCGACGATACGGTTGCCCTGTCGGTCGCGGGCCTGCGCCGCGGTGGGCATGTTCCTGACACAGATGTCGAGGCCGCCACTGCGCGCGTCGCGACACGGCTCGAATATCAGCAGGATGCGCGAGCCCTCCGGTGAGTATTTCACCGCGTTGAACACGAGCTCGGCCGCGATACGGCGTGTGTAGTCCATATCGACCTCGACCGTGCCCTCGAGCCCCTCGATGTTGATCATCGAGTAGTAGGTACGCCGATGGGTGCCGACCAGCTCGCCGAGCACATCTCTCATGTGAGCATCAATGCCACGGACAACGTCGTCCACCGGCACCGGGTTCCGGTTGAGCTCCAGGGTATCGAGACCACTGATGAAGTTGATGTAGTCGAAGACCTGCTTCTGACCGCGCCCGGCCTGGAGAATCATCTCGATGAGCTCCCTGCTGAGCTCGACGGACTCCGCCTCCTCGGAGCCAATCTGCTGCTCGAGTAGATCAACCCACAGGAAACCGCCGGCCTGATTGATCGTGCGGGAGAGAAGGTTGATCATCTGCTCGGTCTGATGGATGTCCTTGGAGGCGTAAAGCAGCCGCCAGTTGACCAGCTTCTGCCGCTCCATCTCGAAGAGCTCGCGCTCTCGCTCGGCCTGGCGGACAGTACGCTCATTCTGCTTGTCCCGGAGGTTCTTCTCGATGCGGAACAGCAGAACCTCCGGCACGATAGGTTTGGTGATGTGATCGTCGGCACCGGTCTTGACCAGATCGATGGCAAGCTGGATGTCGGTGTTCGCGGTAAGAAATACGAACGGCGTCTCGCTATCCCGACGTCGAACGGTCTTTAGAAACTCATCCCCGTTCATGCCCGGCATAAAAAAATCGGACAGGATGAGATCATATGCCGCCGGCTCGAAATGCTCTGAAGCCTCGACCGCCGATTCGTACGAGTGAACCGCGTAGCCTTCCGATCGCAGTGTCTCTTCGATGATCGCGAGGCTGGTTACGTCGTCGTCAACTACCAGAATGCCGCTCACAGGTCTGTGCTCCTTACGCAGAAGCATACCGGATTGCGCACCGGAGGTAAAGATGTTTACGGAGTATTTTGACTTTTTTGCAGGCCAAGAGGGCACCAGATGAGGTATCAAGGAGCGTGTTGGTGAGACTCGGCTTACTCTTTGCAGCGCAACAGGCTCTACGCGACCAACGCCTTCGGATGTTCTCATGCACCGCGTAACCTGGGCCAAAGACCGCCCCTGATTAGACTTGTCCGCTTAGGCACCAACACGGTTCTATATACCTCAGGCGCTGTTGGCAGCCCCGCCGGATTCCGCTACCCTGACAACAATGGTCACCAGGGGACTCCTGCTCAACATATCCGTCGGTCTCATGCTTCTCGGCATCGGCATCGTCTTTGCTGCGGGAGTCGGGTTCTGGCCATGGATTCTCGCCGTCGTCGGCGCCGCCACACTCCCGGGCGCTGCCAGTCGCGATCGCGTTGCCGAAGGCCTTCAGACCTTCATCTGGCTCGTCGGCCTTACGATTCTCTTCGCCCTCGATGCGGTCTGGCCGGGAATCCTGATCGTACTGGCAGCCGCCCTCATCGCGCAGGTGTTGGTACCGGTCAGGCGCATCGTCGAGCCGCCGCGGGACTGAGACCACAGGCTCCAGCTTGCCTCCGGCTCCGCTCGGCTTCGGCCGAACCGCCCGCGCCGGCCGCTCAGACGATCCCCAGCTCCCGAAGCGTCACAGTCACCGCCGCGATTGCCGCGGTCTCGGTTCTCAGGATGCGCTCGCCGAGCCGCCGGCTTTCGAACCCGTTGTCGCGCAGGATGCCACGCTCGTCGTCCGTCCATCCGCGCTCGGAGCCTACGGCAATGATCCGTCCGGGATCGCCGGATACCGGCGTGCCCGCGGTACCGCCGGCGGCCGCTGCGCCGCTCCCAGCCGCGCCCTCGCCG
>CAZVXU010000098.1:6578-8966 GCA_964631585.1 uncultured Spirochaetaceae bacterium | reverse complement strand
CCTATACGCTCGCCGATCTCCTTGCAGCGTTCGGTAAGTTCAGGGACCGCGGCGCCGACGCTGATGACGAACTGGTTCATGACGTAGCGTACACGATTGCGCTCCTCGTGAATCGTCTGCTCGACCGTGCCGAGTAGTTGCTCGAGCTCCGAAACATCGAACTCGTCGTTGTCTCGGATGGCAAGAAGGGACGAGAAGGTGGACCAGCCGGCACAGGCGATCATCTCGTCGCCGGAGGACATCCACTCGCGAGCAAGTTCCAACCCGTACGGTGACTCGGCGGCAAGCCAGGCGACGGTACACTCGCTGAGCATGTACCAGTACGCCTGCTCGACCCAGTGCTGAAGCTGCTCCTTCGTCACCTTTGTCTCGTCTGCAATGAGACCGGCGAAATACATCGCGTCGCTGTTACCGGTCTCGTAGAGCGCCAGCGCAAGCTCGTGATCGCGCTTGATCTTCTTTGCCAGTGGCTTCATGTCACCGATGCGCGTGCCGAAAAAAGGCTCGCGCGCACCGTGCTTTACAAGCGTGTTCTTGGCAGTTTTGCTGCCGTGCTCCTCCAGGAAGGCAAGGACCTCGTCCCTGCTCATTCGAACCGGCGCTTTCGTAGCCATATGTTCCCCCTTGCTCAGTACCTCCGGTACCCGCAGTACCCGGCACAAGTATCTCCTGTGTCCCGTAGTCTCGCAAGCCCTGCCTGTAGAGTTGTCCGCTTCCCTGTCCACCCCACTGTCGAGCGTCCCATATCTTGCCGGCTCCGGCCGTAATGAACCCGCTTTCGATCACCGCTTCCGTGCCACGTAGAAGCCGTAGCTGAACCACTCCCGGTAGCCCCTGTAGAGGCCTGCCTCCTGGCGTTCCATCTCCACGAGCTCCGACGCTTCCGGCTGATCGGAGTGACGATTGAGGAACGCCGGTATTCGTCTTTCCGTGGGTTCGTAGTAGTTGTCGATCCAACTGCCCGGCGGGAGAATGAGGTATCCGAGGAGGTCATAGCCTGCGCGCTCGAGGATCGCGATCTTCTGCGGAGCTGTAGCGATCTCGGGGTACTCGGCGTTCCAGTGATCCCGGATTTTGCCCGGCGGATCGGGGCGCAGCCAGGTGATCTCCGAGACGGCAAGCACACCGGCCGGGCGCAGAAAGGGCCTCCACGCTTCGATGCCGGCGGTGAAACCCATGTTGTAAATGGCGCCCTCCGACCAAATGAGATCCAGGGATTCAGCTCCAAATGAAAGAGAATCCATCGACTCGACACGTGTTTCGATGCGCTTCGAGGCACCCGTTTCGTTCGCCTGCTCGCGGAGGATGTCGAGAAACTCCGGGAAGAGATCGACGGCAGTGATTCGGGCTCGGGGGAGCTTGCCGGCCAGCGTCAGGGTTGAAGCGCCGGTGCCGCACCCGATGTCGGCAACCTGGAGTTCCGCCTTCCGGTCGAGCCGCGTCAGCTCGAGGGCGCGCAGCGTCTCTTCATCGCTCCCAGGTCCCTGACGTTTTCCGTCCCGATGCAGGTCCACCAAAAGGGTGAACATCGTTTCGTCGTCCATTGTGTTCCCTCTTGTCAGGATACCCGAGAGACAGCACAGACGCTATGAGCATTTCACATGATTCCCTTGCGGCGTCTATCGGCCAAGGGAGTGGAACCCGAGTTCCGGATGCTGCCGGCGCAGATACACCTGAACGAGTACGTGCGCGCGCGAGCTTGCAATTGTAGACCGGCGATAGTGGTATCGCCGACGACGCTCTCCCGGCGGAGGAGGGTACCACGAAATCTCCCGGAAGATCTCCCGAAAACAGGTCGGTGTCTTCCTCCGGTAAGTCGGGGCACTGGGGACACTGGGGACAGCCGGCAAGCAGAGCAATGCAGACGAACACCACTAACGCCACAGCCAGGATATGTTCCATGATCGTCTCCTTACCGCGCACTGCCTTCTCAGGGGCACGGGTTTCTGAGGTCGGCGTGTTGTGCGAAATGGCGGTCAAGGAGAGGAGCTACGCCGGACGGTAAGTTTTCTTCGTGAGGCAATGCGGTGTTCAGCCTAACCAACCTCCGTTCCGGTTCAGCCGAAGCTTTAGTCAACATGGGTGCTTCTATTAGACTCCGGTGTCATAGGAGCGTGTATGAGTGCCCTGGGTATAGAGGATATCGGTGTCTACATTCCGGCTACCAGAACGGACAATCACAGGAAGCTGACCAAATTCGGTTTCGAGCAACATTTCCTCGATGAGAGGATTGGTGTCCACAGGACTTCCGTCAAGGATGATGGCGAAGAGTGTTCCGACATGTGCGTCAAGGCATGGAGCGCGTTGCAGGAAAAGTCCCCGTTCGATCCGGACGATATCGATGTCATCATCGTCGCCACCCGGAACTCAGATATCAGAATGCCTCAC
>CAZVXU010000098.1:0-6478 GCA_964631585.1 uncultured Spirochaetaceae bacterium | reverse complement strand
GGCCGCATATGTGCACGGAAAGCTCGGGCTGAAGCCGAGCTGCGCTACGTTCGACATATCACTCGGGTGTCCCGGTTTTGTCTACGGACCCCCCCGAGCTCGTCCCTGGCAAGTTCACGTTCGGCACGCTCGGTGAGAAGGCCGAAGAAATCCGACTTGTTGATGAAAAGCTCTCGATGAATGGACCGGCCGTTGTCAAGTTTGTGAAGAGATATATTCCGGCAGACATCAGAAACAACATCGAACTGAATGGTCTTACGATGGATGAGATCGACAAGTTCCTTTCGAGATCCGTGACTACGGCAACACGATTTCGAGCTCCATACCCATACTTCTCGAAAACGAAATCGCGCAGAGAGATTCAAGGAACTACCTCCTAAGCGGATTCGGCATCGGTTTCTCCTGGGCGAGTTGCGTGCTCCAGAGAGTCTGAGGTTCCCTCGTAGCCGACCGCATTCTGCCATTGGTACCTTTACGGCCATGGCAGCGAACGTTATTGGAAAGCCCCTCGAGGGGTGCTCGGAAGAACCGCTTACCGGCTTCTACCGGGACGGGTTCTGCAACACCGGCGCGAACGACACGGGAACGCACGTGGTATGCGCCGAGATGACCGACGAGTTTCTCGAGTTCACAGCCTCGAAGGGAAACGACCTCTCCGCGCCGCGCCCGGAGTTCCGGTTTCCGGGCCTAAAGGCCGGTGACCGCTGGTGCCTTTGCGCACTGCGCTGGGAGGAGGCCCGCCGCGCGGGGGCCGCTCCGCGGGTCGTCCTGGAGGCGACGCACATCGGCGCACTCGAGTTCGTGGACGAGGCGCATCTGCGCGAGTACGCGGCGGAATGAACACCTGGTTCCGCGGCGTAGCGAATCTCGCCGTGGCATAGCGGCTTGCACGGCGAGCCCCCTGAGTGAGTCCTCCGGTCGCGGCGTCGGCTACGATGACATACGGGGAGAGCGGGTGACGGTCTGCAAAGCTCAGCAGGTCGCGAGTATAGGCAAGTTTCCTATGGTAACGTGGATAGAGGCCGACTATACTTGGATAAGATCTCTCGGATCAAGGAGACGCACTCATGAGGCCACCGCGTACAGGCTGGTCGCAAGTTCTCCGGGGGCTGCCCGCCGCGCTTCTCCTGCTCGCCCTGACCGGGTGTGACCCTCAAGGTGGTGAGGGTGGCGTATCGGTCGCGCTGACATTCGAGGACAATGATGTCGCGTCTACGGTTGCGACCACGCGCGGCGGTGTTTCCCCTTCGACCCGAGGCACCGGGTCAGAGGGAGCGGCCTCTTCATCGGTCGACTCGTCGATGGAGCCGCTGACCCAGTTCTACGCCAGTATCGGCGATCGGGTGGGCTCGTACACGCCGACGAAGTTCAGGATGTTCATTGTCGAGATCGGGCTCTACAACCCGGCGCCCGACGGCGAGGGTGTGGAGCTCGATGCGCCGCTTGCCGCCGACAGCGCTACCAACTCCGATAAGCACTACGCGGATTTCGTGGAAGAGGTGATCATTCGCGGCGGAGAGCCCGTACCGCCCGGCAGCTACAACCGAATGTGGTTCATGTTCTCCGCTTATCGCGGTGAGATGACCAGTAACACCTTCGACGGCGCCCTTCCCATGGTGCCCGAGATCGAGGTCGAGATTCCCGGCTATGGGCAGGTGGACCGAGACGGGGACGGCGGTGCGGATGGCCCGGTCTGGCGGAATCTCCCTTCGCGCGACGGCAAAGGTATGTCACGAGAATACCTCGGTAACGACACATTTCTCTTCGTTCCGCGGCGACTCCAACCGGGCACATACAACTGGAAGTACGACGATGGCGGCGACGAAAAGACGATTGACCCGATCGAGCATTTCGCGTACTTCGCCGACGCCAACTCGTATCGAGGCATCTTCCCGGACATCGGCGGGGTTCCCGACTCATGGAGCACGGCAGAACCCGAGTCGCTCGGCACGCCGCATATGAACGCCGAAGGATTCGGCTCGGCCATTGTCGTCCCGAGTGGGCCGGTAGAGGTGCCGGCAGATGCTACCGAGGTGCTCGTACGGGTGGAGTGGGACCTGGACGGCATCATCGAAGTCTACGACCGCGAGACACCCGATGATAAGACGGACGACGTCGTGGTGTTCGCGAATAACTTCTGGGAGCGGCTGAACCTGACTGTGGAGGCACAGTAGAATCGCAGCAAGTTCCTGGCTTGAAGCCGGTACCATTCGCAGGTCAGATGACATCCGACTCCGATTCATGCAAGGATACGGCCATGAAAGTCACGGTCGAACTGGAAATTGACATAAATCTACTCGACGTCAAAATCGAGGATGTGAAGCGGCTGGTAAAGGAGATGGTCTCCGCTGAGGAATCTGAGGCGGTGAAAAGCGTAACCATCAAGAACGTACGGCTGGGATAGCACGCTGAGTCCCGGGCAACCGATCGGGCAGTCATCGGAAACACTCATGAAACGAAAACAACACCTCTTCGTGCTCGGAGCCGAGCCTTTCAACATGGAGCGCCTTACCCACTTACCGGCGGCGGAGTACTGCGAGTTCCACTCAGGTCTCGACCTCGCCGACATACGCCATATCGACGAGTTCGATATGGAGGCGATCATCAAAACGACGTTCGATAAGATCGAATCCGCCGGGGTTCCGGTGGACGGCGTGGTTGCCTATTTCGACTTCCCGGCCTCCACTCTCATCCCCATCGTCGCGCAGCGTTTCGGGCTTCGGGGCCCGACGGTGCGAAGCGTCATGAAGTGCGAGAACAAGTTCTGGAGCAGGCTCGAGCAGCGAAAGGTCGCGGTAGAGCACGTTCCTCAATTCCAGGCGATCGATCCCTTCGAGGAGCACGCCTTCTCCCAGGTGAATCTCGTGTTCCCCTTCTGGGTCAAACCGATCAAATCTTTCCGCTCGTTTCTCGCCTTTCGAATCAACGACGAGCGGGAGTTCACCTACGCCATGGAGCAAATGCGCCACAGCCTGGAGAAGATGAATCGGCCCTTCCAGTACCTGATGGAGCGCTATCGGATGCCGGAACTCTTCACCGGCATGAAGGAATCCGCCATCGCGGAAAGCATGATCTCCGGCAGTCAGTGTACCCTCGAGGGATACGTCTTCGAGGGCGAGGTCATCGGCTACGGCGTGGTGGACAGCGTTCGGGAAGGGGACCGTTCCTCCTTCTCGCGCTACGAGTACCCGTCTTCCCTTCCGCTGGATGTCCAGTACAGGATGATCGAGATCGCCCGCCGTGTCGTCTCCCAGCTCGATCTGGACGACTCGCCGTTCAATATGGAGTTTTTTTACAACCAGACCGAGAATCACATCTACCTCCTCGAGATCAACCCGAGGATTTCCCAGGCCCACGTCGATATGTTCGAGAAGGTCCACGGCTACTCCCACCAGCAGGTGATGGTCGACATCGCCCTCGGAAGGCGCCCCGCACCGATGGAGCGGCGCGGGCAGTATCAGGTTGCCGCGAACTTCATGCTTCGGGTTTTCGATGACGGCGAGGTAACGAGGGTGCCGACGGAGCAGGAGCTGCAGGCGGTCCGCGAGCGCTTTCCCGGCGCCGACTTCAAGGTCAGTGTCTCCGAAGGTGACAGGCTCAGCGAGCTGGAAGGGCAGGATAGCTACAGTTACGAGTTGGCGAACATTCTGCTCGGGGCAAACTCCCGGGTCGACCTTCTGGACAACTATGACAGGGCTCTGGAAATGCTTCCCTTCGAGGTTGACGGCAGGCTGGTCGCCGGCCACGTAAGCGTGTAACTGACCACCACTCTGGTGTCTCGGCTCTTCCCGCCCGCTCCGTGGAGGAGGCCACTGCCGTTTGCGTAGCTGTCATGCACGTAGGCCGGGAGGCCCGGGCAGCATACGTCTGCGGTGAACGGCTTCCACTGATCTTCCTGCCGGCCCATGTTGAAGGTGCCCGACTGGCGCATCCGCACGCCCATTGTCTTCACGGCAGTCACGTATTCACTAAGGGTCCGGTGGAGAACGTGCACTGTTTCCCAATGAGACTCTTCATCATCTCGTCGGACATGCCTCCGGCGCAGCTGCTACTGATCGGTTGCTATCCGGGAAGCACGGCAATCTCGACGCGATTCCTTCCGCCCCGCTTGGGCCGCCCCACAGATCGCAACCCCGATGCTGACCGTTATCGATTCCGATATGCCGACGAACTCTTCCCCACCGGAGTGAGCGATGAGGTCGTCATGGCGAAGGTTTGCCTGGACGGCCTCGGCAAAGGCACTGATCACGCTATCTCCGGCAATGTGTCCGTAGCGATCGTTGACCTGCTTGAAGAGGTCGATGTCCATCATTGCAATCGCGTTGATCGAGTACTGCTCGCTGGAGGTTCGCAAGAGTCTTTCGGCGTCTCGCTCGAAGCCGGTTCGCGTGAGCAACCCGGTCAGGCGGTCGGTTTCGAGCTCCGACACCGTGCGGCGGAAGTGCTGGTTGTTGTGACGCGCCACCGCGAGGATCTCGGCAATGGCGGTTACCGGGTAGAGGTCGGCTCCCTGGAGGAAGCCGGGTGTGCTGTGTCACAGGAAGACCCCACCGAGAAAAGCATCGTTGCTCCGAAGCGGGATACCCATCCAGGAGCGAAAGCTCTCTCCAGTCATCATATCGTCCATGATGATGGGGTATGCACCGGCGCGCAGCGGTTTGCTGGTCTCGCCGGTGTCGTGCGTGAGATCGCCGATGAAGTAGCCGGCATCAAAGAGTCGCCTGCTCAGAACGCGATCGGCAAGGATACCGTCGAGGTCGAACAAAGGCTGTTTCTGATGATCGGCTGGTGACACCACGGGCGCATAGTCGACCGGATCGGGTCGGCAGGTCAAGCTGTATGTTCGGCCGCACGGTTTTCATCACGCTCGTACAGAATCTCGAGGCCGCAGTGGTGCTGCCGGAAAACGATGCGGAGCCTACTCCAGCCGGAACGGCGGATAGCGATCCATGATAAGCAGAAACGCGTACGCGTACACGCGGAGGCCCCATCGCCCGACGCCGACGACGAACTCAAAAAGGGGACGCAGGTATCGACCCGCGACGATGATGGTGATCCACGCGACTACGGTGACGAGCGCGACGGCGATGTAGAGCAGGAGGAGAGCGACGCAGTGGGGGGGAGGGCGAGTAGCCACTTCACGAGCGGAAGCCCCTGCGACAGTTCGCGCTCGACGTCCGGGAAGTCAAACTCGAGATGCACGCCCTGCTCCGCCTCCAGCGCGGGATAGCCGTCGGTGAGCAGGAAGAGATACGCGCCGACACGAGCTGAGAAGCGGAAGAACTCCAGAAGGAAGTCGAACCACCAGCGGGGGGACGTCTTCACGAAGAGCAGCGTGAGCACCGTCGCCACAAACAGGCCGGAGGTGATGCTGCCCGCGCCGCGAGTGATCATTTCACCGCCCTCCTTCGCGATGGTTTCATTTCCGCTCGCCGACACCAGCGCCAGAATGATGAGCGGCGGGATAGCCAGGACCACCCGAACAAGGGCGGAAAGTCGCTGCCGCCGTTCTGCATAGTCGATATCTAACCGTGCGGGGTACACTTTATCGTTCATCCGGTTCCTCCTCAGCGCGTGCTTACTCACTGGAACATCTTATTGCGTAGCAGTTATGATTCAAGCGCGAAAGGAGCGCCGTCAGCCTGCGGCCACACAGAGAGCAGCTGAAACATATGATACGGACCATCGGCGATCACGTCTTTCACCTTGCCACACAGGAAAGCTCCTACGTTATAGAGATAGCGGGTGGTGTCGTTCCAACGTTGCGCTACTGGGGGCCTCGGCTCGACGACGACCCGTCCCCGGATGCCGGCTCCGTCGCCGAAGCACCTTACCGCATCAACGCGGGAAAGGGCCTGCAGCACCTCCAGCTCGAGGAGCTTCGTCTGGAGTACGGGATCCACGGATCAGGGGATTTCAGACGGCCGGCTCTCCACGCTCTCGACGGCGAGGGGTTTCCGATACCACAGCTCGTCTACCGCTCACATAGACTGCTCTCGGGCAGGTCGGAGCTGTCCGGGCTTCCCTCCGCGCGCATAGCGGCCGAAGGCGAAACACTCGAGCTCGAGCTCGCTGACGAGGTGTCCGGCCTGCGGGTCGTGCTCTCCTACACCCCTCACGAGTCGCAGAACGTCATAGCCCGGCAGGTGCGCATCGAAAACGACGGGGAGCGGCCGCTCGTGCTCGACAGAGTGATGAGCGCCTCTGTCGATGTCGCAGCAGGCGAGCTCGATACCGTGACCCTGACCGGAGCATGGGCGCGCGAGCGCCACGTAACCCGCTCGCCACTCGGTACGGGAGTCTTTGCCACCGAGAGCACCCGAGGGACGAGCAGCCACGTTGCCAGCCCTTTCCTTGCCCTCGCAGAGCGAAACGCGGACGAGGGCCACGGCGATGTCTATGCCGCGGTGCTCGTCTACAGCGGCAACTTCCTCGCCGAGGTCGACGCCTCACTCCCGCAGTCGCCCCGCCTGAACAT
>CAZVXU010000097.1:0-8991 GCA_964631585.1 uncultured Spirochaetaceae bacterium | reverse complement strand
ACCACGCCGATGCGCTCCATCTCCTCGACGAGACGCGCGGCGCGGTTGTAGCCGATCTTCAATCGGCGCTGCAGGTAGGAGGCGGAGGCCTTGTTGGCGGAGACGACGATATCGATGGCCTTCTCCATGAGAGGGTCCTCGAGCTCGCCCTGCATCGTCTCATCATCGTCGTCGTCGATGAAGATCTCGTCGTCGATGTACTCTGGCTCACCGAGGGTCTTCACGTGCTCGACCACCCGCTCCACCTCGGTGTCGGAGAGGAAGGCGCCCTGCATACGGGTCGGGAAGGGATCCCAGGCGGAGGTGAAGAGCATATCGCCCTGGCCGAGGAGCTTCTCCGCGCCGCCGGTGTCGATGATGATGCGCGAGTCGACCTTGCTGGACACCATGAAGGCGATCCGTGACGGAATGTTCGCCTTGATGAGGCCGGTGATGACATCGGTTGAAGGGCGCTGGGTCGCGAGCACGAGGTGGATACCCACAGCGCGCGACATCGCCGCCAGGCGCGCGAGGGTCGACTCGAGCTCCTTGCCGGAGGTCGTCATGAGGTCGGCGAGCTCGTCGACCACCACCACAATGTAGGGAAGCGGCTCGGTGGCGAGATTTCGCTTGCTGATCTTTTCGTTGTAGGCGCCGATGTCGCGCACGCCGAGCGAATCGAGCAGGTTGTAGCGGCGCTCCATCTCGTAGATGCAGTACTGCAGCGCCTGGAAGGCCCGCTTCGGGTCGGTGATGACCGGCGTCAGCAGATGGGGAATGTCGTTGTAGAACTTGAGCTCGACGATCTTCGGATCGATGAGCATCATCTTCACTTCCTGCGGGCTTCGCCGGTAGAGAATGGAGCAGATGATGGAGTTCACGCAGACCGACTTACCGGAGCCGGTCGCGCCGGCTATCAGCAGATGCGGGGTCTTCGTGAGGTCCACGATCTCCACGTCACCGGGGATGTCCTTTCCGAGCGCGAGGGGAATGTCCTGCTTGGAGCTCCAGAACTCGTCCTGACGAATGAGCTCCATGAAGCTGACGATGTGGCGCTTCTTATTCGGGATTTCGATCCCCACCGCGTGCTTGCCGGGGATGGGGGCGACGATGCGGACGCTCGAGGCGGCGAGTCGAAGGGCGATGTTGTCGGCGAGGTTCGTGATACGTGCGAGCTTCACACCCGGCGCCGGAAGGATCTCGAACATGGTGATGACCGGCCCCTTGCGGATGCCGGTGACCTCGGCCTGGATCGAGAACTCTTCGAGGGTATAGCGGAGGACCTCGGCGGATTCGCGGGTCTCGGCGTCTATCTCCCAGTAGCCGGCCTGATGATACTCATCGAGGAGGCCGTCCACCGGCACCTCGTATCGGCCGCGCCGGCGCTTCGACGTCGTGGCCGGAACACGCGAAACCGGGGTGGCGGGCTCCTCTTCGAACGTCGGCTCCTCATCTGGTCGGTCGGCGTCGTCGGGCTCGTCGGGATCATCACGCCGGGTCGCGGTTCCGAGATCCCGGCGCGCATAGGCAGCCGCCGGATCGTAGTCACCGTCGGGGTCGGTAAATGCGCCCTCCGAGTAAATCACTTCGAGCTCGTCCTCGTCTGTGTCCTCGCCGACCTGTTCGTCGGCCTGCTCGCCGGCGGCACTCCAGCGCCGGTCACGCCGTGCGAGCTCCTCGATCTCTTCGGCCTCGAGCACCTCGGTCGGTTCCTCGACCTCCTGCTCGACGTCCGCGTAGCCCATGCTGATCTCGGGCTCCTCGGTAAAGCCGGAGACCCAGCGGGGACGAGGGGGCTCACCGCCGGCGGCACCGGCGCCGCTCGTGGCCCGGTCGTTCGAGCGGTCCTCGATGAGGGCCATGATCCTGCGCTTCGATTCGCCCCAGCCGGCCGCGCCGTCCGCACTATCGGCCCCGTCGGTGCCGCGCCGGGACCGGATCCAGCGCGCGATGCGAAGACCTGCAAGACCGTGGCGGGCAACCCGTGCGACACCCACCGTAAGCACGGCTC
The DNA here is from genome assembly GCA_964631585.1 of uncultured Spirochaetaceae bacterium. Taxonomy (GTDB): domain Bacteria; phylum Spirochaetota; class Spirochaetia; order DSM-27196; family PWMO01; genus JAAAOH01. The sequence continues at coordinate 7,001 of CAZVXU010000097.1, read as the reverse complement.
CGGCCGCGAGAAACAGCAGGGCGCCGCCCGGCCGCGAGAACACCGCGGCCGCCCAGCGAGTGATCGGTGAGGCCTCTATGCTGGCGTTGAATGCGAGTCGCAGGGACAGCGAGAAGGAAAGAAAAGGCAGCACGAGCAGATTGATGACTGACAGGCTGCGTACACGAGTATCCCCTCGTGCTGCCGTAACCCCAAATCCGAAGAAGAAGAGCGGAATCAGAAATGCAGCGGCGTGAAAGCTCTCGAAGAGGATCCGTCCGGGCACCCCTATAAGTGCGAGCCAGAAGCCCTCGCCGGTCGCCAGGACGTGTGCGAAAAGCGATGTGAGAATCAGAACGCCGACTCCGAATACGGAGCCCGCCACTACTGCGTGTGACACGCGCTGCACCACTGCTGCTCCCCTCCTGCTTATTGTATCGGCGGCCTGACGGCGGCCTTGAGCCGAATTACCAGGCGTGGCGCGCCCTCTCAGGTAAGAAGAATGGTGAGGATTCCGAGGGGCACGAGATACAGGGCGAACAGGTACAACCGCCCGCCGCGCACGAGGCGCAGCAGTAGCCGCAGGGAAAGCAGCCCGACCACGAAGGAGCTCACGAGCCCGGCGATGAGAGAGGCGGGAGGCACAGCCGCGGCGAGCTCGCCGGCGTCTCTCAGCGTCAGCATGAGGGCCCCGAGAATGGCCGGTATCGAGAGGAGAAAGGAGAACTCCGCCGCCTCGCGCCGGGCAACGCCGGAGAGAAGCCCCGCGGAGATGGTGATGCCCGCCCGAGAGATCCCCGGAAACACGCCGAGTCCCTGGGCGAAGCCGGCAAGCAGGGCACGCCCGGCGCCCATCTCACCGTAGCCACGATTTCCGCGCGTGAACCGGGTGGATACCAGGATGAGGGCCGTCACCAGAAAGAGGACGCCGACGAGCTTCGGGTAGCGCCCCGCCTCGAAGCCGGAGATACCGAGTCCGAGTACGCCGGTAACGACAGTCGCAAGCAGCGCCAGCACCACGATGCGCAGGTTCTCTGCATCCGTCTCATGATCCGCGCGTCGTCCCACCCATCGGGCGAGGGAAACGATGATCGCCCCTATGCGACCGCGGAACACGAGCACGACGACCCCCAGCGTCGAAACGTGGAGCAATACATCAAAGAGAACGGGCACATCGCCCTGGCCGAACAGGTGCTTCAGCACCGCGAGATGGCCGGAGCTCGAGACAGGCAGGAACTCGGTCAGCCCCTGAACGACGCCGAGCATGAGGGCTTCGAATACACTCACGTGGAGTCCTCCGGAATTGTTTCGAGATCGGGAAAGAACAGCCTGACCGTCTCGGCTATCGTTCGACGATCGTAGAGCTCGCCGTAGTAGGCGGCAGCGACGAGAACCTTTCGAATGTAATGCCGCGTTTCGCGAATGGGCATTGCCTCGTGGAAGAGGGGACCGGAGAGGGCACCGTTCTCCCGCACCCAGCGCCGCACGCGTCCCTGCCCCCCGTTGTAGGCGGCAAGCGCCGAGAGCAGATCACCGTCGAAGCGCCCGAGCAGATAGGAGAGGTAGTACCCGCCGATCGACAGGTTCGTGGCCGGGTCGGTCAGATCGGGATTCTCTATGCGCATCCGACGGGCCATGTCGGCAGCCGTGGCCGGCATGAGCTGGGCGAGCCCGGTAGCTCCCGCATGAGACTCGATGTCCGCGGAGAAGTGGCTTTCCTCACGTACAAGGCCGTAAAAGACCGGCAGATCGATGCCCTCGACTTCGGCTACGTCTTCCATGGCGATGGAGTAGGCCCTCGGGTAGAGGATTCGTGCCGCGCGCGGGGTCAGGACGAACTCATCCCGGCTTCGTGCCCGCGCCATGAGCCGCAACGACTCGATAAGCAGCCCGCGTGTCTGAATGCGCTCGGCGACATCCTCGATGGCCGCAACCGACATGTCGTCGCTGTCGTCCATCGCAGCCTCGTAGGCATGCTCGTGGAGGCCGACCGCGAGATAGCCGCGGACAATGGCCTCAGTATCCGAGGCGGAGGTGCCGCCGGCCGGGGCCTCCTCATCCCCCGGCGTCTCGCCGGACGTTTCGCTCGATGCAGCCGAGACGAGCGTATCGGTCCTCCCGAGGCGCACCGCAGCCAGGAGACGGTAGTAGGGGTCGGTATCGATCCGGCGGAGCATCTCCGCAGGCGACAGGCTGTCGCCGCCCGCCGACGGCGAAGGGCCGTAAAGGCCCCGGAGCGCAGCCTCGGCGGCGATGTAGTGGAAGCGTTCCGCGATGGTCTCGAAGCCGACCTCCTCGAGTACCTCACCGGTGCCTGCAAGCGCCTGCCATGCCCCGCGGCGCACGAGCTCGGAGGCGAGCCCGTCGAGCATGCGCTCGAAATACCACTCGCCGTAGGCTGCGTCGGCATAGCGGCGGAGGTCCTTTGCCGCGATACGGGGCTCGACAACGGCACGGGCGTCGACAATGTTCCACAGCACGCGCCGGCGGTCGGACGCATCGGTGAAGACCGACATCGCGTCGTCGAAGCGCTCTATGGCCGCCGGTGCATTCCCGGCAGCCCGATAGAGGCGACCCGCATACTCGAGAGAGCGGGCACGCACCATCGGGTCCTCAGCCGCCGCAGCATAGCCCTCGAGAATCGCGATACCGCGGCTTCGATACCCGGCGCGCAGAAACGCGTGCCCCATATCGCGGGCGAGCCACTCGGTGACCGGCAGACCCGCCGGCTCGAGAGAGTCCTCTGCGTCGTCTACGAGCGCGAGGAAGGTCCGCGCCGCCTCTTCGAGATCGCCTTCCGCCACCCGCGCCTTGGCGGAGAAGAGTGAGAGCTGCGCTCCCGAGAAGGGTTGCTGCGCCGCACTCCGCGCTATGAGAAAGAGGTAGAGCCGTGAGTGCTGCTGTGCGGCCGGCAGATCGAGGAAAAAGCGGCGGATCTGATCCGGCCAGCCGTCCTCGCGAAGGCGGAACGCCGTGACCACGCGCCACAGCTCGACCTCCTGCCGCCGCCGGTCCCAGGGGTCCGCCTCGAGAAAGCTTCGCAGAGCACCCGTTTCGCTCTCCAGCGCTTCGCGAAGCTCCCGATCGGCGCCCTGCTCGTAGAGGGCCAGGTAGCGCGCGTAGAGAAACTCTTCCTCCTGCGGGTAGAGCTCGAGCGCGGCGTCCGCGGCATTTTCGAGCTCTTCATAGCGTTCCTCGGCCTCGAGTTGCGCGAGGAGCGCAACTGCCGCACGGCGGCGCCAGGGATCACTGTCGTGCTCGAGCTCGACTTCGAGCATCCGCCGTCGCATCCGGTCCAGCTCCAGCTCGCCGTATATCTCGGCAAGATAGAACGCCGCGCCGGGACGCAGACGGGTCACCTCCTCCAGGTCGAGGTCACGATAGTCGAGATGGCGCAGGAAGTCGTAGTTCCCGCTCTCGAGTCGTTCTGCAAAGGTCTCTCGCGGTGTGCCCCAGACCTCATTCTGCTCCGCGCAGGACGCGAGCGTCGCGACGAAGACGAGAGTAAGGCTGAAGAGGCGCGCCGCGGTCCTAACGTGGGCTGCGGGTGTGATGGCCTCGTGCTCCTCCGGGAGTGCGTGAAGTAAACAGGGGCGACAGGGCAAAGTATGTCACCGGCAGGCCTGCCTCGAGAGGCGGCAGCTCGGGGCCGCGAAGCATCCGGAAGACGAAGTACAGGAGAAACGCCAGCGCGGCGAGTGAGAGAATCAGGAACCCGACGAAGAGAAGCACGTGACTTCGACGTCGGGGTTGTGCCCCTTCTTCTGGACGCGAGTACGCGATCGGTTCCTGCTCGAACTCGTCAGGCTCCTGCTCCTGAGATTCCCACGGAGCGGTCACCGGGCCTGCACTGGCGCCGGCAGCAACGGTCTCTTCCGCCGGCTCTTCCTCGAAGCTCTCTTCGAGCCCGCCGAGCTCATCGAGGCTCTCCCCGAGATCTTCGTCGGTATCGAACTCCGTATCGAAGTCGTTGAGCCGCTCGGCTTCGTCGAGCTCGTCCAGCTCGTCGAGCGAGCTTTCTTCAAGCTGAAAATCCGGCAGCGTGTAGGGCTCTTCATCGAGGGACTCGAGGCTGACCGAGAGACTCTCGTACTCGCCGGTAGCCGCATCGGTCGCAGTCGCGTTGAGATTGCCCTCGGCATCGATTCCGAGGACCATGTTTATTTCCGGCTCGCCCTTGGCTGCCGGCTGAATACTGGAAACCACGAGACTGCCGATATACTCGGCACCTTCCATGGACTTGTCCTCACCCTGATAGAGGTCGATCTGGACGCTGTCCTGCTCGTCGTTCACCGTCGTGAGCACAAGCTTTTTCTTACCTGTGTGGGAACGCTCTAAGACAGGAAAGAAACTGCCGTCTGCTATCTTAATGCCGATTACCGAACCTGCCACGTTGCCCCCTGTGTTGACCGGTCAATCCTAGTTCGTTATCGGCAGATTGTCAATTCGACCTTTGCTTGACATGAGTTAGGGGCCTACCGATAATGACGGCATGAGCTCGACCGTGACGACGGTGATTGCGCAGTTGGCGATCGCAGTCGCAATACTGTTCTTCGTCGTCCTATTGCTGTTCCGTCGTCGGGGCTCCCGCAGCGAGAAAACGAACGCCCACCGACGTGACCGCGCCGCCGCCATTCGAGATGCCAACAAGGCCCTCGCCCAGAATCCGAAGGATCACGAGGCCATGGAAGTGCTCGCGGGTGCCTACTTCGACTCCCAGGATTGGGAGAAGGCGATGAAGACCTACGGAATGCTCATCGACCTGGCGGCCAAGGTTCCGGACGTCGATCAGCACACCGCCAACCTGCGCTACGGCATTGCCGCCCTGAAGACCGGACACTACAAGGATGCCTACAAGGCGCTCGTCGTTGCGCGCAGCATGAATCCCGATGTTTTCGAGCTCAACTTCAATCTCGGGTACCTCGAGTACCGCCGTAAGAGCTACGAGAAGGCAGTGGCCCTGCTGCGAGCCGCAAACCGCGAAAAGCCCGAGCACCTCGAGACGCAGCGCTACCTTGCGCAGTCCCTCTACCGTATAAAGAAGTTCAACGAGGCCCTCGAGATGCTGCGAAAGGTCGTCGACGCACAACCCGACGATAAGGAGGCGCTGTTCGTGATGGGCAAGGCCTACTACGAGCTCGGCCAGCTCGAGCAGGCGGTGAAGGTGTTCAGCCACCTGCGGGCCGATCCCGCGTTCGGGCCCCGCGCGGCGCTCATGTCGGGGTCGATCCAGCTGAAGTCACGCCAGTACGAAAAGGCGCAACTCGACTTCGAGCTCGGTCTCCGCCACGATGAGATCCCCGCGGACGTGCTCCTCGAGCTGAAATATCGTCTTGCCGTCACCTATATCCAGGTGCAGCACGTGGAGAAGGCCGTCCAACTCCTCGAGGAGATTCAGCGAACCAACCCCGACTACAAGGACGTCGGCCAGCAGCTACAGCGCAACCGTGAGCTTTCCCGCAACCGCAACCTTCAGACCTACCTCATCGCCCCGCCCTCGGAGTTCGTCGCGCTGTGCCGCCGCGTCGCCACCGGCTTCTTCGACCACGCGCGCGTGAAGATCACCGACGTATCGGTGAATCGCAACGAGTACGCCGACATTCTCGCAGAGGTGGAAACTGCGAAGTGGGTCGATACGATTCTCTTTCGGTTCATCCGCACCAGCGGCCAGGTCGGTGAGCTGGTGCTGCGGGACTTTCACGGTCGGATCAAGGATGTAAAGGCCGGCCGTGGATTCTGCGTAAGCGCAGGCGAGTTCACCGAGGGCGCGCACCAGTTCGTCGAAGCCCGCCTTATCGACCTCGTTGGCAAAGACCAGCTCATGAAGATTCTACAGCGAGCCTGAGAACCAGCAGGGTCCGCTCCTCCGCCAGCCCCGGCACCTCCACGGGAGTGATCTCCACCTCGTCGAAGACCTCACCCGCCACCGCCGCCTCGGCCTCCGCGCGGTCATGGCGACCTTTGTACGCCACAACCGAGCCGCCCCGCCCGAGCAGCCGCGCGAGCTGCCCGGCGAATGCGAGATCTATCTCGGACAGTGCCCGGAATGTGACCACGGCGCGGCCGGCTGCTCGCGCTGCGCCATCGCGGAAGTCGGCGTTGACCACCGACACGTTTGTAAGGCCTGCCACCGCGGCGGCGCTTCTGAGAAATGAGCATTTGCCGCCCGACCGCTCCACGAGCACCACGCCGACCTCCGGCAGGAACACCGAAAGCGGAATCCCCGGAAAACCGCCGCCGGAGCCGAGATCCCGGAGCGTGCCCCCTGCCGCAAGCTCACGGCGGACGGTCGCCAACCCCGCGAGGCTGTCGGCAAAGTGACGGGTGATGAGTGCCTCGCCTTCGGCCTTCACGAGATCCCGCTTTCGGTTCCACAGCTCGAGCTCGCCGATGTAGCGCCGCAGGGCATCGATCTGCCCGGCACTCGCCTCGATGCCAAGGGCCCCGAGCGTCGGCGCGAGCATGGCGCCGAGGTCCCCTGCCGCACCACCGTCGGCACCCATCAGCTTGCGCGCTCCCGGCGACCGAGACTCACCACCAGCACGGTTACGTCGGAGTTTCTCACCCCCGAGATTCTCGACGCCTGCCCGACCGAGAACGGGCGGATCGCCTTCAGCTTCTCGCGCGCCTCGTTCGAAATGCCCTCGATCGCGTCGTAATCAAATCCGGCCGGGATCTTGAGTCCCTCCAGCTTTCGGAAGCGGTCGACCTGTCGTTCCTGCCGCAGGACGTAGCCCTCGTACTTGATGTCGAGCTCGACCTGCGTGAGCCACTCGCCCCGCGCGCCGGCGGCGAGGTCGGGAACAACTGCCGTCAGGTGTTCCATAGTGACGGTGGGATCTTTGAGCACCTGATGGAGGGTCTTCCCGCGGTGGCGGTCGGGGTCGGAGGTCGCGCGCCCGGCGGCGGCCTGCTCCGGGGCGTCGGCCTAAGATCCCACCGTCACTATGGAACACCTGACGGCAGTTGTTCCATAGTGACGGTGGGATCTTTGAGCACCTGATGGAGGGTCTTCCCGCGGT
>CAZVXU010000096.1:0-9157 GCA_964631585.1 uncultured Spirochaetaceae bacterium | reverse complement strand
CTGTCGGCCTCATCGCTGTCGGCCTCATCGCCGTCCGGCCGGTCCTCACCGGTCTGCTCCCGCGCCGAGGCCGACGCCTCTGCATGTTCGGGCTCCGACTGCGAGGCGGACTTCTCTGCCGAGCCTGCAGCGGACTCTTTATCCGGCTTTTTATCGGACTTCTCACCGTCGTCCGCGGTTTTCGCGGACTCCTCGGCATCGCGCGTCGAGGCCGACCTTGCGGCCGCCTGCTCCGCCGCACTGTCCGAGTCCCGTTGCTGTGCCGCCTCGCGAGCCGCGTCAGCAGCTTCGCGCGCTTCGCGGGCCTCGCGCTCGGCGTCCTTCGTGCGGTCCACCGAAGCACGATCAGCCGCGTCTCTCGCGGCCCGATCGTCCGGTCGCGCGAGGTCGCGGGATACCGCCCTGTTGAAGGCGTCTTCGAAGGAGGAGGGCTCGGAGGTGGCTCGGGCAGCCAGGGACAGCGGGCCGCCGCGCGGCTTCAGGAGCTCAGGTCGGTTCTCGCCCCGGGAAGGGGAAGAGTCTACAATGTCCGCAAAGTGCGCCGTCATTCATCCCTCATTCACTCCTGCGGCTTGATCGTCATCTTGCGCTGTAAAGTGGCGGCGCGTTCCGGCGGCAGTTCCGCAAGCCAGACCGATACCAGGGAAAGCTCCCCCGCCTCTTGCGCAAGCTCCTCAGTCACCCGCAGGGTGTCTATCAGCAGTTGATCGTCGTAGCCCGCGAGGATGTCAACCGCATCCTCGGGGCGCATGCTCGTCAACGTCTGCACGTTTTGAACAAGCATCGCTCTTCTATTCTCGAACTGCTGGACCCTTTGATTGAGAGAATTCTCCTGCTCGGCGAGTTCTTGCTCTCTCGAATGGAGCTCCTGACGGCGCGCCTCGAGCTCCTGCTCGAGCGCATCGAGCTCGTCTCGGCGCTGGTCGAGCTCGTCGGCGAGCTGCGCGACGGCGGTTTCCCGCTTCTCGAGGCGCGCTCGGCTGAGCAGTGCCGCGTCCTCCGGCTCGGGCACTTCCTCGGCGGCTTCGATCCCGACGAGGCGCAGGACCGGCGAGAGCAAACGGGTCGCATCGATAATCCCGAGATAATCGAACCAGACGGTTCCGCCGGCAAGTAGAAGCACAACGAGAAGCGTCAACGCAAACATGCGCGGACCCGGACCGAATCGTCTGTAATCAGGCATCACCGCCCTCCTGCTCGTGCCGGCGGATGCTCATCTGTCCACCGATATCGTCGAGCTCGCGCCCTTCGGCGCGTCGCTGCTCCTTGTAGTATTCGTCGGATCGCCTGTTCTTGAGATTATCAAGCACCTTCCGCTGCTTCATCGCCTCGCGGTATTCGGACTGCGCCGCGTCGAGCTCTCCGACTTTCTCGGCCCGCCGCGACTCAACATCCCGGGACCGACTCTCGAGGTAGTTGATGTAGGCACTCTGAGCTATGCGATAGTTGATGTCGGCCCGGCTCGCAGGGTCGCCGAGACGGAAGGTAGACTCCCGCTCCTGCGTAAGGCGGCCGAGCTCACCCTGCAGCTGCGCGTATTCACCGGAGACGCGCGCGAGCTTCTGCTCGGCCTGGTCCTCGGTGTGCTTGCGCAGGCTCAAAATGCGCTCCAGGCGAAAGTCGAATCTACGCATCGCCGGCCCCCTCGCCGCGCTCGGCGCCGCCGGCCTCGACCTGCGGGTACCCCGCGATCCGGAACAGCGAAGATTCGGTATCGCCAAGCGGCGCCTTTTCGTCGACGCGCTGTCGCAGAAAGGCGTTTATCTGCGGGATCTTGTCGATCGCCTCGTCTACTTCCCGGTTGCTGCCGCGCTGATATGCGCCGACGTTTATGAGGTCTTCGCTTTCGGAGTAGGTAGCCATCATACGTCGTGTGTAGCTTGCCGCATCCTGGACGGCGGGCCGCTGCACCTTCGTGGCGAGCCTCGAGACCGAGGCCAACACATCGACCGCCGGGTAGTGCGAGCGCTGCGCGAGACGGCGGCTGAGGACAATATGCCCGTCGAGGATACCCCGAACGGCGTCCGAGATCGGCTCGTCCATATCGTCGCCCTCGACGAGAATACTGAAGAACCCCGTAATGGTCCCCCGATCGGAGGTTCCGCAGCGCTCGAGCAGGCGAGGGAGCAGCGAGAATACCGACGGCGGAAAGCCCCGTGTCGCCGGGGGCTCCCCGGCGGCGAGCCCGATCTCGCGCTGGGCGCGGGCAAAGCGCGTCACCGAGTCGAACAGAAGCATCACGTTCTTCCCGCGCTCGCGAAAGTACTCCGCAACGGACATGGCAACGAATGCACCACGCAGGCGCGCGAGCGGCGGCGTATTGGAGGTCGACACCACGACCACGGAGCGCTTCAGCCCCTCCATGCCGAGATCGCTCTTGATGAACTCCTTTACCTCGCGGGTCCGCTCGCCGATGAGGGCGATCACGTTCACATCGGCATCGGTGTTTCGGGCGATCATGCCGATGAGCGTGGACTTGCCGACGCCGCTGCCCGAGAATATACCGAGGCGCTGCCCCTTGCCGGCGGCAATGAGTCCATCGATGGAGCGGATCCCGGTGACAATCTGACTGTTGATGGTCTCTCGCTCGAGCACGTCGGGAGGTGTGTTGAAGATGGACTGGAACTCCGCCGACCCTATATCGCCCTTTCCGTCGATGGGCCGCCCGCGACCGTCGAGAACACGTCCGAGCAGCTTGTCGGAAACCGGCACCGCGAGGGTTTCCCCGGTGCCCACCACGGGCGCACCGACCTCGATCCCGTCGGTCTCGGTAAAGGGCATGAGATCCACGTGACGGCCGTGCACGCCGACGACCTCGGCCCACACGGTCAACTCCCCGCGGGGTATGACGATGCGGCAGAGCTCACCCACGAAGGCCTGAGGTCCGAGACTGCGAATGAGCAGCCCCTGAACGCGCTCCACGCGACCGATCTGCTTGATGGTGTCGGTCTTCTCAATGACCGTCTGGTACTTATCGAATGGTCCCAAAGGGTCCCCCCTGCCCTTTGCCGAGCGTCTCACTCCTGCATCTTCGGGTTCGACTTTATCGGTGCAAGCTCCACGATGCGATCCTCTATCTCCCGAAGTTGTGAGCTGATGCGGGCATCTATCTGCCCGAAGTCGGTCTCGATGATGGCGCCGCCGACGTCGACGGTGGAGTCCTCGGCAACGGTGATACTCCCGGCGCGCTCCACCATCTTCGTTATTTCCTCTGTGTGCGAGCTCACCATCTTCAGATCCTGGAAGTTCACGCGTATAACCACGTCCGACTTCTGCTTGAGCTTCTGCAACGCCTGAACAACGTTGTTCACGACCACGTTCTTCTGATTCTCGCTGATGACTTTGACCACCTTCTTGGCGATCTCCAGCACCAGATGTACGATCTGAGATTCCGATTCTTCGATGATTTCGTTGCGCCGCTCGATCGCTTTGTTGAGGATGACGTGCACCCGATCGACGAGGCGGTTGACCTCCGCCTCGCCGGAGGCAAAGCCCTTCTCCTCGCCCTGCGCGACGCCCCGGTCGTAGGCCTCTTTCTCTACCGTGTCGGCCTTTTCCTGAGCCTCACGTACGATGCGGTCGGCATCCGCCTGCGCCTCGCCCTTGATCCGCTCGGCCTCTTCGTCCGCTTCCTGCTTAATGGTTGCTGCCTGGTCGTTCTTGGACTTCACCTCTTCGAAGGCCTGATTCTCGGCCTCCTTCACGATGCGGTCAGCCTCCTCGCGGGCCTCCTGTATCAGCTGCTCTCGCTCGGCGTCCCACTTCTCGCGGAACTCCTCGGCCTCCCGGCGGATATCCTCGACGGTGGGGCCGGTGTACTCCTCCACTTCTTCGGTGTCGACCGGCTGCGGCGCCTCCGGCGGTGACTCCGGGCCCTGAATGAAGATCTTGCCGTCTGCGACCTGTATTTCCCCGGCTCGAAAGACGTTCTTTGCCACGCGTTACGCCTCCAGGCCTACACGACCAGCTCGTCCTCGCCGGCACGTGCCACGACGATCTCGCCCTGCTCTTCGAGCTTGCGAATAATGGATACGATCCGCTGCTGCGACTCCTCCACGTCTTTGACGCGGATGGGTCCCATGTACTCCATGTCCTCCTTCAGCAGCGTCGATGCGCGCTTGGACATATTGCGGAAGATCTTGTCCTGTACCTCGGTGTCCACCGACTTCAGGGCCTTGGCGAGCTCGGTGGTATCGACCTCGCGGAGCACTTTCTGAATGGCCCTGTCGTCGAGCATGACGATGTCCTCGAAGACGAACATGCGCTTCTTGATTTCCTCGGCGAGCTCCGGGTCCTCTTCCTCGAGGGACTCGATGATGCTCTTTTCCGTCGAGCGGTCGACGAGGTTGAGGATCTCCACGATGCTCTCCACGCCGCCGGCGGTGGTGTAGTCCTCCGAGGACAGCGTCGACAGCTTCTTCTCGAGCACCCGCTCCACCTCGCGGAGGATCTCCGGCGAGGTGCGATCCATGGTCGAGATGCGCTTTGCCACATCCGACTGTATCTCGTGCGGCAGGCTCTTGAGGATGACCGAAGCCTTGTTGGGCTCGAGATATGCAAGAATCAGCGCGATTGTCTGGGGATGCTCGCGCTGTATGAAGTTCAACAGGTGCGTTGGATCTGTCCGTCGGATGAAATCGAAGGGCCGAACCTGCAGGCTCGAGGTGAGGCGGTTTATGATGTCCACCGCCTTCTGCGATCCGAGCGACTTCTCGAGGAGCTCCCGGGCGTAGTCGATGCCTCCGGTGGTGATGAAGTCCTGAGCCATCATCAGCTCCTGGAACTCCTGCAGCACCCTGTCGCGGTCCTCGGGCTCTATATTCTCCATACGGGCGATCTCGAAGGTCAACGACTCTATCTCGTCCTCACGCAGATGTTTGAAGATCTCCGAGGAAATCTCCGAGCCGAGTGTGACAAGAAAGATGGCCGCCTTCTGCCTGCCGGTGAGCTCTTTGCGATGTGCGGATCCTCTCTTTCCGGATAGATGGGATGCGGCGCCTGCCGCACCACCGCCTGCCGGTGCTTGAGACCGTGCCATACACTACTCCTCCATCAGCCAGGTACGAATGAGCTGCGCAACGTCCTCCGGATGCTCCCGCGCCATATTGATGGCGTTCTCCTGGAGCTCCATCCTGGCCCGTTCCTCCACCGACATCTCCACTTCTTCGCCCTCTTCCTCGGCGCTGCGGAGTGCCTGCTCGCGCATGGCCTGATGCTGCCGTGCAAGCTCCTCTTCGCGGAGCCGGCGTCGGCGCTCGATCTCCCGCGAAATCAGGCGGAAGACGATAAAAGCCAGGAGGAGGGCCGCAAGACCTATCAGGGAATAGAGCACGATCATCTGAATCTGCTGCCGTCGTCTCATGGCCGCGTCCTCTTCCTCGTGCTCCTCGGTTCGGTCGAATCGCACATGCCGCACGGTAACCGAATCCCCGCGCTGTTGATTGAATCCGACCGCATCCTGCAGCAGGTCCTCGGCTTTCGCGAGATCCTCCTCGCTGATGGGTATGTATTCCCGGGCAATGCTGCCGTCGGGATTAATTACAACCTCTCCATTTTCATTATACTGCCAGCGCCATATGCCGTCCAGCGCCACGCTCGCGGTAACCCGGTCAACCCGGGGACTGCCCTCTTCCTGGGTGGTGCGGGTGTTGACCTCGTTGTTCACCCGCTCCTGGTTGTTCGAGTAGCGCGCCATGAGGTCCTGCAGGTCCTTATAGGCCGGCGGCGTCTGCCCCTCCTGACCCGGAGGGCCTTCCGGATTGAAACCGGTTCCTTCATAGTTCTCCGTGACGGTCTCCGTCGACCGCGGAATGGAGAGCACGAACTCCCGCTCGTCGAAGGGAGTGCGCGGATTGTCCTCCGTGGTGACGATGGGGAAATGCTCGGTGGTCTCCGATGTGCGCTTTCCCATGTCGAGGTCGACATCGATGTTCACGACCTCCACGCGGTCCTCGCCGTAGATCTGCGCCAGTGCGTCACGGATGCCGCTGATGTAGCGCTGCTCCACGTCGCGCTTGAGCTCGAGCTCCCGCTCCCTGAGGGTGAGCTCATCGAGTTGTTCGAGGCTGTCGAAGTCGTTGAGCACGACGCCGCTGCGATCGGTGATGGTGATATTCTCCGGCGCGAGGCCCTCGACGGCGAACCGGATGAGCCGCTGTATGCCCTCGACCTTCTGCCGGTTCTCGCGGATGTCGCTTCCCGGCTTAGGCGCAAGAATGACCGAGGCGGTTACCGGGTCCTGCTCCTCTTCGAAGAGCTCCTGCTCGGGGATGACGAGGTTAACGCTTGCCGAATCCACGTCATCGAGCGCCTCGATGTGCTGCTGGAGCTGCCGCGTGATGGAGCGCTGCAGATTGACGTTCCGCTCGAAGTCGGTCTGCGTCCACCGCTCCATATCGAAGAGCTCCCAGGGGTCGGTCTGCTGGGGAATGAGATCGTATCGGGTCAGGATGCCCCGCGCCCGGCGCGCGGTGCGCTCGTCGTCGACCATCACCCGCATGTCGGTGGTGATTTCGTACTCGATGCCTTCCTGATCCAGTCGCGTGGCGATCCGGTCGAGTGTTTCCTCATCCTGCACCGCACGCGTGAGCACGGGCTCCTGCGTCGGCTGTGCGCTGAAGATCACCAGCAGCACGAGACCGAGCGCGGCGCCGCCTACCACGGCAAAGAGTATCACCTTCTGCACCGTGCTCCACTTGCCCCAGAGCTCCCGGATCTGCGACACGAGTCGCTTAAGCCATTCGTTCATGTTCCCCTCCCAGGACACGCACCTATATCATCACTACCGAGCTATCGCAGTGAGGTTATCTCCCGATACCCCTGAAGCACGCGGTCCACCACGTTCTTGGTGATGGAGAGCGAAAGATTCGCCTTGGCCGCGGCGATGGTCACGTCGTGCGTGTCCACCGAGTCGGGATTTATCACTGCCTGCACCGCCAGATTGGCGTGGTCTTTCTGTGCCTGATTCACATCGCCGAGGCTCGACATGAGCATCTCGTCGAAGTTCCGCTGCTGCGTCTGTGGCGGCGCATCACCGGCGCCCGCGAAATGGCGGGGGTTGGTGCGCTCGAGCCTGAACAGATCTCCCGTTACCTCTACCGGTGAAAACGTCATTTACCTACCTCCCGATATCGAGGGCGCGTTGAAACATTGTCTTCGCGCCGTTTATGACCTGCACATTTGCCTCGTACGACCGCGAGGCGGAGATCATGTCGACCATCTCCTCCACCACGTTCACATTCGGCATTTCAACGTATCCCTCCCGGGGGCCGGATTTGATCGCATCCGGGTGGGTCGGGTCATACTTGAGCTTGGGCTCCGAATCGAGGTCCTTCTGGATCTCGGTGACCCGCACGCCGCGCCCGACACCGTTATCGAGCTGGTCGGGCACGAAGTTACCGCGGTAGTAGGGCTGCTCCACGCGCGGCCGAAAGATCACCCTGCTGCGCCGGAACGGACCGCCCTCGGTGGTCCGCGTGGTATTCACGTTGGCGATATTGTTCGATATTACATCCTGCCTGAGGCGCTGGGCCGTCAGGCCGGTTGCCGCCGTGTTGATGCTCGAAAACAGTCCCATATCTCATTTACCCCTTACTGCAGTACCAGATTCAACTGGCTGAACTTCGCCCGCACCGCATCGGTCATGAGCGTATACAGCAGCTGATTGTTCAGAAGCTCCATGGACTCCTGCTCGATATCCACATTGTTGCCGTTATTCTTGGCCGTCGTCTGATAGTCGAGGATCCGCTGCGGGCTCACATTTCTGTAGTCCACCGGCCGGTCGAACGGAATGTGTCGCTCGTTGGTGAGGGCCGCCGGGAAGGACCGCTGCGCGCGCTGCTCGGACTCGAGCGCATCGCGCAGCGACGTCTCGAAGTTGACCTCGCTTCGCTTGAAGTTCGGCGTATCCGAGTTTGCTATGTTGTTAGCAATCACGTCCTGCCTGAGCAGGCTCACGTCCATCGATCGCTGCAGAACGTCTACGGTTCGTCCGAATGTGCTGTTCAGGAACATCTTGCTCCACTCCTCTGTCTCGAATTTC
Organism: uncultured Spirochaetaceae bacterium; assembly: GCA_964631585.1. Lineage (GTDB taxonomy): Bacteria > Spirochaetota > Spirochaetia > DSM-27196 > PWMO01 > JAAAOH01. Next base: position 1,116 of record CAZVXU010000096.1, on the reverse strand, counting down.
GGACGAAGATGAGGGGACGCTGAGTGTTAATCGTGATGTATGTCAACTTCGTTCCCCTCCCAGTGAACGATTCTCACCGTTCCGGGCCGCAGCCCGGCGTTTCGGCCCGCGCGTGGCGGGCCTCGCTACTGCCCGCTACAGTATGTAGCGGGACAAATCCTGATCCTGAACGACATCGCTCAGGCGCTCTTTCACATACTCGGGCGTTATCGGCACCTTCTGTCCCTTCAGGTCGGTCGCCGTAAAGGAAACCTCCTCGAGGAGCAGCTCCATGATGGTATGGAGACGGCGCGCGCCGATGTTCTCGGTGCGCGAGTTCACGTCCGCGGCGATCTCGGAGAGCTCCTGTATCGCTTCATCGGTGAAGTCAATTTCCACGCCCTCGGTCTTCAGAAGCTCGGTATACTGGCGGATCAACGCGTTCTGCGGTTGGGTGAGGATCCGCACGAAGTCACCGGCTCCCAGCGCCTCGAGCTCGACCCGCAGCGGAAAGCGTCCCTGGAGCTCGGGTATGAGATCGCTCGGCTTGGAGGCGTGAAAGGCCCCGGCAGCGATGAAGAGGATGTGCGAGGTGTTTACCATCCCGTACTTCGTGTTGACGGTACTTCCCTCCACGATCGGCAGGATGTCGCGCTGGACGCCCTCCCGACTCACGTCGACGCCGGACCGATTCTCCTTGGCGGCGATCTTGTCGATCTCGTCGATAAAGACGATGCCCATCTGTTCGACCCGCTGCTTTGCGAGGTCATTTACGCGGTCCTGGTCCACGAGCTTGTCCATCTCTTCCTGGAGGATAATCTCGCGTGCGTTCTTGACCGTGGTTCGCTTCTTCTTCTTCTTTCCCCCGAAGAGGTTTCCGAGATTGCCGAGGTTGAGGTCCATCTCCTCGAAATTGCTCCCTGAGAAGATCTCGATGGCGGGGAACCCGCCTCCGCCGGAGACCTGAACCTCGACCTCCTTGTCATCGAGATCACCCTTGCGCAGCTTCTCGCGAAACTTCTCCCGAGTGGCACTGGAGCCGCCCGCGCCGCCGCCCGATGCGGCGCCCTGCTCGGCTGTCGGCGGCTGGACCCCGGCAGCCGGCGGCTGCCCGCCCGCCCCGGCGGCGGCACTCGT
>CAZVXU010000095.1:7334-9252 GCA_964631585.1 uncultured Spirochaetaceae bacterium | reverse complement strand
AATCTCAGCAGCTCCCAGGCGCCGCCGCCGAAGAAAAGGACCATGTGGCGTGTCACGTTATAGGCGAGTGTACGGTTGCACCCCTCTGCCGTCAATAGAGAGCCCCCGCGATAAAACTTGACCGATTTGCGAACGGACTGTTAGAGTTAAACTATAGTCCTCTGCACAACTAATGCAAGGAAAGGAGTAAGAGCATGCGAAAACTAAGCATTGCACTGGTAATTCTCGTTCTGACAGCAGGTATGGCGTTTGCCGCAGGACCCTGGCAGGACGGAACCTACACCGCCGAGGCCGATGAGTTCGACCACGGGTGGAAGCCCTTCGTCCAGATCACCGTGATCGGCGGCTATATCGCCGACGCGTATTTCGACAACTATCCCGAGGAGGGCGACAAGACCAAGTACGTCGTCTCCGTCCAGGGTGAGTACGGTATGGTCGGCAACAGCGACGCGCAGTGGCCCTGGTACGAGCAGGCAGACCGCGCGGCAGCCTATCTGGTCGAAACCCAGAATCCCGCTCGGGCGGGCCGCCAGGCAGATGCCGACGGCGTCTCCGGCGTGTCCGTCACGGTCAATTATTTTTACGACCTCGCTCAGGAAGCGCTGAGCGGCGCCCGTCGCTAACGCGTCAGGCGTAGAGCACAAGACAGCGATACAGGGCCTGGCGATATCGTCGGGCCCTACGCGATTACGGAGATGACAAGAAGCGGTGCCGAACAATTGCTGCCACTGTTCGAGCGCGTCGCCGATACGGTTCTCGGGTCTGCACCGGTCGATCAGGTTGTCGTCGCCCGATACACGGCTGCCGCTGCCGGCGCCCCGGCCCCCGCTGCCCCGCCGGTCCCCCGAACCCCACCGCCGGCGCCGGTCTCGAGGCGCAGCTGGTCCTTTCTCGAGAACCTCTTCGCAAACGCCCCGGAAGGGGTCATCTTCGCCGATAAGAAGAATCGCGTCCTGCGGGTAAACGCAGAGTTCGTCCGTATGTTCGGCTACAGCGCCGAGGAGGCCGTGGGGCGTATCATCGACGATCTCATTGCTCCGGCGGACCGGTTCGATGAGGCGCAGTCCCTCTCGCAAAACGTCGAGAACGGCGGCTTCGTGCGGCTCGAGACGCGACGCTGTGACAAACACGGGCGCGAGCTCGACGTATCGATACTCGGCGGTCCGATTCTCGAGGACGGGGACATCGTCGGAATCTTTGCGATTTACCGGGACATCAGCGAGCGGAAGCGCGTCGAGGCAGCCGTCGAAACGTCACTTCGCGAGAAGGAGGTGCTCCTGCAGGAGATTCACCACCGGGTGAAGAACAACATGCAGATCATCTCCAGCATTCTGAGTCTCGAAATCGGCAGTCTCTCCGATCCCGAGGTGCGGCGTGCGCTTCAGGTCAGCCAGAATCGGATCCGTTCGATGGCCCTGGTTCACGAGAAGCTCTACCAGTCCAGCGATCTCGCCCGAGTGGACATTGCCGACTACGTTTCGGATCTCTGTTCGGACCTCGAATCGCTGAGCGCCGACGGGTCCGATCTGAGCCTGGAGCTTGATACCGATGAGCTCAAGGCGGGTGTGAACTTCGCCATTCCGTTCGGCCTCATCGTGAACGAGCTCGTCACCAACGCGATCAAGCATGCGCGACCGCAGAGCGGACCACCGGTGGTGAAGGTCCGTATGCGTGTCACCGGCGACGGCACCGAGCTCGTGGTCTCGGATAACGGACCCGGGCTGCCGCCCGAGTTCGACGCGACGACGGGGGCGTCGTTGGGACTGAAGCTCGTGCAGTCGCTTGCCGCCCAGCTCGATGGACGCCTCGAGTTCGAGTCGGCAGACGGCGCCTTCATCAGAGTGAGCCTCCCGCAACCGCGGGGCGGGTGAGCCCCGGGTGCTCGTCCGTCGGCCGCCGACGCCGACCGGGGCCGACG
>CAZVXU010000095.1:0-7234 GCA_964631585.1 uncultured Spirochaetaceae bacterium | reverse complement strand
CCGACGACAGCGATTTTGATCCGCCAAGTGGCGCCCTTCAAGCCGCGGGTGTAGAATGAAGGGTAGATGTTCATCACCGGCTCTCACATGGTTGTGCTTATTCTCGGCGCATCGATTCTCCTCCAGCTGGCCGCTGCCTTTGTCGCCGTCCTGAATATTCACCGGACGCAGATCTATCTCCCGTGGGTCTTCGTCGCTGTCGCCATCGTCCTCATGGGCATCCGGCGTATCACGAGCTTTGTGCACATTCTGGCGGGCTGGAATGATCTCCCTGCGCAGCTCAACATCGTTCCCGAACTCATCGCCCTTGTGATCTCGATCCTCATGTTGACCGGACTCCTGCAACTCGGGCCGGTGTTCCAGCTGACGCGTCGCCTTGCGCAGGAGAAGGATTTGCTCCTGCATGAGAGCCTGCACAGCACGAAGAACAACCTGCAGTCCCTGTTGAGCCTGTTCAGCGTACAGGAGGGCTTCCTCACCGGTGCCGATGAGCGCCTGATCGTTGCCGACATGCAGCGCCGGGTTCGTGTGTTCGTGCTGCTGCAGGAAGAGCTGTTTCGCTCACACAGCGAGCTGGGCTTTCGTGACTTCATAAAGCGGCTCGTGGACTCTATCTCGACGAGCTTCGATCAGCCGGACCAAGAGGTAGATGTCACCACCGATCTCGAGGATCTCGAGGTCTCCGACCGTGAGCTTCTGTACTGCGGTCTTGTTGTTAACGAGGCTCTCACCAACGCATTCAAGCATGCGGTGCCGGTGACTCCCGAGTCCCGCATCGAGGTGCAAAGCGGCAGAGATGCCCGTGGCCGATACCTGAGGATTCGTGATAACGGGCCCGGGTTGCCCGTGTGGGCGGAATCCGATCAGAACCGCTCCTTTGGTATGACCTTTCTCGAGAGCCTCTCCGGCCACAGCGGCTGGGACCTGAGCATCGACGGCGGGTGCGGGACCGAGATCACCTTTCGTTTCTGAGCCTCACGCTATGATCCGCGGCGACGCGCGCACCCGCATCCGTCGCTTCGTGCATCGCCATTTGCAGCAGCAGATCGAGCGGGAAACGGCGTCCATGCAGGTAGCCCGATAGCTCCGCGCCCGTGCTGCCTGGGAGCTTCCGGCCTCTGGCTTCAGTCCCCGGCCGCAAGCCCCGCGACGGTGGTGCTCAGGGCCCCGATGGTGATGCGGCGGAAATCGTCCTCGTTTCGCTCCGCTGTTTCTTCGAGGGGCGGAGGAAACATACCCGTATTCCACAGGAGCACGGCGCCGTGAATCTGCGACCACACCGTGAGCGCTCCGTCGAGCGCACATGCCGTGTCCGGGCCCGCCGGCATCACCTCCTCCATCGCATGCAGGAGCGTTCGAAACGCCGCTCCCGACTCGGAGAGAAACTCCTCGTCGGGATTGCTGTGATCGAGCGCCGAGTGATCGCCGAACATCACGCGATAATGGCCGGGATAGGTCAGTGCGAAATCGATGTACCGCTCTCCGAGCACCCGCAGGCGCTCGCGAGAATCACTCACGCTGCGAGCCGGCTCGAAGTAGGCATTGAGTTTACGAAATCCCTCGGTGGCAATCGCCATGAGGAGGGAACTCTTGTCGGGAAAATGGTAGGCGTAGGCGGCGGGCGAGACGCCTACCCGCCGGGCCAGGGCGCGCATCGTGACCGACGCGATGCCCGTCTCGAGAATCATCCCGGTGGCCGCCTCTATGAGTGCCTGTTTGAGATTACCGTGATGGTAGGAGTTTCTCCGAAGCTGCTGTTGTGACATTCTCGCACTCTGCGTGGTCTGAGGGGTCGACGAGTCATATCCGTTTTCAGGATTATAACCCCGAACCCGCGGATTATGTAAGGCGAAAACGGTCACGATTTACTGCCCCTGGCCGAGCGAGAAACCGGGCTCGCCGTCGAAGGTGTAGAGCTGCTCGGTCTTTATGATGTGAAAGCCGTGGTCGTGAACCTTCTGCAGCAAGTCGATGATCTGCTGCTGGGTGACCTCGGGGCCGTCGATGTAGCCGCCGAAACGGCATCGCCAGTGGTCGGTGCAGAAGGTCTCCGGCGCGCCCTTCGGCCACACCTTCAGACCGCGGTTGGTGATCATCGTCAGGGGGAGCTCATCGAGGCCTGCCACCGAGAGCTTCTCACCGAGAATGTTCGGGTCGCGGTTGTCCTCGGTCCAGTCGAGGAAGACGTCGACGCCGTGGAGCTCGCGCTTCGCCGGTGCGCGCGCGGGGAGCGACGCTGCGTCAGGGATACCGGCGCGTCCTTCGTAGCTCACCGGATCGAGGGTTTCGGGCCGCTTTCCGAGGCGCTCGATGATGGCGTCTGCGAACTCCTTCGTGCCGACCTTCTGCTTACTCACGCCGTCGCGGAAGATATCGTAGGTGTGGATTCCCTCTTCGATGGTCTTAAGCCAGGCGTTGTGGACCCGCTCCGCAACGTCCGGCTGACCGATGTGCGCCATCATCATGATGCCGCCCTGAAGGAGGCCCGAGGGGTTTGCAAGGTTCTGGCCGGCGCGGCGGGGTGCGGAGCCGTGGATTGCCTCGAACATCGCCGCGTGCTCGCCGACGTTCGCGCTTCCCGCCATGCCGACCGACCCGGCAATCTGCGCCGCTACGTCCGAGAGGACATCACCGTAGAGGTTCGGAAGGACGAGCACATCGAAGTTCTCCGGCTTGTCGGCCATCTTGGCCGCACCGATATCGACAATCCAGTGCTCACTCTCGATGTCCGGGTATTCCGCGGCGACCTCGTCGTAGACCTTGTGGAAGAGGCCGTCGGTGAGCTTCATGATGTTGTCTTTGGTGAAGCAGGTCACCTTTTTGCGGCCGTTTGCCCGTGCGTACTCGAAGGCATAGCGAATGACGCGTTCACTGCCGGGGCGCGAAATGAGCTTGAGGCACTGAAAGACCTCGTCGGTCTGCCGGTGCTCGATGCCGGCGTAGAGATCCTCCTCGTTCTCGCGGATGACAACCAGATCCTGTTCGGGGTGCTTGGTCTCGACGAACGGCGCAAGAGCCCGCGCCGGGCGCACGTTGGCGTAGAGACTGAGGGTTTTCCGGGTGGTGACGTTGATGCTCTTGTAGCCGCCGCCCTGGGGTGTGGTCAGCGGCGCCTTGTAGAATACCCTGGTCCGGCGGATGGAATCCCAGAATGCGGGATCGATACCCGAAGTGTTTCCGGATAGATACACTTTCTCTCCGATGGTCACCTCCTCGATATCCAGTTCTGCACCGGCCTCCTGTAGGACCCGAATGGATGCGCTCATGATCTCCGGCCCGATGCCGTCACCGTATGCCACCGTGATGGGCGTTGCGCTCATGTTCTGTCTCCTCATGTGTGTATTCCAGCCGCCATGCCGCGGTGGTCGCCTCAACATACAAAACATGAGTAAAAATGTGAAGTATAGTTCCGGAATACAAGTTGGGGGTTTTGACGCACGTCGGTGCGATTAGTAACCTTTCGACAACACGATACAGCAGACGAAAGTTAAGGTGCATATGAAGAAGGCAATGGCGGGCGATAGCTACTGGGTATTCGTCAAGAGGATTTAGGTGATCGACCTGAGTGCGGATGCGGTCACGCGGGTTATCCTGGACCTCGTTGATGAGACCATCCGGGAGGGACGAGGCCGCAGTCTGCGAAGCGAGCCGGGATTCGATACGTCGGATCCCGGCTCGTTTTCTTTCGGCGCGGAAGGGCTCGGACTCGATTCGTTGGAGATGCTCACGGCGGCTGGTCGCGTGAACGAGTTCTTTCATCTCCATGAAACGGGTGTGGAAGACATGCTCCTGCGGAAACGGCGCGCCCGTGAGTGGGCGGAGATCGTGATGGTGGCTCTCGGCGAAAGTGTTTCGGGAGTGACCTTCTCCACGTCAGGCACCACCGGCCGACCGAATCGCGTTACTCACTCGTGGGCGTCACTCGAGCAGGAGATCGCCTTTCTGGCGGATGTTCTTGCCGGGCGTCGGCGGGTCATATCCACCGTGCCGGCCCACCATATTTACGGATTCCTGTTTACGGTGCTGCTGCCCGAGCACATGGGCCTGCCCGTGCTGAGCTTCTCCTGGGAGGAGCTCGGTGTTCTTCCGGCGCGTGTCGAAGCGGGGGATCTTGTGGTCTCTCATCCCACCCTCTGGCGCTACCTCTCGCGAAGCGTGGGCGCCTGGCCCGCGGGTGCATGGGGCGCTTCATCTACCGCGCCCCTGGACCCGGAGGTGCACGGTGCGGTGGTCGCCGCAGGACTCGAGCGGCTGTGGGAAATCTACGGCTCGACGGAGACTGCCGGCGTCGGGCTGCGGGATCGGCCCGATGCGCCCTTCGAGCTCTTTCCGTACTTCTCGCGGCTCAATGCCGGGGCCGCAGACGCTTCGGCGGCCGGAGACGCAGGAGCGGCAGACGCGCCGGCTCTCGATCGAGCGCTACCCGACGGAACGCGTCGGCAGGAGGAGCTTCGCGATCGCCTCGAATGGGTTGATGAGCGCCACTTTTTCCCGCGCGGGCGGCTCGAACGGGTCGTGCAGGTCGGCGGTGAAAACGTGAGTCTCGAGCACGTGGAGGATGTGCTCGGCGGTATCCCCGGGGTGGAGCGGGCCATTGTGCGACCGACGGAGGTCGACGGAGAGCCGAGACTCAAGGCATTCCTCGTGCCGGCGGCTACTGCCGGGACGGCTTCGGGCCCTCCGGCGCCGTCGCGGGAGGCGGTGGACGGATATGCCCGTGAGAACCTGCGCGCGGTCGAGCGACCTGTCTCGGTGACGTTCGGCGAAGAACCTCCCCGGAACGCCATGGGCAAGATCGTGGACTGGGAACAGCGCTGAGGGGGTCCGGGTCAGGGGTGTGCTGTTGTGGGATCGACGGATGCGGCGGCAGCTCCCGTCGTCGCGGCGCAGCCGTTGTTGCGTCAGTCGCCCTCGCCGAGAACCTCGCGCCACCCGTGCGCTTCGATGTCGGCGGCGGTCTCTTCGACCGAGGACCGTTGCGCATCGGCGAACGCCTGGAGGCGCTCGGCAAGTTTCTCGTCGCCGAGAGCCAGTATCCGAAGGGCAAGCAGCCCCGCGTTCCGCGCGTTGTTCACCGCTACCGTGGCGACCGGAACGCCCCGTGGCATCTGAACGATCGAGAGGAGTGAGTCGACACCGGCGAAGGCGCGGCTCTTCACCGGCACGCCGATGACCGGCAGGGTAGTCAGGGAGGCTACCATGCCTGGAAGGTGAGCGGCGCCTCCCGCGCCCGCGATGATGAGGCGCAGGCCGCGGTCCTTTGCCGAGCGGGCATACTCGACCATGCGCTGCGGTGTGCGGTGGGCACTGACGACGGTGAGCTCGTAGGCGACCTCGAACTCCTCGCATACCTCGGCCGCCGCTTTCATGACCGGCAGGTCCGAGTCGCTTCCCATGATGATCCCTATCATACGCTGCTTTCTCCTTCTGCTGCCCCCGTCACCCGAAGCGCTGCAACTGCCCGCGCGGCGGCACTTCGCGCGTCATCGAGCTCGGACCTGCACACGGTGAGGTGTCCCATCTTCCGCCCGGCTCTCGACGTCCGCTTGCCGTAGAGGTGGAGGTGCAACCCCTCCACGGCGAGTACGTTCTGCAGCCCGTCGTAGGTGGCTGGGCCCTCGGAGCCTGCCCCGATGAGGTTCCGCATGACCGCCGGGCCGCGCATGCGCGTGCTTCCGAGCGGCAGGCCGAGCACCGCGCGGAGATGCTGCTCGAACTGATCGGTCTCCGCGGCCTCGATGGTGAGATGCCCCGAATTGTGGGGCCTGGGAGCGATCTCGTTCACCAGCACGCGTCCGCCCGTAGTCACGAAGAGCTCCACGGCGGTTATCCCCACGCTGCCGGCGGCTTCGGTGGCCGCACCAGCGACGCGGTCCGCCTCGGCAGCTATGTCGGGACTCACCGTGGCAGGGTAGAATACCGAACGGACCAGGTTCAGCTCGGGGTCCATGTCCGTTTCCACCGGCGGATACGTCGCGACTGCGCCGTCGGAACTCCGAGCGACCAGGACCGAGAGCTCCGTCTCGATGTCCACGAGCTCTTCTATATACGAGGGCCCGCTGAACGGGAGGCGCGTGTCACCCTCGCCCGCGTCGGCCGCCGCGGGTCCCGCCTCCCCGGTCCCGCGGACAACGGCCACCCCCCGGCCGTCGTAGCCGCCGAAGCGCAGCTTCTGCACCGCCGGCAGGCCGAACGCCGCGGCGGATCCGGCGGTGTCTCCGCGGTCCGGGAGCGCGCCGAACCGAGGTCCGGGCACCCCGGCGTCGGCGAGCCGTCTGCGCTGGGCAAGCTTGTCGTTGATGATCTCGAGCACCCGAGCCGACGGCCGGGTCGGTATGCCGAGGCGCTCGAGCTCGCGCAGGGCGTCGATGCTCACGTGCTCGATCTCCACCGTCACGATGTCCGCTTCCTTGCCTGCGGCCACGACGGAGTCGAAGTCGGTGAAGGCTGCGGTGATATGGCGGCCCGCCGTCGCGGCAGCCGGGCAGTCCGGCGTGGGGTCGAGGACGGTCAGCTCGATATCCAGGCGCGCGGCCGCCGCCCCGAGCATCCTGCCGAGCTGGCCACCGCCGAGGACGAGAAGCTGTGTACGATTGGTCACCATGCGCACCGTGATCTTACGGCGGGGCCGCCCGGCGGTCAAGCAAACGTCACCCAGGCAAACGCCGCACTTGGCGGAGCGCGATCAATTGAGTAACCTCTATCGGGCAGCGGCCGACACGGACCGGCGAGGGCCAACATGCCGGATCCCCGGCCGCGCCGGAGGAATCATCATGACACGACGACTCATCACACTATCAATATTGCTGGTGTTCGCTACGGCGGGACTCGCCTTCGGCCGCGGTAGACCGGAATCGGAGGGCTCCGCTGCCTGGAGCCGCATCGAGGAGCGCGGAAGCATCGTGGTCGCGACCTCGGGCACTCTCTTCCCGGCCTCGTTCTACAGCGAGGACGATGAGCTTACCGGCTTCGATGTCGAGGTGATGCGTGCCGTTGCCGAGGAGCTCGGCGTCGGGGTCGAGTATCGCATCATGGCCTTCGACGCCATGCTCGGCGGCATACAGAGCGGGCAGGTCGACGCCGCGGTAAACGACGTCAATCGGACCGCGGAGAGAGACGAAATGGTCGACTTCTCCGAACCCTACAAGTACTCCTTTGCCACGCTCATGGTGCGAGAGGACGACCTCTCCGGCATCGAGACCGTCGAGGACCTCGAGGGCAAGGTACACGCCGG
>CAZVXU010000094.1:0-9496 GCA_964631585.1 uncultured Spirochaetaceae bacterium | reverse complement strand
CTGAGCGACGTGGTATGGCGGCATTCCGGCGAGAGCGCGATCTTCCGGGGCGGCCGTCTCGCCGGACTGCAGGAGCTCCGCGACGTCGACATCCGCGGCGAGATACAGAAGCTCGACAACATGGCGATGAACTTCATCGACCTGGTGAACGAGGTCCACGGCGCCGGCTACGGGCTCAACAAGGAGACCGGTACCGACTTCTTCGTGAACTATCCCCGCGTGCTGAATGCGCTCGGCAACTACGACTCCAACGGCGACGGCGAGTTCGACGTCAGCTACGTATTCCGTCTCAGCGGATCGAACGAGCTCAACGCGCAGCAGCAGATCGGCATCGGGGGCACCATGACGCTTCCGGGCCCCACCGAAGACATACAGATCGACTACGCACCTACCGACACGGTGGGCGACGTGATCGAGCGAGTCAACAACTCCGCCGCCGAGGTTGCCGCCCGACTCAACCGCAACAATCAGCTCGAGCTCAAGGCCACGCCGGCAGCGGACCAGGAGAACCCTGATTTCGTCCTGCGTGACATACAGGACTCCGGACAGTTCCTCGCCGGGTATGCGGGCATTCTCGCAGGGCCGGGCGCAGAGAACGGCTATACCTGGCAGCAACCGAATGCCGTCCAGGAGCTCAGAAGCGACGAGGTGCGTTACGCCGTCGCGCCGCTTCAGCATCCCTCCGGATGGATACAGGTCAACGAGGAGCTGAAGCAGCAGCCCTCAGCTATTGCGGCATCGTTCGGAGAAGCCGGTCAACCCGGGGAGAGTGGTGACGGGGCAGCGGCGCTCGAGATCGCCAAGCTTCGCAACCACGCCGTAAACGTCGGCCAGATTTCGACCTTTGACGACTATTTCGCCGACACGGTCGCGGAGATTGGGCTGAAGGGCGAGGAGGCCGAGCGGGCCCTGCGGACCCAGGAAGACATCATGAAGGACCTTCGCGACATGCGGGAGTCAATCAGCGGCGTCAACATCGACGAGGAAGTCGCGCAGATGATCAAGTTCCAGCACGGGTATCAGTCGGCCGCCCGATTCGTGACGCAGGTGGACCGCATGCTCGACACGATTATCAACCGTATGGGAGTGTAATAGGCGATGTATCGCATCAGCACGCATCTGACCAATAACGATATGCAGTTCGCCGCCCGGAGGCGGGAGTTCGACCTGAACCAGCTTCAAAACAAGATGGCGTCCCAGACGCGGATTCAGAATCTGCGTGACGACCCCCTCGCTGCCGCCCACTCCACACGTTACCAGAGCTACCAGACACGCCTCGAGCGGTTCCGTGACAACATCGAGTACGCCCAGGACAACTACCGCGTCTCGGAGACCTACATGAAGCAGACCGTGGACATCATGCAGCGTGTCCGCGAGCTCGCCGTCCAGGGGGCGAACGGCACCTACACCACCTCCGATCGGCAGAAGATGGCGACGGAGGTCAACGAGCTTCTGAATGAGCTCGTGCAGCTTGCGAACGGACGAAACGGCGACGGAAACTCCATGTTCGCCGGCACCAAGACGCATGCGGAGCCCTTTCGTGCGGTGCGAGGCAACGTGCAGGGTGCCAACGGGCAAATCATCACCGACGTGCAATATCTCGGGAACATCGAGCAGAATCGCACCGAAATTGCCGAGGGCTCGTTCATCGAGATGAACTTCCCCGGCAACGAGGTGTTCTGGGCCGAGAACCAGCAGGTTTTCTCCACCACCGACGCCACCGGGTACCAGGTGCAGCAGGATTCCACGATACGCGTCGACGGCGTGGACATTCGCCTGACTCAAGGTGACAATATTTACGCGGTCATCAGTAAGATTAACGACTCCGAGGCGGCCGTCCAGGCGAGACTGGACCCCGTACAGAGCTCGCTCGTGCTCGAGACGACGTCGCCTCATCAGATGTGGCTACAGGATGGGGAGGGAAGCACGGTGCTTCAGGACCTCGGCGTGCTTGCCGACGGCGACAACCCACCGCCGCAAAACATAGCAGCCTCAGCGGACGCCTTTGGCGGATCGGTCTTCGATATGGTGATAAATCTCCGGGATAGACTCTATGAAGGTGATACAATAGACATTGGGGGCTCGGCCCTGCGAGGAATCGACGACGGGCTGAACAACGTGTTGTCCAACCTGGCAAGCCTTGGCGCCAAGGATACGCGACTGCAAACCGTGTTCACCAGAACGGAGCGCGAGATTCCCCAGGTCGCCGAGATGAACTCCAAAGAGGTAGACCTCGACATGACCCGTGCGATCACGGACCTGCGGATGCTGGAGTACACGCACCAGGCGTCACTGAGCACTGCCGGCAGAATTCTCCAGCGAACACTTCTCGACTTTCTGAGGTAGGTATGATGACGATTGAGACGAAGGCCTACGGTAAGATCCCGATCGACGACCGTCAGCTTATCGATTTCCCATCCGGGCTCTACGGCTTCGAGTCGCACACGAGGTACGCCCTTCTCGACGCTCACCAGAAGCCCTTCTACTGGCTGCAGAGCCTGGACGACGTGCAGGTCGCCTTCGTGCTGATCAACCCCTACGTGTTCCGTCCCGATTTCGTGCTTGAGATCCCCGACGAAGACTACGAGGACATCGGCAAGCCGGAGGAAGACGATGTGCTGGTCTTTGCAGTGGTCACCATCCCGACGGATGGTTCGGAGATAACCGCGAACCTGCAGGGCCCAGTCGTGATAAACCGTAGCAGAGGACTCGGTCGCCAGTCGATATCCCTCGATCCGCGCTGGCAAACCAAGCATTCGATCGTCGAAGAAATGGCGCGGAGAGAGTAATGCTGATTCTCGCACGACGCACCGACGAGAGTATCGTGATTGGTGACGAGATCGAGGTATCGGTTGTCGACATCAAGGGCGACCAGGTGAAACTCGGTATACAGGCTCCGCGCTCGGTGAAGGTCTACCGGCGAGAGGTCTTCGAAGCGATTCAGGAGGAGAACCGCAAGGCCGCTGAAACCGCGACGACCGAGCTCCCGTCCCTCGACGACTACATCAAGAAAGACACCCAATCCTGAGAAGGCGGGGGCCGCGCCCGCCGGAGGGGCTCCCGCCGAAGGGGTTCCCCCCGAAGGGGCCCGCCCCGCCGCGCCCGCCGGAGCTCACGTTCCGAGCTCGGCGTCACTCTTTCTTACGTAACTCGGTCCGATACCGGTTGGCGCGGGTCCCTGGGTGACGTAGCGCTCCCGGGCGATACGCGCGAGTGCGTAGGAGGGGATGTTGTCCGAAGGCGGTGCGACCACGACCCCGGTGGCATCAAGGTCGGCATCCACGGCGGCTGCAAAATCTGCGGCGGCCGGACCGGCAATCAGGATGGGATGTGGGTCGGCGATGGGCTGGGTGCCGGGCGGCAGCCGGCCGGCGGCACCCTGCGCCAGCTCGAGTATTGATTCGGGAGCTTCATCGAGATCTCCTGTGAGCTTCTCCGCGCCCGCATAGAGGGCCGCGTAGAAGCGGCGTTTTTTCGCATCCAGTACCGGTGCGACGACGCCGGGCCAGTACCGGTAGATCTCCGCCCATATATCGAGGGTGGGCACCGCGATGAAGGGGACGTTACGTGCGGCCGCAAACCCCTTTGCCGTCGCCATCCCGATGCGAAGTCCCGTGAACGAGCCCGGTCCGCCCGTGCAGGCGACCAGGTCCACATCATCGACTGAAGAGCCGGCTGCCGCGAGAAGGTCGCGGGCGGAGGCGGCGAGGTGCTCGGCGTGGTGCAGCCCTGTGTCCCGCATCATGTGGAGTACCCGCGGCTCGGCATCGGCGTGTATGAGGAGGGTGAGGCTTAGCACGGAACCCGAGGTTTCGAAGGCGAGAACGGTCACTGCGGCTCCTCAATAGTGATGGTTCGGGTGAGATCGTCCTGTACCTCCACCCTTATGTGGAGCGTTCCGTCGGGAAGGAGGCCCTCGCCGCGCTCGGCCCACTCGACGACGGTTATACCTCCGGCGGAAAGCATCGGATCGAGGTCGAGGAGCTCGACCTCCTGCGGTCCCTGCAGCCGGTAGAGGTCTACGTGAAACAGCCGCAGGTTCCCCTCGTACTCGTTTACGAGTGAGAACGAGGGGCTCGTAACCAGATCGCGCACGCCGAGAGCGGCGGCCAACCCTTTGACGAAGGTCGTCTTGCCGCTTCCGAGGTTGCCGTGAAGGGCGATGACGGAGCCGGCTCGCAAACGGACGGCGAGGGCTGCCGCGACCCGCCGGGTCTCCTCCGGCGAGCTCGATCGGTAGACCTTCAGACGAACTCCCCCCGCGTTTCGAGCGTCTCCAGGTGCTCGCGGACTGCCCGTTGTGCCGGGAGGAGCGGATAGTCGGGCGTGTCGAGGAATCGAACGTTGAGCACTTTGCCCCGATCGGCGGTGTCCTCCACGGTGAACTCGATAGGAACCACGTCCTCATCGGAGCCTGCGTGCGCGAGCTCGGCGTTGGCGGTGTAGACCCGGCGGTACTTCACCGGGCTGTCGCGCTGCTCAATGTTTTCGATGCGTGTAACTTTCACGAGGTATCTATCCTATGGTGGCAGACCGCCGGGGTCAACTCGGTGTCTGCTCTGCGATGCCGTACACGTAGGACTGGATCATGTTCAGGTTCTTTCGTGATACACGGGTGAACATGATGTGCATGATGCCGTAGCGAAGCGGCGTTCGCTGTGTGGAACGGACCTTCCCGAAGGCGGTAAGCTTGGTGCGATCCCAGGTTTCGAACTCTACCTTGATGAGCGTGCCTGCCTTGAGCGGCCGCTGGGATCGTATGCTGCATCCGCCGGCTGAAATGTCCTCCAGGCGTCCGACCCCTCTCCGCTCGTCGCTAACAAAGGCTCGTTTCTTCGCACGACGGCCGGTTCCGACCGACATGATGAACACGGGCCAGAAGAACACCGGCATGTCCATCTCACGCCGCGGATAGCGCCGTTTCTGCGACGCCTCTATGCGGGTAGTGTGGGCGAGTAGCATACTCGTTCCGCTCCGAGACTTGCGGATGCCACTGACATGGGTGTCGAAGGTGTAGACCTTTCCGGTGCCCTCGGCGACGACGCGACAGCTAACCGCCGTGCCTTTGCTCCATAAAATGGGCCGATCGAAGCGGTCGGACGGCGACGCGATCACGAGTGCCTCGGGCAGATTTGAAGCGATCGTAGTGTCGTGCCACTCGTTCTTGTCGCCTGAGATCTGCATGTCGCGCCCCGCACGCAGCCGGCGCGTGGATCCGAGCGTCGTCCGCCCACCCATATGGAGGCTGATTAGGCGCTTGACCTGAAAGATGATGTACTTGAGGCTTTCACGTTCCTCGTCGGATATGGAAGACGTGTCCAGATCTCGAACTGCTCGCCGCACCAGGTTCGTGAGGTAGGCGTTGTCGGTGAACAGTCTCGTGGGATCCGGTATCCGGTACCGTTTGACCAGACCCTGCAACGTACGGATTTGATCGCGTGAAAGGCCGGCGTTGCGGGCCTGGCGCTTGAGGTTCATCCCGGCGAGTATCCCGCTGCCGCCACCACCGCCCGCGCCGCCGCCACGGGAACCCGATGACCGCGAGCTCAGCAGCGCGCCCACTGCCAGGACGACCAGCAGTCCGCCGAAGACTGCCAGCACGATAATGTTGGTGGTGGGATCGGGGTTTTCGAAGAAGTTGAAGTCGGAGGCCTGCAGCACTACCATGCAGCGTCACCAGTCAGGACTGCGTGTCCTGTTCCGCGGACGGGATGTAGTTTAGGAGCTCCTCGATCTTCGGTACGAGCTCATACTCCACGAGATCGCCGATGAGGACCGAGTCCTGTGTGCCGAACGCGTCGACCAGTTCTTCCAGCGTCGCGTTGAGCTCTGCGCCGTACTCTTCCAGTCGTTCCGCCGAAACCCTCGGCGCATCCTCCTCGCGTACCATATGGGGCATGATTCGAAGCAGCTTCCCCACGAGCTCGGTGAAGCGTACGAGGGAGTCCATCGCCCGCCGGTCCTCTCCGCGCTGCAGGAGCACCGATACCTCACTCACCTCCGGGATGAGCCCGCGGATGGTCTGCGCCGTTGCCGCGGCCTCCGCGTGCGGACGCGAAATCTCCCGTGAGCGCGAAGCCAGTACCGTGACTGCCTGATCGAGGTAGCCCAGAAGCTCGGTTGCGCGCTCGGCACCAGGAAGTGTCCCCCGGCGGATTTCCGGCGCGTCCACGATGCGGTGGAGAGTGTCGGTGCGACCGTTCGTGTCGATGAGGTCCTGTGCGTACGTGGGCAGGGTGCGGGCTATGTGATCCGCCTCGCCGGAGATCTCCTCGAGCTGTCGGGCGTCCTCGCCGCGGATTGCATCACGGAGCAGGGTGAAGTACTGCACGAGTACCTCTAACCCGGCAGCTTTGACCTCCCAGGGAGCCATGGCCATGATTTCGATGCGACCTATGTCGTCCACGCGCGTCTGTGCCCAGGATTCGGGAGCGTCGAGCTTCACCTCCTGCTCGTCTACGACCACGTCGGTGATGAAAAGCTGGGAGTCGTTGAGCCACCCGCGCAGGCCTTCCATGACCTCCCCGAGGGTCTGCTCCTCCTCCAGAGTGACATCTACCTGTTCTTCGTTTACCAGAACCTCCACCGGTGCCTCCTTGGGGGTTGGTGGCCGCGAAAACCTCTCTTTCTAGATATCGGAAAAAAACGTGTCCGGGGCAAGCCGAAAAGTTCTGCGAACGGGCCGACGATCTGCTGGTGGGGCGGGGCGGCGGCCCGGGGGCACGCTCCCCGGGGGCCGGCGGCCCGGGCGCGATTCAGTTGCCCCTATTGTTGTTGAGGCGCTGGAGAGAGCGCTGATTCGCATCCATCTCGTTCATCGCGCCTTCCATGCGGCCGAATTGCTGCCGCAGACGCTGTTCATAGCGGTCGAGGTGGTCGGCGTAGTCGCCCATGTCGTCCTCGGTGCGGGAGATCTGGGAGTCGAGCGTGCTCTGTCGATTCTGGAAGATGCCGCCGGACTGAACGAAGGGGCGGACGTACTGCTGCACCCGGTAGGCGATGCCCTCATCAGTGGAGAGGTCACCGTCGGTGTCCGAACCGAAGAGCTGCCGCACGGCGCCGATATCGTTCTGCAGTGCGGCGTCGAATTGCGCCTCGTCCATCTCCAGGTACCCGCGCAGGCGTGACGCATTCACTCCGCCGGTGTTGAATCCGCCGGCGCTGGTGCTGATCCCGAGCTGCGCCAGCAGGTTGAGCTCCTGCCCGGCGTCGGTGGGATAGGAGTTCATCATGATCTGTTGCAGACGTGCACGCATCTGATTGAGACCGCTGTCGCCCTGCATCATTCCCAGCCGCTCGCGGGCCTGCTCGCGCTCCTCGTCGGTGAAGTAGCCGATGTCCTGGATGATGGATTCGTTGGAGCGGGTGAGAATGTTTATGTCTCGGATGAGCTGGTTGTACTGCCCGACGAATCCGATGACCGAGTCCTTGATCGTTTCCCGGTCCGGCTCGACCTCCAGGGTAACCGGTCCTCGGCTCGGACCATGGAGCTCCAGGGTGGCGCCGGGAATAAGATCCTCGATGGTGTTCGTACTGCGTGTCGCCGTAATGCCGTCCAGTTTGATTCGCGCGTCTGAGGCCGTTTCGATGGGATTGCGCGGCTCGAACTCCCCCCGCGCCGTCGGATCGAAGATACGGGCGTTCTGAAGGTAGAGCTCCCGGTGCGTGTTCTCGTTCCGGACGTTCAGCGCCGAAATCGAGTCCACGTGCTCAGCCAGGGGAATTCGGATCGTCTGAAACTCCTCCCCGGCGTTCAGTGCCGGCAGCGCCACGTCCTGTCCGCCTTCGCGGGCGAACAGAAAGGTGTTGTCCGTGACAATCCGCGGCTCCTCGGGAGGCTGGTAGTCCGGCATTTCGATGTCTGACTGGGGGTAGGGGATGGTGATTCCGTCGAGCGTGACCGAGCCCGCGTCCGGCACGTTCGGGCCCTGCGGGGGCGAAGGCGGCTCGGTGATCTCGTCGGAGCGGTCCACGACACGGACATCGACCTCGAGCACCATGTTCTCGCTCACGCTCATGCGCGGATCCATCGGCAGGGAAACCGAGCCGCCGGGGCTCACTTCGAGCGTGCCCGCGCTTACCGAGACCGTCTCGGGCGAGAGCTGACCACGCCACGGGGCGATGTCGGACTGAGAGATTGCAAGTGTGCGCTCGCCGCTTATCGACCGCTCCAGAACGCCGAGATCGAGCGCCGTCTGCTGCGCCTGCTCGAGAAACTCCAGGCGATTCTCGGCACCGGTGAGCTGTGAGCGAAAGGTAATCACCTCGCTCTGCGCTGAATCCTTCACCACCCGTGCCTCGACTAGCTCGCCGACATTGCGGGTAACCGCCTCGGCAAAGTCACCGAGATCGCCCCCTCGGAAGTTGAAGAACCGCTCCTGACCGCCCACGCGAAAGCCGTAACGGCCTTCCGGGACGCGCGTGTCGAGGGGTACAGAGGAGGAGACGAAGGTGTCCGCGCCGGCGACCTGCTCGACCTCGACACGGTTGACGCTTTCGGGTGCCTGTCGCTGCGCGGTTGCGGTGAGCACGGACTGATCCGAAGAGGTCGCCACCCGCTCCGAAAACGGATTCTGAAATCCGTAGAGCGAGCGTGCCTGATCGGAGAGGCTACTCGCGGTCCGGCTCAGTTCCTGCCAGACCTGCTTTTCAGTTTGGTATTCGTCGACCTCATTTTCCATACGATCGAGCGGGCGCCGCTCGACCTTCATGAGGTCGTCTATCATCTTCTGTGAGTCTACTCCCCGCGTTCCGGACACGCCGGGGATATTCATATCGGACATGCGCGTCCCCTCCCGCGAGAGAGGCTATATGGTTTCGTCGAACAGCAGGCCGAGAGCCTCCTGGATTCGTACGTGCAGTCTCTGCAGCGCCTCCGGCGGGAGCTCTTTTATGACTTTATCGGTTGTCGTGTCGATGACCTTGACGACGACGTCGCCAAACTCACGGTCAACGCTGAACTTGAGTTTGCGGTTGAATATGCTCGACACGTCGTCGAGTTTCGACGCGACAGAGTCGATGTCGGCCTGGGCACGTCGGACTTCTTGCTGCTGTCGTTGTGCCTCGCGGGATTCTGCTTGTCGGGCTGCGTGTCGTGCGGTGCTGAGCCGCTCGTGATCGGCAGGATACTGCAGCCTGGAAACATCCATGGACATACTCTTACCTCCGTGTAAGAAGTGGGGGAGGGAGCCCAATGGCTCCCTCCCCGCCCGATGGTAGCGAAAGAGAGGACGTCCAGAACTCTCTTTCAAAGTGAACGGAGTGAAATCTTAGCCCAGTAGCTGAAGTACCGACTGCGGCTGCGTGTTCGCCTGTGCCAACATGGCAACGTTGGACTGAACCAGGATCTGGTTTTTCGTGAAGTCGACAACCTCTTGGGCCATGTTCACGTCTCGGATCTGGGACTCGGCTGCCTGCAGGTTCTCTGCTGCGATGGCCACGCCCTCCTGCGCCATTTCAAAACGGTTCTGATAGGCGCCGAGGTCGGCCCGCTGCT
>CAZVXU010000093.1:0-9646 GCA_964631585.1 uncultured Spirochaetaceae bacterium | reverse complement strand
GCCCCGAGGCGACGATCACCTCATGGCCGTCGGCTGCAAGGCGGCAGGCGAGGTCGCGCACGTGCACCTGCGCGCCGCCGGGCTCGTCGGTTCTCGTTATGAGGTAGAGGATCTTCATCCGCGCCTCCGCCGGCAGCAAGTGGCGCGGCTCCACAGGCTACTCATAGACCACCTCCAGCCCCGGCGGGGTACTCACCCACCGGCGCCATCCGATCCGGGAGTCGACGACCTCGATCCGCCCAGTCGGCGTCCCGCCTGCCCGCGCAACGTAGAAGTCGAGGAGGTTTCCCCGGAGCTCGGAGTTCTCGATGCGCACCGAGATCGGCGGGGAGTCCCCGGTCATGTTCCAGAGAAAGAACTGAATACCTGCGCCGCGGTTGCGGAAGAAGAGGCTGTCGCGAACGACGATGTCCTCGAGGTACTCGTCGGGCTTGTTCGGCTCGAAGTCGATGCCTGCCTGCGGCAGGGTCCCCTTTGTGTTGGAGAAGGTGGAGTGCTCGATGAGGACCCGGCGTGCGGAGACGATGCTGAGGCCCTGGCGATTCCCGCTGTCGAGGACCACGTCGCGGATGACGACGTTCTCGCAGTAGGGTTTCTCATCACCGGAGCGGCCGAGATAGATACCGTCTCCGCCGGCATTCTCGATGCGAAGGCCGTAGACACCGAGGTTGGTGACACTCCGAAACCGAAGCGCATGGCGAAACTCACTTTCCGCATAGGGCCAGCTCGAGTACTCGGTTTTCCGCATCCGTAGCGTCGCCCCGTAGCCCCAGATAATGATGTTCTCGGCTCGACGCACCGACATGAGCGTGTCGTTGTGCTTGAGAAACGACCCGCGCTTTGCCACCACCTCCGCACCCTCCTCGAGGAGGAGAACGAGGTCGCCTCTGAGGCGGATCGGCTCAACCCGCCAGGACTCGCTCATCGCCGGTACGAATACCGCCTGGGCAGGTGAGTCGATAGCGGCCTGAAGCGCGGCGGTGGCATCCTCGGCCTCGAAGCCCCACCAGGCTGCGTTGGCCACCGCCCGGTGTCCGGCATCGACCTGTGCTACGAGATCCGCGCGTTCCTCGGCCGGACCCGCCGCGCGGCCGATGGATTCCATGAACGCGGCAAGCTCCTCGGCGGGAGCGCGGACGGTGTCGGGATAGGCAAGCGCGGTGGGAAGCAGGCACTGGAGCTCCACCTCCGCAGTCGTGGTCGTGGCCCCGCCCTCCGCAAACCCCGCACCCGCGCGGGGCGAGGGATTATCGAAGGCAGCCGCCGGTGTCTCCGCCCGCGACAGGCCCGGGGGCTCGCCGGCGGCACCCCGACGGGCGCCGACCTCACCGGAGGGCGTCGCGCAGCCTGACATCAGGATGGAGGCCGGAAACAGGAAAGCCGCGATGGTGACCGCGGCTTTCGTTACAATTGATAGAGGACGCTGGTGGTGGTATCTTCTCAGTCGATGCATAACAGACTACTCGCAGCGCTTTCGCTTGGCGTTTTCATCATAACAGCAAATCCCGGCTTTGCGGATACCCTGGCCTCGCGGCTCGACGATGTCGACCGTGACATGCGCGGGGAGCTTCTGAGCTCGGGCGCCGTGAAACGCGACATCGACTCCTGGCGCGACGCCGAGCTAATCCCCCGTCATCCGCTCTCGGAGAGAATCGAGGATCGCCTCTCCTCGGCGCGGCCCAACGTACTGACCGAAACCCTCATCCTCGTCCGGCGCGGCGTGAGCGATGAGGAATACCTCGCCCTCTACAACTCGCTCAGGAGGGTGAGCGAGCTCTCCGACATCGAATATTACAACCCCGAAAAGGACAAGTGGCACCCGCTCTTTGACTCGTCCTACCGAATCCCCGACGAGAACAGCGACCGCCGTCTACCCGATCCGGTGGTCGAGCGCATTCCATCGCAGGATGACATGCTGGTGCGCCAGGGCCTTCCGCCGTTCGGCGAGACCGTCTCCCGCTACACCTACACCGCCCGGGACGACGCCTTTCACTTCTCGAGCCGAAACCTCTCGCGGATCACCTACCGCGGGTTTCCCGTGGTCGGTGACGGTGACATGGTCACCCAGTTTCTGCTGATCCGTGAGGACGATTATGTGTTGGTCTACGGCGTGGGCGGGGCGAGAGTGTTCAACTTCCTCGGGCTGCTCTCCGGCGTCATTGACAATAGCTTCACGAGCCGCACCACCGGCCTCTTCGACTGGTACACCGAGCAGTATCTGGCACCCCTTCGGGAGGGGGAGCTCTGACATGATCGAGACGACGCACCGCGTCGAGATCCTATCAGCCAATGAGGATTCTCTTACGCTCGAGGTTGACGGGAAGACGGTGACTGCACGATGGGAACAGCTTTCTCCCCGGCTCGCCGATGCCCCGCAGATAGCAAGAGAGTCAATCGAGATCAGCCCCGCGGGGTATGGACTACACTGGCCTCTTGTGGATGAGGACCTTTCGATTGACGGTATTCTCGCAGATCTCGCTGCACGCTGAGAAGCACCCACTCCTCTATCATTTCTGCAAGGTTGGCGCGGCATAAAGCCGCATGGACGTACTCGACCATCATTCGCGGTGCAGATCCTCCACAACCGCCTCAAACCGCCCCACCCAGTCGAACTCGAAGGCTTTCCTCCTGCCGCGCACGTGCTCGCAGGCGCGACGGTATGCGCCGGGGTCGTCTGCGAGGCGGCGTATGGCGGCGGCAAGGGCGCGGGGATCGCCCGGCGGGACGAGGAGCTCCTCCGCGGCCAGGATCTCCCGGGCGCCGCCGGCGTCCGTTGCCACCGCGGGCGTTCCCGTGTGGAGGGCCTCGAGGAGGACGTTAGGGAAGCTGTCGTAGAGGGATGGAAGAACGAGGAGGTCGGCGCGGGCGATGCGGGAGAGGGCGTCTGAGACGTGGCCCGAGAGGGCGACTGAGCCCGATAGTCCGTGCTCTGCGATGCGCGCTTGGACGGCGGCCTCGAGGGGCCCCGATCCTGCTATTTCGAGGGTGAGCGACCGCTCCTCATCGAGCAGCTCTGCAAAGGCGTCGAGGAGGCCGAGGACGCCCTTCCTGCGGTTGAGGGCGCCGACGTAGATGAGATGTGAGAGGGTGTGGGAGGGGTGGGCGTCGCGAAGGGAGGGGTCGAACCAGGAGGCGTCGATGCTGTTGGGCACCACCGCCGTGCGTGAGGCCGCCTTCGGCCTTCGGCGGATAAAATCGCCTCGATCCCCCTCGGTCTGGAAAATGATGCGGGCCGCGCTTCGGGCGATGAGCCGCTCCCGCGCGCGAACCACCACCTCTTCCGCGACGCCCAGAAGCGGCTTGACCAGCGCAGCGCCACGATGGGCGCCGAAGGCGGAGAGCTCCGCATGCAGGTTACTTCTGAGCGCGACGACCAGTGGGGCCCCGGCCCGCCGGGCGACGAGGCGGGCGGCGGGAACGTGGGTCTCGCCGAAGACGAGGACGACATCCGGGGCGGCGGGCCCACGTTCCCGAGCCTCGGCGGGCGCCGAGGGAGCGGGAACCACGCTGGCGGCCGCCCGCCTGCCGCCGGAGATCACGTTTCCGGCCGACCCGCGAGCCGCGGCCCGCGCCACCGCCCGCCGCCATCTGCGGGCGGCGGACACCCGAGCGGCTATCGCGAAACGCGGCACGCGGGTTACCACCGACACGAGGCGCACGCCGGCGGCCGTGAGCGCCGCCTCGTCGGTCCCGCGCTCCGCGGCCACGATCAACGTCACCTCATGCCCCCGCTCTGCTAGCCCGCGAAGCAGCTCGAGGTAGCGTTTGTGGCCGCCGGTGGTGGGACGGTGGTTCAGAAAGAGCCCGAGTACGTTCATGCGGTTCCGCTTCGCACTGTAGCGCCCCGCAGCCCGTTGATAAAGGCCACAGGCTCGCCTATGCTTGGGCGGTGAAACCGCGCATCGGCATCTTCACCCGCCCCATCGACCAGCGAACCAGCGGCAGCGGCAGCCATCTGCGGGAAATCGTCCGCACGATGGTGGAGACGGAGCACGACTTCGAGCTCGTCTTCTGTCACTACGAGCGGAACGCCGAGTTCGAGCCCTACGGGGCCGGCGAGGAGCTCATCCTCCCGCGAAACCCCATCGCCGCTTCACAAAAGCTGCGACAGGCAGGCCTCGATCTGGTCCACTACAATCCGCTCACCATTTACTCGCCGATGTTCGTTGGGGGGCGGCGCGGCGGCGCCGGCGACGGCGGTGGCCGCCGCCAAGGAAGGGGCGACGCCGGGAGCCGCGACGACGGCGGCAGCCACCGCCGCGTACCGCGCGTGCCCCGCGTAGCTACGATCCACGGAGCCGCGCCCCTCTTCCTGCCGAAGCAATACTCGGCGCTCAAGGTGCTCCACGAGCGCCACGTCGTCGGCGCCCTCGCCCGCCGCATGGATCACGTCTTTGCGGTCTCGGAGACGACCAGGCGCTTTATCGTGGAAACCTTCGGAGTGCCCGCCGAGCGCATCGACGTCATCTACAACGCGGTGGACCCGGGCTTCAGACCTCTCGACCAGGACCGGCGCGAGGGGAGCCGCTTCGCGGCCCTGCGCCCCTTTCTCTTTCACCTCAGCAAGTTCTCAGAGCGCAAGAATCCCTGGGCGACCCTTGCCGCCTTCGCCGATCTCGCCGCCGAAGACCCGGACCTTCGGCTCGTGCTCGGCGGCTCGGGCTGGGAGAACGCCGCCGTCTCCGGCTTCCTCGAAGAGCACGGAATCCGCGAGCGCGTCGTCTTCCCCGGATTCCTCGAGAAGGAGGAGATCGTCGAGCTCATGAACCTCGCCGAGGCGTTCGTTTTCCCCTCGTTCTACGAGGGCTTCGGCATGCCCAACCTCGAGGCCATGGCCTGCGGGTGCCCCGTGGTGACCTCCCGCGCCTTCGCCATCCCCGAGGTGGTCGGCGATGCGGCGCTCACCATCGCCGATTCCGCCGATAGCACGGCCCTCGCCGATGCGGTCAGACGCGTTCGAAGTGATGCGGAGCTTCGCGCCCGGCTGGTTGACCGCGGCCGTGCCCGCGCGCGGGAGTTCTCCTGGGAAGAAAGCGTTCAAACGATTCTCGACGCCTACCGACGTCTTCTGGGACAGGCCGCAGGAGGTACAGGTGATGGCTGACGCCGCGGCACCGCGGGCCAACTCAGAGGGCGCAAGGGGACGCCCGCAGATCATCTATATCGCGGGCTACGGACGCAGCGGCTCGACGCTCCTCGAGCGCGTTCTCGCCGCCCACCCCGAGATCGACGGCCTCGGCGAGGTCGAGCACCTCAGCCGGGCCGAGGACTTCCACGCAGCGAGCTGCGGCTGCGGCCGCCCGCTTGCCGAGTGCGAGCTCTGGGGCCCCGTCATTTCCGCGCTCGAGGCTGACTTCGACTTTGAGCGGGTCCGCGGCATACAGGACGCGGCCGATGCCTGGGAGCCGGGGCGCCTCGGCGCCGTCACCGGCCGCGGGCGAAGCGGCAACCCCTGCGCGCGGGATGCCCGGGAGAGCGCAGGCCTCGGGGACGACGACTCCGCTACCGGCGCCAGTGGCGAAGCGGCCGCCGGCGAGTACGGTCTCTACGACCGCTTCAACGTGCGGCTCTTCACCGAGGTCGCAACCCGCCTCGGCGACCCCACCTACCTCATCGACTCTTCGAAAACCGCCCGGCTCAACGCACTTCGGCCGCTGAGCCTCGTGCGCGCCGGCTTCGGCGTGCGCCTCGTGCACCTCGTGCGTGACGGGCGGGGGTGCATGTGGTCGTACGTGAACAAAGGCTCGAACCGCCTCCTCGAGGCGGGCCGGGAAGGTGCCGGCGCGCGGCTACGCTTTGCCGGACTTCGAAGCGCGCTGAGCTGGCGCCTCGCCAACCGCGCCGCCGAGGCCTTCGGCTCGATCTACCCCGACAGCTATCTCCGCCTGCGCTACGAGGACTTCACCACCGACCCGCGCGCGGAGCTCGACCGCCTCGGTGCATTCCTCGGACTCGACCTCTCACCGCAGATCGCAGACCTCGAACACGGCCGCCCCTTCCCGCGCGTGCATCAGGTAGCGGGAAACCGCATGCGGGGCGAGGAGATTATCAGCCTCCGGCCCGACCTGGGCTGGGAGCGAGAGCTGCCCCGCCGCTACCGGCTGCTCTTTCGCCTCGTTAACGAGAAGATGGCGCGGGGGTATGGGTATTCGGGAGTGCAGTGAGAGGACCGAGCACACGCGGCGATACGGCGGAGTGCGGCGGGCCGTTTTCGTTATAACCGAGCTTTTTCATAAGACGGGACGCCGGCGGATACTGTGTGAAAGCAGAGATCGCCTTTGCAATTTCTCCTTCAGCCGATCTATATCGCCCGACGGACGAACTATGAACCCGTGAGTGCTGGTGGGCCTTCCAGTCCTCTCGGCGTGATACGGCCTCATCATCGGCCACGGCTTCATAAGCCTCGTCCACAGCCTCGGCGTCAAGCCCCATCCACGCGAGGAACGCGCGCTTCACGTCAACCGGTCGCATTGCGAGGTCTTCGTAGCGCACAAGAGCGGCAGGGATGCCGAAGGCGCGCAGTCGCCGCAAAACTTTGAGTACACGCGTATAACGGTGAACCCAGTACGGCCAGAAGCGCGCATCACGTGGCACGGGCCGATGCCGGTCGATCTCGGAGAGCGACAAGAGTTCGTCCCTCGGGTCGCGGACCAGACAGACAAACGCAACCTCCCCGCGCGTCGCGGGAATGATCTGATGAAGACGCTTTATGTTATCGGTTTTCTTATCGAAAAGGATAGCCGAACCCGAGCGGGCCTGCTCGAGGGATTTCTCGAAGTCCTGGAGAGGCGCTATCTCGACAGCCTGGAAAGCCCCAAGATAGCGTTTCGCAAGAGTAGAGCCGGTCCGCGGCATTGAGAGGACCGAAACCATTCGGACCGCTGCGGCATCATGCACTGGAGGCTTCGCTCCCAGAACGCGGCGCAGGACACTTCGAAGCCCCAGAAGCAGGATCCAAGCCGCCATGCGCTTTTCGTTTCGAACAAGACCGAGACGAGTTAGGTCCAGGCGCACGCGGCGGATCAACCCCCTCATGCGCCATCCCACTGCCGGAACCATTCGACAAAGCGTCGCACACCCTCATTGATCGAGACCTTCGGAGTGTATCCGTGCGATCGAAGATCACTTGTGTCCGCCCAGGTGGCAACCATGTCACCGGGTTGCATCGGCAGATAGTTCTTCTGTGCTTCTTTGCCCAACTCGCGCTCGAGCGCGCTGATGAAATCCATGAGCTCCACCGGCTCACCGCGACCGATATTGTACACGCGATACGGGGCCGATGAGCTCGCAGGGTCGGCCGTTTGGGCGTCCCAAGACGGATCGGCGGTCGGGACAATTTCGCCTGCGATTAGAAGTCCTTCTACAATGTCTTCCACGTACGTGAAGTCTCTCCGCATCCGGCCTTCGTTGTAAACATCAATGGTCTCCCCTCGGGTGATGGCCCGGGCGAACTTGATGGGCGCCATGTCCGGCCGCCCCCACGGACCGTAGACGGTGAAAAACCGTAGCCCCGTGGTCGCAAGCCCGAAGACATGGCTGTAGGCGTGGGCCATCGCCTCGTTCGCCTTCTTGCTTGCAGCGTAGAGGGAGACGGGGTGATTGGCTCCAGTATGGGGCGAAAACGGCATGGAGCCGTTCAGCCCGTAGACCGAGGACGTCGAGGCGTAAACCAGATGTTTCGGCGGCGCAGCACGGCACGCTTCCAGCACCGACAAGAATCCGCCCATGTTCGCGTCTATGTACTCGAAGGGCGCATCAATGCTGTACCGAACCCCCGCCTGAGCGGCAAGATGAAACACGAGATCAAAGCGCTCGGTTTCCATGAGACCGCGGAGCGCAGAGGAGTCTGCCACGTCCATATGGCGGAACACCACGTTCTGGTGACGGGCGCTCTGCAGGGGTGCCGACAAGCTCGTCGCCCGCTCCCCGCTGACCTGCGGGCGCTTGCTATCCGCTCCGTTGCCGACCGCGAGCCCCAACTCCCGTAGTCTCGCATGTTTGAGCGACACATCGTAATAGTCGTTCAGGTTGTCGATGCCGACTATGTCATCGCCACGAGCTGCAAGGCGCCTAGCAAGGTGGAAGCCGATGAAGCCGGCCATGCCGGTTATGAGCGTTTTCAATACGGTCATTCTCCCACGTTTGCAAGTGCTCGGAAGTACTCGCTTGATTCCATGAGCTCGTCGTAGGTTCCCTCTTCAACAAGCCGTCCCTTCTCGAGCATGAAGATGTTATCGCATTCGCGCACCGTCGTGATGCGATGCGCGATCACAATAATCGTTTTGTCGTGGGCGAGGTTGTGTATTGCGTCCATCACGGCACTCTCTGTGACCGAGTCGAGGGCACTAGTCGCCTCGTCCAGAACCAACACTCCCGGGTCGTGGTAGACGGCCCGCGCAATCCCTACGCGCTGTCGCTGTCCTCCGGAAAGACGAATACCCCGCTCGCCCACAACGGTGTTGTAGCCCTCAGGCAACTCATTCGCGACGAAGTCGTGCAGGTTCGCCACTCGGGCGGCCCGCTCCACGGCACGCATATCGACTTTGTCCTCGGAGATGCCGAACGCGATGTTTCGGGCAAGCGTGTTGTCACTCAGGAAGATCTGCTGAGGGACGTAACCGAGGTTCAGCTGCCATCGCCGCATAGTATCTCCAACGAGGTGCTTCCCGTCGACCAGGAGGCGTCCAGCCTCGGGTGCGAGAAGACCGAGCAGAATGTCGACAGTCGTCGTCTTGCCGCAGCCCGTCGGGCCAACCAGCCCGACGGTGGTTCCAGCGTTTATCCGAAGGGTAAGATTGGAAATGGTAGGTAGTTCCGTATTCTCGTACCGAAAGCGAATGGAATCAAACTCGATGGCATCTTCGACAGTCAGGCGCGTACCTGTCGGCGCAGGCGTCCGGTCTTTCGGGTCGACGTTCGGATTACCGGTGAATTGCGAGTCGATGAATCGGACGACCGGATCACTGGCTCTCATGGTTGCCATTTGGGTGAAGATCTTCTGGAGAGACGGCATCAGCCGGTACGCCGCAAACATGTAGATACCGATGACAGGGATCACCTCCTGATAGGACTCCCGTACCGCGATGAAATAGATCACCACTATCATCACGGCACTAATCGCCACGCTTTCCAAAGCAAACTTCGGCACGTTGCTGAGAAGGTGTCGCACCGCCTCGGCGCGAGCCTTCCTCTTGCTCGGACCGTCGAACTGTTTGACCATCGCCTTCTCTTTTCCGAGGAGTTTCACGTCCTTTATGCCGGTGAAGGCTTCGGTGACGGTTTGAAACCGGCCACGGTTCGCGTCCATGCGGCGCTGCCCAAGCACGGCAAGCTGCCCACGGACCAGTGTGTAGACACCTCCGTAGAGCACAGCAATAGAGACCGCAGCAATGAGCGCAGCGAGAGGATTAACGGCGATCAGGAAGATGATAAGTGCGGCGGTAATGAGAACCCGCGATAATACCTGAAGTGCGGGAATGAGGAACCCCTTGGTCAAGTGGTTGACTTCTACGAGCACATCCCTGTTGAGCTCCGAAGAGTTCTTCCCAAGGAAAAAGGTGTACGGTCGGGAAAGGTACTCGGCGAGCATGCGCTTAGAAAGAGAGTGATTGCGCATCTGGGCGTACCGGTTCAGCCCGTAATTTGT
>CAZVXU010000092.1:5776-9656 GCA_964631585.1 uncultured Spirochaetaceae bacterium | reverse complement strand
TTCACCGATCGCTGGACCGAGCGCGTGGCAGCGGTAGAGAGGACGAGCGAGGAAACCGTGGCGCTTGCCGCCCGAGTCCGCGACGTCGATCCCGCCACCCTCGATACCCCGCAGGAGATCGCCGACGCGCTCGTCCTCGTGCGCGACGCGTCACAGCAGGTCGACACCGTCCTCGCGACCGCACGTGAGGTCTCTGGCGCAACTCGCGAGGAGTATCGCGCCGTCGAGAGTACGCTGAGCCGGGTGCAGGAGAGCCTCGAACGGGACTTCCAATACATCGGCTCTCGCCTCTCGATGGACTCTGTGGACGTATCGGGCTTCGTCTCGGGGCTGGCGGAGGAGTTTCTCGTGCGCCTCCTCGGTGAGGTTTACGGTACCGCTCAGCGAGGGCTCGAAATAGCAGAGCGGCTGCGACGGAAGGCGGATGAAACGCAGGGCGGCGGCGGACTCTCGCGGGCACCCGGGCGGGTCGTTACTTTCCCGGCCGTTGTGTATCCCGGATTCCTGCTCGAGCGCGCCGCTCTCGGGGTGGAACCCGGGGACCTCGATGTGCGACTCGACGGGGAGCTCACCTCCGTGTCGAGCAATCCGGCGCTCGTCGGAGAACCGACGCGGCTTTCACTTGCGGGCGCGAGGGGCGAAACCTCGCTCGCAGCAGAGAGCGAGCTGAGCTTCGCCGGCGGCCGGGCCGATGAGCTCCTGACTACGGTCTCCGGTGCCGGTCTTTCTTTCAATACTTCAGAGATACCCCGCCTCGGTGCGCTTCGGTCGAACTATCAGTTTCAAACGACCCTTCAGCTGGCAGCCGACGGAGGCGCCACGTCGCGAACGACCGTTGAGCTTGCCGACCTGGAGCTGGATCGGGTGGAAACGGAGAATCTCGTGGTGACGGCGGTACAGGACGTCGTCGCCGGGCTGGGCACGGTCGATGTCGATGCCGAGTTCACGATCTCGGACGGCTCCGCGAGCCTGGACCGGCTCTCTACGAGCGCAGACCGCGCCATCCGAGAGAGTGTTGCAGCTACGCTCCGCGCTCGCCGCGACGAGTATGTGACGCGGGCGCGCGCCGAGCTCGAGGGCAGAATCGAGGAGGAGCTCGCCGAGCTCGAGCCGCTTCGGGAACGAGCGGCCCGCATTCGTTCGGAGGCCGAGCGTGTCCGCGATGCTGTTGCCGCACGTGACCGCCTCATCGAGGAGAAGCGTGCCGAGCTCGAGAAACGGTCGAGGGCACTTGCCGAAGAGCAGCGAGAGCGGGTGGAAGATGAAGCCCGGGATCGATTGAAAGACGCAACGGAGGACTTAGATCTCGACGGACTCGGTTTCTGAACGCATGGGTGCCGTTGTCGTCCACCAACCCCGCATCGCCGATATCGAGGACTACTCGATTCCGGAGCTCGCCGACGGTGAGTGCCTGGTTCGGGTGCTGCGTGCCGGGCTCGGACCGTCCGACATCCACATGTTTCGCGGTGATTACGCGGACCAGCACTTCCCTCGCATTCCCGGCGCCGACGTGCTCGGCGTCGTGGAAACCTGCGCCGGCAGCTTCAGCTCCGTGCGGCGGGTGCTCATCCCGCCCACCATATCCTGCGGTGCCTGTACCGCCTGCCTCGCCGGCGACGAGCATCTCTGCCTCGCCCCGGGTATTATCGGTCGCGAGCGGGACGGGGGAATGCGCCCCTGGATGACCATCCCGGCCGGCCTGCCGATCACCGCACCACATGATGTCGGCGATGATACGGCTGTCTGCATACCGGACACCGCATTTGCGCTGCGCCTCGTTGAGGAGGCGGCGCTGGGCGGGGTGACGCGAAGAACCGAAGATGCCTTTCTCGTGGTCTTCGGCGCGGGATTCCTCGGTGTAGTTGCAAGCCTGGCCGCCGCGGAGCAGGGATTCCGCCCCATCCTCGTCGATGTGGTGCAGGCGCGCCTCGAGCTCGCGCGGGAGATGGGCGTGCGAGATACCTGCAATCCCCTCAGGGACTTCGTGGGCGACCAGGTTCACTGGATAACCCGCCGACGATACGCGGAGGCTGCGGTCGTGGTCAGTGAGGACCCCGAGACGGTGCTCACCGCCGCATCGGTACTGCGCCCCGGAGGACGCCTCCTTCTCACCGGCCATCACCCGGATTCCGCGCTCCCGGTCGCTCGGGTCGTCGACAACTCCATCGAGGTGCGCGGCGTGCGCCGCACGCGGACCCTCTACGGCGAGGCAGCGGGCTTCATCAGACGCCACCTCACGGCCTACGAATCCCTGGTATCGCTTCGACTCGAGCCTTCGAGCATGCCGCAGGCGCTCGAGCTCGCCGCCGAAGATCCTAAGTCCTACATGAAGATCATCTGCAACATGGAATAGAGGAGTTACTCCATGGCCTACACACGCATACTGCTCTCGGGAAGCTACCATGACGGCCCCACACAAGAAGGCCTCTCCGTCGGCACGCGATCCCGCCCGCGCTTCCGCTATGATCAGTTCTTCGAGCGGGTCCGGCGCCTTCTCCGCTCGCGTCGCATTAAGACGGTGGTCATAGATCACCGTGCAGACTTCTCACCCGGCGGTTTCGCCGCCGTCGAGAGTATCCGTGCGGAGCTTGTGCGACTTGCCGAGGCGGGAAAAGACCTCGTGTTCTGCTGCGAGGAGTGTGATTTCCTCACCCTCTACCTTGCCTCGGCCTGCGCCACTCGCGTCATCCATCCGTCGGGCGAGCTGCGCGTGCTCGGAATAGCACGTCGTTTCCTCTTTTTCCGTCGCCTACTGGACCGCTACGGCGTGCGCATGACGATTCTGCGCAGGGGGCAGTACAAGAGTGCCGCCGACGGCTTTCGCCGCGATTCTCTCGATTCCGCCAACCGCGAGCAGTACGAAGCCTTCTACGGCGGAGTCCACACCCGTCTTCTCCGGACCATCGAGGAAGGACTCGGCAAGACCGCCGAGGACCTGGGTGTGCTTATCGAGGGACATGTCCTGCCCGCCGAGCAGGCGGTGAGCCACGGCTGGATGACCCGGGCTGCGACCGTGCACGAGGTTGTGCGCGAGCTCGAAAAGGACAACAAAGAAAAGCACCGCGCGGCGAAGCTCCATGGCCGTGTCGGTAGGCGTGGCAAGAGAGTCGCCGTTCTGTTTCTCGACGGCGCCATTTGCGACGGCGAATCCCGACGCGATCCCGTCCTCGGCCGCTGCGTGGGAGACCGAAGCTTCACACGCGAAATCCGAAGTCTGGCGGACGATAAACGGACCAGGGCTGTCATCCTGCGCGTAAGCTCACCGGGTGGCAGCGCCCTCGCATCCGAGAGCATTCGCCGTGAGCTCCTCCATCTTCATGAGAAGAAGCCGATCGTCGTTTCGATGGGAAACGTCGCCGGTTCGGGCGGCTACTGGGTGGCAACCGAGGCGGATCGGGTTTTCGCCGAGGCGAGTACCCTGACGGGGTCAATCGGGGTCGTGATGCTGCTTCCCGAGCTCGAAACCACGCTCAAGCGACAGGGGATAACGAGTGACGCCATCCGCACCGGGCGCTTTGCCGACCTCGGCAGCCCCTTTCGCCGTATGAGCCGCGATGAGCATCAGCTCCTCGATACGCGCATAGAGCAGGTCTATGAGGACTTTATCGAGCGGGCCGCAGTCGCGCGAAAGCTGTCGCGGGAGGCAGTCGAGAACGTGGCAGGCGGACGGGTGTGGTCCGGCGTCGATGCGGTGTCGGTCGGGCTCGTGGACGAGCTCGGCGGGCTCCCCGAAGCGCTCGAGTGGGTGCGCACACATCTGCAGAGTCCACGCCTCGCGCTGCGGTTTCACCCTCAGGTGAAGCCGTCCATCATAGAGCGCGTACTCGCGAAGCGATTGTCCGCGGGGGCGGCAGCTGCGGCGGGGGCCGGAGTCGCCGGG
>CAZVXU010000092.1:0-5676 GCA_964631585.1 uncultured Spirochaetaceae bacterium | reverse complement strand
CCGGAGTCGCCGGGGCCGCGGCTGCCGGCGGCCGAGCCGTCGCCGAAGCGGCCCTCGCACTCCGGGGTCGTCCCCTGGCGATCGTGCCTGAACACCTGACTGGCATCGGCCTGCTCGAGCGATGACGCCGCAGCGCGTCAATCCACGTCGCAGCCGCGGCTGTTGTCGATGAAGACCGGCAGGTTGAAGATGCTGTCGCGGGTGATGTAGTCGATGCTCTCGTTTGGGAGCTCTCCGAGCTCCGCGTGATATTGTTGTATCCTGCGATAGGCATCCATTGAGAGGACCACCCGTGTCGGACGCTCGCCCCGCTCTTCCTTTTCCGTTCGCTTCTTCAGGATGAGCAGAATAAGCTCCTCGGCGGCGAGGTCCTCCCCGGTGGCCATGCTACTGGAAGAGCCCGAGCAGGTTATACTTGCCGAACACCGACACCGTAATCAGCGAGATGGTCGCCATGATCTTGATGAGGATGTCGAGCGACGGTCCGACGGTGTCCTTCAGCGGATCGCCGACCGTGTCGCCGACGACGCTCGCAGCGTGGGCGTCCGAGCCCTTACCACCGTGATGTCCCTGCTCGATGTACTTCTTCGCGTTGTCCCAGGCACCTCCCGAGTTGGCCGTGAAGAGCGCCAGCATGATGGCCGATAGCGTCGTGCCGATAAGCAACCCACCGACGAACGCGGTCCCCAGCAGGAACCCTCCCACCAGCGGTGCGAGCACGGCGAGGAGCGCCGGAGTCTTCATCTCCGCAAGGGCGCCGGCGGAAGAGATCTCGATAGCCCTGCGGTAGTCCGGGCGCGTCTCGCCGCTGAGGATCCTGGGATCGGCTTTGAACTGACGGCGAACCTCCTGCACCATCTTGCGGGCCGCCTTCGCGACCGCTTCGATCAGGATACCCGAGAACAGGTACGGAAGTGCCGCACCCACGAGACCGCCGGCCAGGGTAAGCGGCGAAATGATGTCGAGCACCAGCTCGAAGGTGTTTATGTCGTCCATCGGCCCGGCCTGGGAGTAGAGGTAGGAGGCAAACAGCGACAGGGCAGCCAGCGCGGCGGAACCTATCGCGAAGCCCTTACCGATAGCGGCGGTCGTGTTACCGACCGAGTCGAGCTCGTCGGTGATCTCGCGTACGTAGGGGTCCAATGCAGACATCTCGCTGATCCCGCCCGCATTGTCGGCAATTGGGCCGTAGGTATCGACCGACACCGTTGTTACGACGAACGAAAGCATGCCGATTGCCGCCATGGCCACGCCGTACAAACCGGCCACCGCGCTCGCGGCGATGACGGCCGTCGCCAGCATCAGAATCGGATAAAAGACCGAGCGCATGGCCACGGCCATCCCCTGTGTGATAGTGAGTCCGGTCCCTTCGCGGGAAGCCTCGGAGATGGTCATCGTGGGCTTGTAGTCGTAGCTCGTGAAGTACTCCGCAAGCTGTCCGATGACGATTCCGGTGATGATCCCCATAACCGCAGCGATCCACGGCGAGAGGGGCCCGAGGCGGAAGTCGACCTCGGCAACATTCTCACCCCGGAAATAGAAGTAGGTAAGCACTCCGGTTGCCACAAGCGTCAATGCGGCGGAGGTGAATACCGCGGAGTTGAGCTGACGGTGGGGTTTGGCGGTAGAGTTCTTCTGGAGTATCAGCACCAGGATACCGATGATCGAGCCGAAGATACCAATGCCGGCGAAGAACATGGGGAAGTCGATCATCTTCTGCACCAGTCCGGGTGCCAGCTCGCGTGCGGTATCGAGTCGCAGGTGGAACATGTAGGCGGCCAGCACGACGGCAGAGATCAGCGAGCCTACGTAGCTCTCCAGGAGGTCCGCGCCGAGGCCGGCGACGTCACCTACGTTGTCACCGACGTTATCGGCAATGGTGGCGGGGTTGCGCGGGTCATCCTCGGGGATGTGAGCCTCGGTCTTTCCGACGAGGTCCGCGCCCATGTCGGCGGCCTTGGTATAGATGCCGCCCCCGACCCGGTCGAACATGGCGATGATCGAGCACCCGAGAGCGTACCCCGAGACCGACATCGTAAAGGGAATGAAGTTCACCCCGAGCCAGTTGACCTCGACGGTGAGGCGGGACGCATCCGTCTGTCCGAGCAGAACTCCGAAGACGAAATACACCAGGATCAGCCCCAGCAGCGAGAAGCCGCCGACGCTCAGCCCCATGACGCTTCCGCCCCGGAACGCGACCCGCAGAGTGCTGCCGATGTCCTTTGACTCGCGGGCACGGTTCGAAACCCGCACGTTTGCAAGCGTGGCGATCTTCATGCCGATCCACCCGGCAGTTGCGCTCATCGTCGCGCCTAGTATGAAGGCAACTCCCGTGTACCAGGCGACCAGCAGCCCCAGGCCAACGGCGATGAACACGGCAATTGAAAAAATCAGCTTGTACTCGTGCTTGATGAACGCGTCGGCACCTTCCTGAATGGCGCCGGCGATCTCCTGCATGATCGCGGTGCCGGTGTCGAGGCGCTTCACTCCGACATAGTTTATGCCGGCAAACGCGAGTGCAGCCATTACGGCGATTACTACAAAACCTAACATGTTCTCCTTACCTCTCTTGCAGCGGTGGGCTCATGAACACGTGAAATTGACGAAAGGGTAGCATTTTTCATATTCTCCTTTCAACTCGAAAGGTGGAATAGTTGAATTCGCGCAGTGTTGAGACCATTGACTGGAGAAACTGGAAGCCCACGGACCGCGCCGTAATCGTATTCGTGCGGCAGCATCCCCACATTCTGCTCATTCGAAAGAAGCGAGGGCTCGGCTCAGGCATGATCAACGGTCCCGGCGGACGTCTCGAGCCGGGCGAAACGTATCTGGAGGCCGCCGTGCGTGAGACGCAGGAAGAGGTGGGCATCACCCCGCACGAGTTGCGCCAGGTGGCGGATCTCTCCTTCATTTTCGCGGACGGGTACTCACTCTACGGCGAGGTGTTTCTCGGAGACAGCTACAGCGGAGACCTCATCGAAACCGACGAAGCCGATCCCTTCTGGTGCCGGCTCGATGAGATTCCCTACGCCCAAATGTGGGAGGACGACCGTCTCTGGCTTCCTCACGTTCTCGGGGGCGCCTATGTAAGCGGAAAGTTCCTATTCGACGGGGAGACCATGCTCAGTCAGGCCGTCTCGATTCTGCCCGCTCCGGGTTCCGGCTCCGCGGCGAGCGCGAGCACAAACGCATAGTCCGACAGCCGGTTGAGGATCGGGAGAACGGCCTCCAACCCCCCATCCTCGTGCTCCTGGTGTGCCGTCACACAGCTTCGCTCCGCCCTTCTGCAGATGCCGCGGGCGAGGTGGATCTCCGCCGAGAGGCGTGTAGCGCCGGGCATGACGAATTGGTCGGGTATCCGTATGCGGCTCATGAGCTCGCTCTGGGCCTGCTCGATGTCTGAGACCGCGTTTTCAGGCACCTGCGGCCGACGCCCCGCCGGGCTTCCGGTCCGGCATCCGGCCACAGCCGATGAGACACGAGTCACGAAAACCTGCATCCACTCGATACGCCGCCGGATATCCTCCGTTTGGGCACCGCCGGGAAGCGCTCCGGCCGCCGCCGTGCTGCGTGCAAGTCCCAGCGCTGCAGAGAACTCGTCGAGGTCGCCGAGGACCTGGAATAGAATGTCATCCTTGGACAAATCGGGAAGGCCGGGGAGCGAGCTCGTTCCGTCGTCGCCGGCGCGCGTGGTGATACGATCGAAGCCCGCCATTGTTAGAAGCGCAGCTCCTGTATCACCTCGGAGCTTCGCAGTTTGTTGATGGCTTTCTCCTGGATCTGCCGCACACGCTCGCGCGTGATTCCGAGGACCTTGCCGGTCTCTTCGAGCGTTAGGGGCCCTTCGCCCGAAAGGCCGAATCGAAGCTCGATGATGCGCATCTCCCGCTTACTGAGCTGGCGGAGAACCTGATTGATGGTGTCCTGCAGGGTGACGTGGTACACCTCGTCGAAAGGCTCCGACGAGCTCTCGTCCTCGATCAGATCCGAGAGACGGGTGTAGTTATCCTCGTCGACGGTCACATCGAGAGAGGTGGTATCCTGGGAAAGCTGGACGATCTGGTTGACCTTCCCGGATGAGAGGTTCATGTACTCGGAGAGCTCCCGGCTCATCGGATCGCGGCCGAGCTCCTGCGTCAGCTGCTTCGCAACGAAGTAGTACTTCTTGATGGTATTCAGCATGTGCACCGGGATTCGGATGGTGCGTCCCTTGTCGGCCAGCGACTTTACTATCGACTGGCGGATCCACCAGGTGGCGTATGTTGAGAACCTACAACCCTTGGTGTGGTCGAAGCGCTCGACGGCCTCGATAAGACCGATATTGCCTTCGTCGATAAGATCCAGAAGGTTTAGCCCGCGGTGCTGGTATTTCTTCGCTACCGAAACAACCAGACGCAGATTCGCGTTGATCATCCGATTCTTCTGCATCCGCAGCGTGGCCTCGAGGGACTGCCTGCGCGACACGCTCTCCGCCGAGTTCTTGTCGACCTCGGGCAACGCGTCGAGGAGAGCCAACTGGTGACGCGCCGACTGGAGCTCGCGGCCGATCTGCCGTTCTTCTTCGAGAGTCAGGAGGCGATAGCCGGCGATCTGCCGGAGATAATACGCGAGAGGATCGACTTCGCTCGAATGCAGATTCTTTCGTGGGTGTGCCTGCGGGCGCTTTACCGAGCGCGTCTCGTCCATCCTTCGGCCCCTCCGCCGCGTTGCTCGTACCGATCGTAGATTCCTGACCGTAAATGGTCAAGATAATTCGTATCGATACGCAATATCCGACACACAGCACGCATCAGCTTCGCGGAGCTCGCGATGGATCCACGAAGCTGTCGTTCTTCCAGACGCTGAAGTACAAGCGAGACCTTCCGGCGTCCGGCGCCTCCCCCAGCTCGCCGATTGTCGTACCGGGCTGGACGAGGTCGCCCACCGTCACCGAGAGGCTCCTATTGCCGCCATAAACGTAAATGTAACCCGAGGCGCTCTGTACGATGACGACTCGTCCGAAGGTAGTATAGGGGCCCGCATAGATGACGCGTCCCGAGGAGACCGAAACCACGTCGTCACCAATGGAGCCCTGAATCGACACGCCCGGCAACTTTCCGTCCATGCGCACACGCCGGCCGGGATGCGGCCAGTAGCCGGCTGTATCGCCGGGGCCCACGGTCTCGGCAACCCGCGGGAAATCCATTTCGGCGGAATCCTGTCCCCCGCGTGTTGTTGCAGTGCGTGAAGTGCTATCGGTCTCGCCCTGCAAGTTCGGCACATAGAGGGTATCGCCTGCCCGCAGGATAGAAGAACTCGGCCTGCCGTTCAGGTCGAGGAGCTCGTCAACTGAGATATCGTGACGACGCGCGATGCCGTAGTAAGTGTCGCCTTTCTCTACGCGATAGACCGAGGGGATAAGCAGCTCAACCCCCACCGCGAGATCGCGGGGATCCCGGATGTCGTTTGCATCCCGCACCGCTGACACCGGAACGTTATAGCTGCGGGAGATAGCGTAGAGCGTCTCGCCCTTCTGTATGACGTGGGTAACGGGGTCGGAGAACACCGCGGGAGGCGCAAGGGCGAGAATGAGTGCGATGAGAAACCAGTCCCGAGTGTGCATATGCTCCTTCACGCGCGCGACTCTGTAGTCATTCTCGGCGTTGAGCCCCACAAACTGAACAGATCACGCCACTG
>CAZVXU010000091.1:0-9705 GCA_964631585.1 uncultured Spirochaetaceae bacterium | reverse complement strand
ACATCATACTCATGGATATCATGCTCGGCGGCGATATCGACGGGATAGATGCCGCCCGGCAGATCAAGGCGGATCTCGCCATTCCCGTGATCTTTCTCACCGCCTTTGCGGATGAAAAGACGCTGGCCCGGGCCAAGCAGGCTGAGCCCTACGGTTACGTTCTCAAGCCCTTCAAAGAGCGCGAGCTCTACACAACCATCGACATCGCGCTCTACAAGAGCAATATCCACAAGAAGCTCCAGAGTCAGGAGCGCTGGTTCTCGGGCATCCTGCACAGCGTCGGGGACGCCATCATTGCCACCGATGATCAGAACAACATTCAGTTCATGAACCCGGTGGCGGAAACTCTGACGGGTTGGCATGAAGAGGAGGCAAAGGATCTGCCCCTCAGTGATGTGTTCCAACTCTTCGACAACCACACCGAGCTGCGGATGCAGGTGACCGGCGAAGACCCAAAAAGCGAGAATGAGGCCACCCTCTTCTTCGAGAATGTGTACCTGAAAAACAAGCAGGGCGCCCAGATCCACGTCGACGGCACCGTGGCCGCGATTCGCAGCAGCGCGGCCTTCGAGGGACTTACAATTGCCTTCCGCGACCTCACCGATATCAAGAAGATGTCGGACACCATCGTCTACCAGGCGAGTCATGACTCGCTGACCGGCCTCGTGAACCGGACCGAGTTCATCGCGCAACTGCAGGAGCTCACACCGAAGGTCAAGAGCGGGATGCGGAGCCACGCCATTCTCCTGATCGATCTCGATCAGTTCAAGGTGATAAACGACGTCTGCGGACACTTTGCCGGTGACGAGCTGCTGCGCCAGGTGTCAAACGACCTCGTCGGCAAGCTTCCCGAGAGCAGCATCGCAAGCCGCATGGGCGGCGACGAGTTCGCAGCCGTGTTACTCGATACCAACGTCGACCGCGCGGTGGAGGTTGCCCGCAACGTACACAACGCCGTGCAGCGCCGCTTCATCTGGCAGAAGAACACCTTCAATATCACCGCGAGCCTCGCCGTCGTTCCCCTCGAAGAGGGAAATACCGACGTCTACAACGTGCTCGCCGCGGCCGACGACGCCTGCCGCCTGGCAAAGGAAAAGGGCGGGAATATGGTGCGGACCTACGAGACGACCGACCACCAGTTCCTGCGCCGTCGCGGTGAGATGCGATGGATATCGCGGCTCACCGAGGCCCTCGAGCAGGACCGCTTCGTCCTCTACTCCCAGCCGATCGCGCCCGTACGCCAGGAGCTCAGACAGAAGGCGGAGATCCTGATCCGGCTGCGTGAGGACGACGGCACCTTCGCGAATCCCGGCGAGTTCATTCCCGCCGCCGAGCGTTACAACCTGATGCCCTATATCGACCGCTGGGTCGTGCGCAACATCCTGCAATACGAGAAGCGCACCCGCGACTCCAACGGCCATTTCGAGACCTACTGCATAAACCTCTCGGCGTCCTCCGTCGTCGACGATTCATTCCTCGAGTTCGTCATCCGGACGTTCGAGGAAACCGGGGCCGAACCCCACAACTTCACTTTCGAGCTGACCGAGACCACCGCGGTAGAGAATCTCTCCCGCGCGGTCGGGTTCATGACGCGGTTGAAGAAATTGGGCGTAACCTTCGCACTCGACGATTTCGGCAACGGCTTCTCCTCCTTTGCCTACCTCAAGAACCTGCCGGTGGAATATCTCAAGATTGACGGTTCCTACGTGCAGGATATCGACCGTGATCCCATCGACAGGGCCATGGTCGAGGCGGTGAACAATATCGGCCACGTGATGGGCATGAGGACGATCGCCGAGTTCGTGAGTAACTCCGAGATCCGAAGGATTCTCGAGGAGATGGGCGTCGACTATGTTCAGGGCTTCGAGATCGCGCGGCCCGGCCCACTCTCCGAGGCACACGCCGAAGTCCAGGCCGCCGCTCAGAGCACGAACTGACCATGAGCGAGCTCGCAGAGGGCCGCCCGGGCGCCGACACCGACGCATCCGGGAGGCACATCTTTCTCTTCGGCCAGAAACACGCGGGCAAGAGCACGTTGGGCCGCATCGTCGCCGAGCGCCTCCGCCTGACCTTTCTGGACCTCGACGACCTCATCGTTGAGCTCGCCAACGTCGAACACAGCCCTCCCGCCGAAGACGCGCGTGCGGTGTACTACCGCCACGGGGCCGACGGTTTCCGCGGCTTCGAAGCCGAGGCCGCCTCCCGCCTCGCCGAACGTCTGGCGTGGGCCCCCCGGACCGTCTGCGCCCTCGGAGGCGGGACTGTCCAGAATACTGCAGCCCACCGGGCGCTGGAAGCTCAGGGCCTCTTCGTGTACCTTTACGTCGACACCGACGAGTTGTACCGGCGCGTATCGCTGTCCGGCAGGCCGGCCTTTCTCACCTCCGATGATCCGGAGAGCGAGTTCCACCGCCTTGCCGCCGAGCGCGACCGCATTTACCGCCGGCGCGCGGATCTCGTCTGTGATCTCGACGCTCTCGGTCGCGACGCTGCGGCTGACGCACTGGAGCGGTATCTGCGGGAGAACGGTTTTGGCAGGCAGTAGCTTTGGACATCTTTTCCGCCTCACGACCTTCGGAGAATCGCACGGCGGCGCGGTCGGCGTCGTAGTTGACGGCGCGACCCCCGGGCTCGAAATATCCGAAGAGGAAATTCAGAAGCAGCTCGACCGGCGAAAGCCCGGTCAGTCCGACGTTTCCACCCCCCGGAAAGAGCCGGACATAGTCAACATGCTCTCCGGCGTCTTCCAGGGAAAGACCACCGGCACCCCGATCCTCATGATCCTCTACAACAGGGACGCGGATCCTTCGGCCTACGATGAAATCCGAAAGCTCTACAGGCCCGGGCACGCCGACTTCACGTACCTGCAGAAATACGGCATGAGGGACTGGCGCGGCAGCGGCCGGGCCTCGGGCCGCGAGACGGCGGGGCGCGTTGCCGCCGGCGCCATCGCTCGAAAGCTTCTGGCAGGCCGCGGCGTCTCCGTACTCGCCTATACCGTCCGTGCCGGCGGGATCAGCTGCGAGTCATTCGATCCGGAGGTCATCGAGGACAATCCCATGCGGGCCTGCGACGCGGCGGCCGCCGAGCGCATGACCGCGCGTGTTGCCGAGCTCAAGGAGGCGGAGGACTCCATGGGGGGCATCGTCGAATGCCGGGTGCGGGGCCTGCAGCCCGGGCTCGGAGAACCGGTGTTCGACAAGCTGGATGCGGAGATCGCCCATGCGATGCTCTCGGTCGGCTCGGTGAAGGGAATCGAGTTCGGCGCCGGGTTCCGGGTTGCCGACATGAGCGGGAGCGAGCATAACGACGAGATGGACGCCGACGGCTTTCTGACCAACAACGCCGGGGGCATCATCGGCGGGATCTCCACGGGAAACGAAATCATCTTCCGCGTCGCGGTGAAGCCCACCTCGTCCATCGCGCGGCCTCAGAAAACGGTGGATCTCGACGGTCTTGAACGGGTAATTCGGACGGAGGGTCGACACGACGCGTGCATCTGCCCGCGGATCGTGCCGGTGGTTGAAGCGATGACCTGCCTGGTGCTCGAGGATCACTACAAGCGCCAGGCGGCCATGCACTCCTGATCGTTCGGTCTGGGGCTACTCCTCTTCGGGCGAAAACTCATCCTTGGAGGCGCCGCACATGGGGCAGACCCAGTCTTCGGGAAGACTCTCGAAGGGGGTCCCGGCCTCGATGCCGCCGTCAGGATCACCCTCTTCGGGATCATAGATGTAGCCACAGACTTCGCAAACGTATCTCTGCATACGACTCTCCTTGGTGCCTGGTCAGTTGAATGTGTTGCGCAGAGGATAACACAAACGACTAGGTTTGTGTACAAAAAGAGTACCCATCGGCTCCCAGAAGCAGCGCGCGCTCGCGGCCGGCGTCGGGATGTATCCCCAGCCGTGTCAGCGAGAAATCGAAGCGGGCGGGGTCGGCCGGATCGAGGCGGCGAAAGAACTCGGTGATCTCGAGGGCGGCCTTTCCGTCGGCACTCTTTCGCGACAGAATGCCCAGTGTCGTGCAGATCCGATGCATGTGCGTGTCCATGGGAACCACCAGACGGGATCTCGTCACCCTCGTCCAGCCACCCGGATCCACCTCATCGGCCCTGACCAGCCAGCGCAGGAACAGGTGCCAGCGCTTCGCCGCGCTCCCCCGCTTTACCTGTGCGATGAGCAGTCCGTGGACGCCGCTCGCGTACTCGGAGAGCTCCTGCGACAGACCGCCGAGGGCGGGAATGACCGTCGCGTCGGCCGCGGAGAGGTGGCCCAGGAAGGCGTCCTCGAGACTGCCGTGGCGTCGACGGGCCTCTCCGACGGCGTAGAGAAAGTGAGAAATCTCCTCCCGGCCGAAGAATCGATAGACGAACCCCTCGAAGCGCTCGCGAAGCTCGTCGAGGGAGCTCTGCTCGAGGACTGCTGCCGGCCCAGCCGCCGGTGCCCCCACCGCGGCCGGCCCAGCCGGCCCGGGCCCGCGATCGAGTCGTGCGAGCACGTCGGCGCAGATGCCGAGGATACCGCGGACACGACCAAGCGCGAGGGACGCGCAGATCAGGGCCACGACCTCGCGATCCGCCGGATCCGGATAGCGCAGCACCACCTCCAGCGGATCAGGGTGAATGTAATGTGGTGAGTGGTAGCGCCGGTAGGCCTCGAGGACGATGGCCTCCGCGCGGCTGGGTGCCGCGGCGGCGAGGCCGGGTGCGCCCCCGAGGGCGGGTGCCGCCGCGCCGACATAGGGGTTGCTCATTTACACCCGACTCCCGACCCGGTATGCTCCGGAGACATGCAGGAAATCGTCACCTTTGTCGCGGATAACTTTTTCTGGGTATTCATCGCCATACTGCTCGTGAATGTGTTGCAACGCCGGCATCAGGAAACCGCCGAAAAGAAGCGGTTTGCGACCCTCTACCTGGGCATCGCCGCCTTCTTCGTCTACACCAGCGCACAGGCGCTCGTGATGTACGAGCTCTCGCCCTACTACTTCGTGCCCATCTTGGCCCTGATCGTCGGGGTGGTGTACTACTATCGCGAGCACACCTTTCCGTTCCGCCTCTCCTGCGCGCGAAGCGGCAAGCTCCTCAACGTCGAGACCATCCTCTTTCGTGATTCCAACATTCTGCCGGAGTCGGAGAACGGCGAGCCGCCGGCGGACGGGCCAGACGACTGAAGTATAGAGGACCCCGCTACTCCCGCCGGGTCAGGTGTATGCCCAGCAGTACCAGCCCCACAATGATAAGAAGCGCAGGCCAGTACAGCGCCACCAGCTTCGCAAAACTGCGGTCCACGATGTCGAGGCTAAAGAGCAGGAACACAAGCGATATGATGACGATGGCCACGCCGGGCACGGTAAAGCTCATCCGCGAGCCCCACGGGCGTCGGGCGCCGTAGGCAAAGAGACTCAGGCCCGTTATGGTCATGAACACCGGCCAGATACTCGAGATGGCAACGGGGCTGAGCAGGGTCTCTGCGAGCAGGAAGAAGAGCCCGAGCAACAGGGCAAACATGCCGATAAAGACATAGGCGTCGCGGCGCCTGCGGACGAACCCTTCGTAGAGGAAGCCCACACCGGCAATGATGAGCAGTACCGGCCACAGCGATTCGAGCCCCGGGATGAGGCCGAGATTCCACAGCAGGAGAA
The DNA here is from genome assembly GCA_964631585.1 of uncultured Spirochaetaceae bacterium. Lineage (GTDB taxonomy): Bacteria > Spirochaetota > Spirochaetia > DSM-27196 > PWMO01 > JAAAOH01. Next base: position 4,059 of record CAZVXU010000091.1, on the reverse strand, counting down.
TCGCGCCGACGAGAATGAAGACGACGCTGGAGAACAGAAATTTGTTCGGATATCGCGAAGGCCCGATTCGGCTCACGACCGGGAGTGTAGCAAATACCCCGCGCCTTGCCAACAATACACGCGAATACTACAATGGCGCCGATATGAAGATACGCGCTGTTGCCGTCGTGCTGCTGCTGATGCTGGCCCTTGCGGGCTGTCGGACGCAGAACGACTACTATGTAGTCGGCACCGATGAGCAGAAAGAGGAGCTCCGGCAGCTCTTTACCCTTCTCGATGAGGAGACCCGGCAGCAGAGCCAGATGGTGCTCATCGAGGAGATCGCGGGCTACCTTCTGCAGGCCGGCTATCCCGGTCGTATGCGTACCTTTCTCACCACCTTCGTGGAGCGCCACCCCGACCACCCCTATAACGCCTATTATCTGCTTCTCGTGGCGAAGCAGTACCGCGACTCCTCCCCGGAGATGTCACGGCACTACTACAATCGGGTGGTCTCCAACTACGCCGACCTGGGTGTAAACGGCACCTCCGTCCACTACAACGCGCTGCGTGAGCTCGTCCGCCTCACCGAGGATCCCACCGAGCGGTTGCGGCACTACCACGAGCTGGTCGACCGGTTCGCCGACAGACTCGACCTCGGTGCCACGTACTACTACATGGCACGAACCCACGAGCAGCTCGGCGAGTGGGATGAGGCCTACGTCGACTACAAGAACTTCCTCGGGTATCCCCAGACCGAGATCCTCGGTGCTCCGCATGCCCGCGAGCAGATAATGCGGCGGGTGGAGTTCTACGACTCTTCGAAGAACTGGACGATGGAGAGCCTCGACCGGCTGGTTGCCACTATAAAGAACGCGTTGTGGCGGCAGGATGCAAACCTCCTGCTGCGGTACAGAGCGGACGCCAACTTCTTCGCGATGTCATGGGAACAGCAGGAGACGGACTTCAACAGTCAGGCGCCGTTCAATCTCGGCATCTTTCTCCAGCGCTCGCGCGTGCGATTTGCCGAGGACATCGACATAAACTCCAACGCGCGGGAGGCCTACCTGCGGACCTGGGGGTGGTCACACCGCATTCAAACCTGGTACCTCTACTTCCGCCGCGTCGAGTTTCCGGCGGATCCCGACATCAACGGCGACTGGGAATGGGCGGGTATCTTCTTTGGCGACGCGCTTTAGGATTGCGATAATTCTCCTGACGCTCTCGGTGCTAGCGCCTGCGGCGGTACGTGCTCAGCGCATTGAAGGTGAGCCGACGATCACGAGCCGGGTCGACTGGCTCTCGCGCAGCTTCCACATCGATATTCGGAGTCCGCTGCCTGCCGACGCGCGAAACCATCCGGCGGCGGCGCACACCGCCGAGCAGAGCATCCGCGCCGAGCTGCCCCGGATTCTGCAGGAAGAAGCGGCCGGCGTTCAGGTTGACTCCCTCCGCACCCTGGCCGAGCATTACGGGCAGCGGCCGAGACTCGCCGTAGATGTGGCCCGACTCGCCGATGAGCTCGTCCCCACGTTGAACCGTCACACACCGGACCTTCGCGCTCTGCAGCTCGGCTATTCACTGCAGCTCTACCCGGACCTCGCAGGGCTTTTCATCGATCATGAGCGCCCCCGCGACCTTCCCCGCGTCATACCGTGGCGCCCGAGTCGCGAGTTCACCGGTCTGGTCGTCTATGCCCGCGGGCTGCTCCCCGTGCACGGGGAGGATCGGACCGTCCGCGTCCGCCCCGCCCTGCTTCCCGATATCTACTCTCACAATGCAACGCGTGTCGTTCTGGAGGCCGACCGTGTCCGGCCGGAGGTCATACGCGCTCACGGGCCGGTGGCATACGCTACGAGCGCAACCGACCCGATCGTCGAGGAGCGTGCCGGGACGCGACCGATGCGGACCGTGGCAACGGGCGTGTTCGGCCGATACGCCACCGATCCCATCATCTCCGCCGAGGACGCTGAGGTGTTTTTCGCCGAGCCTGCCAACCAGGATATTGTCCGCGAGGGACGGGTGGTCATCATCCTCGAGGAGTCCGTGCTCGAAGAATCCGCGCTCGATTGACGATTCGGGCATACCTGTGGTCAAATAGTTCAACCACGCAAGGAGTACCCCGTGACTTTCCGTCATCTCAGCACCGTCATCGTCATCTCGGTTTTCGTCTCGGTTCTCGTATCCTGCGGCGGCGGGTCGCAGGGTTCCGGCGTCGTGCTCTGGCCCCCCGAGGAAAGCTCCATAGAGTACGGAACGGTTGTTACCATCTCCGACAGCTCGGATGTCGATGACACCTACACGGTGAGGCCGCCCGAGGACGAGGAGCGAGTGACCCTGCCGCAGTGGCGGGTGGAGGTATTCGGCAGCGAGGAGCGCGCGCGGGAGTTTGCCGAGCAGTTCGAAAACTACGCGGAGACCTTTGCCACGGCCGAGCGGCAGGCCCTTCCGGTGCGTGAGGACGCCGACCGCACATCGAGTATCGTGTACCGTCTGCGTCGCGGCGAAGAGGCCAAGGTGATCTCCCGAAGCGACCAACCGTCCGATGAGGCCGGCTTTGTCGACTACTGGTACGAGGTACTCACCCGGGACGGATCGCGTGGCTGGGCGTTCGGCTATTACCTCTCCGGAATCGAGGGTTCCGGCGGCGGGAGCGAGGACAGCGGCCCCCTCGATGCCCCCCTGCTCTCGCGCTTTCTCTCCACAACGTGGCGACCTGTTTATTTCTCCCGCATGCTCGATTCGGGCCGGATCGACCTCGAGCGCTTCCGCGCCGACTACGGCCTCTTTCCCGAGCCGGAGGAAAACCGTATACGGCTGAACCTGGAGGATCAGAGCGCCACCTTCGAGTACGAGGGCTGGAACCACGGACGCTCGAGAGAGTTCGTTGCCCGCGGGGCGCAATTCTCGGTGATCGTGCGGGCGGAGAACACCATCAGCATCCAGTACACCATCGACGGCGAGGGACACAACGTCGCCATGCAGAGCATCGAGAGGGACATCGCGGAGGTGCGGCGCGAGGAACAGGAGCGTCGCGAAGAGCGATACGCCTCGCTTCGCTCGCGGGGGACCAGACTGGTGAGCAACGCTTACGGGAGCATCCTCCTGCACGATGACGAAATTTTTGAGTGGGCACAGTATTCCCGGCTCGTGCCGTCGGTCATACCCGCCTCCGCCGGTGGGAGCGGCCACATACGCTTCGATCACTTCCTGTCGGAAAGCCTCTCCGAAGACTACGAGGGAGCGCTGTCGTTCAGATTCACAGGCGCCGAGAACCAACCGGTGGTGTTTCTCTACCAGTTCGTCTCCGGCGGGCTGCGCCTCGCCCACGTGCCCTCCGACAACATTCGCGACAAGGTGGTACTGCGCGAGAGCCTCTCTCCGGTCATCATCTTCTTCTCCTTCGAGGAAGGTGACTCGACATGAGTCTCGTGCAGCTCACCGACGTCACGGTTTCCTTCGGTGAGCGGACTGTTCTCGACGGGGTCAAGCTGTCTCTGAGCCGCAGCTCGCGCGTCGCCCTGACCGGCGCAAACGGCAGCGGCAAGACCACGCTCATGCGTATCATCGCCGGGCACGTCCAGCCGGACGGCGGAACGGTGGTGCGGCGCAGCGAGGCCCGCATCTCCTATCTCCCCCAGTCGGTCGAGCAGTTCGGTGGACATACCGTTAGAGAGGAGGCGGAGCGCGCCTTCGATTACCTGCGAGACCGCCTCTCTCGCCAGGAGGAGCTCGGCCGCATCCTCGCGGAATCCACCGAAACCGACGAAGAGGCCGCCGATCTCCTGCACGAGTTTCACGAGATACAGGAGCTCATCGAGGACTCCGGCTTCTACGACCGCGAGGCACGCATCGACGAGGTGCTACGCGGTCTCGGATTCCGCGCGGAGGTCTTCGATTCCCCCGTCGAGGAACTCTCGGCCGGGTGGCGCATGCGCGCGGCCCTGGCCCGGGTTCTGCTCGAACACCCCGACCTCCTGCTCCTCGACGAGCCCACCAACTACCTCGACATCGAGGCGCGCGACTGGCTCATGGAGTTCCTCTCGCGGTATCGCGGCGGATACCTCCTCGTCTCCCACG
>CAZVXU010000090.1:7069-9907 GCA_964631585.1 uncultured Spirochaetaceae bacterium | reverse complement strand
ACGAGGCGTTTCGAATCATCCTTCAGCGCATCATAGGTTGCCTCGTACTGCCGCACGTACTCCGCGTACGCTTCGGTGTTCTTCGGATTCGGTTGCACCTTCTTGGCAACCCGCACCATCTTGTCCGCCGCCGACTTCATGTCGGGATAGATGCCGGCCGCCACAGTGGCGAGAATCCCGCTTCCCAGTGATACCGCCTGCTGTTCCTCCGGGATGGTGATGGGCTTTCCGGTCGCATCGGCGTGGATCTGCATCCACAGGTCGCTCTGCGTCGCGCCGCCGCAGGCGATGATCTCGTCGATGGCGAAGTTCTCCTGCTCCATGCGGTCGATAATCACCTTTGTGCCGTAAACGACGCCCTCCATGATGGCGCGGAAGATATGCGCGGGGGTGTGGCTGAGGGTCAGCCCGCGAATGACGCCGCGGCTGTTGGGATCGACCCAGGGCGTGCGGTTCCCCTGCCAGTGCTCGAGCACCACGAGCCCGTCGGAGCCAGGGGGGATCTTCTCGGCCTGCTCGTTGAGCACGTCGTAGACTGAGCCGCCGCGCTTCTCAGCCTCGGCGGTGATGTCGGCGTTGAGGAAGTTCGTGGTGAACCACTTCACAACCGAGCCGGTAGATATCTGCCCCGCCTCCACGACCTGCAGACCCGGGACGACCGCGTCGGGAAAGCTGCCGAAAAGGCCCTTCTTGTGCAGTTCCACGTCCGACACGCCGATCTGAAGCTGAGAGGATCCGGTGATGACCGCGAGTTTGCCGGCTGTCAGCGCGTTCACCCCCACGACGCCGACGTAGGCATCGGCGCCGCCACCTGCCACGGGAATGCCGGCGGTGAGCCCCGTCTTTTCGGCCATCTCCTTGGTGATGCTTCCGGCCACCTCTCCGAGCCCGACGATACGTGACGGCAGCTTCTCGAAAGCATCGCCGAGGCCGATCGTCTCGTAGAGCGAGGTCGGAAAACCGTCTTTGCGACCGTTGTAGAACCATCGCACCGTCGTCGTATTGATGTTCGCCGTAATCTCACCGGTGAGGCGGTACACCATCCAGTCGGTATGCTCGAAGATCGTGTGTGCCTTCTTGTAGGTGTCGGGCTCGTTTCGCTTGGTCCACAGCACCTTGCAGGGAAACCACTCCGGCGACACGTTTCCGAAACCGACATACTCGAGGGCCGGATCCCCGGTGCCGGCAATCTCGGCGGCTTCGCCGGAGGCGCGAATATCCATCCACATGATGGCATCCCGCAGCGGACGACCGTTCTCGTCGAGAAAGACGACGGTGCAGCTCGTGCCGTCGAGCCCGACGCCCTTGATGTCGCCGGGGTCGACGCCCGCCTTGTCGATGGCGATCTTGATCGACTCCACGAGGGACTCATCCCACTGCTCGATCTTCTGTTCGGCCCAGCCGGGGTGCCGGTGGTAGTTCTTGTTCTCGCTCACTCCGAAACTCAGGCAGCGACCCGTCTCGTCGTAGACACCCGTGCGGATACTTTCGGTTCCTCCATCAATTCCAAGCACGTAACTTGCCATCGGTACCTCCGCTATTGTTCTCGATTGGTGCCTCCAGTATAGCATGTACGGTCCGCCTCCGAAAGGGCCCCGTCTTGACTGCGGGCGAATAACCTGTTATAAGAAAATAAGATATGAGCTATTTTCTCGGAATTGACATCGGCACCTACAGCTCCAAAGGCGTTCTCGTGGCCGCCGACGGTAGCATTGCCGCCCGGCATTCCGTCCCGCATGATCTCGATATCCCTCAGCCCGGCCGGGCCGAGCACGATGCCGAGGGCGTGTGGTGGCATGACTTCGTGAGCCTCTCGAAGGTGCTACTGGAGAAGGGCGAGGTGCCGGCGAGCGAGGTGACCGCGGTTGGAACCAGCGGGATCGCGCCCTGCGTGCTGCCGCTTTCCGCGGAGGGTCGACCGCTTCGGCCTGCCATCCTCTACGGCATCGATACGCGCGCCACTGCCGAGATCGAAGAGCTCAACCGTGAGCTCGGCGTCGATTGGATCGTCGAGCACTCCGGCTGCGAGCTCTCGGCACAATCCGCCGGCCCGAAAATCCTGTGGCTCAAACATCACGAGCCGGAGGTCTGGAAACAGGCCCGTTACTTCGTCACCTCGACCTCCTACCTCGTCTATCGTCTCACCGGAGAGCTCGCCATCGACCACTACACCGCAGCCTTCTACGGGCCCCTCTACGATATCGCGGAGCGCGGCTGGTCTGATGAGGGCTGCGCGCCGGTCTGTCGCCCCGATCAACTCGCCGAGCCGATCTGGACGACCGATATCGCCGGAGGCGTCAGCGCCTCGGCCGCTGCTGAGACCGGGCTGGCGGAGGGGACGCCCGTCATTGCCGGTACCGCGGACGCCGCCTCGGAGGCGGTGAGTGCCGGTGTTCTCGACCCCGGCGACACCATGGTGATGTACGGGAGCTCGGTATTCATCATCCGGCTTTTCGAATCACAGCCTCGGGGCGGCGTGTTCTGGCCCGCACCCTCGATCGTCCCCGGCATGTATGCCCTTGCCGCCGGCATGTCTACCACCGGAGCCGTCACTCAGTGGTTCCGCGAGGAGTTCGGCGCGGAAGAACGTGCCGTCGAAGAGGCGGGGGGCGAGAACGCCTACGCCGCGCTCGCCCGCGACGCGGCGGACATCCCCGCGGGCGCGGAAGGGCTCCTGGCGCTGCCGTACTTCAGCGGCGAGCGCACACCGCTAAACGACCCTGATGCCCGCGGTGTCATCGCCGGCCTTACCCTGCGACACAGCCGCGCCCACGTGTACCGCGCGCTCCTCGAGGGCGTCGCCTTCGGCGTGCGGCACAACCTCGAGGAGATGGCGGC
>CAZVXU010000090.1:0-6969 GCA_964631585.1 uncultured Spirochaetaceae bacterium | reverse complement strand
GAGCCGACCGCGGCACACGAGGTTTACGAGCGCCTCTATCCTCTCTACCGAGATCTCTACCGCTCGAGTGCGGACACGGTGCACGCGCTCGCCGGCTTCGCGCGGGAGGGCGGGCGCCGGTAAGCGGCGCCCGCAAATAGGAGTACACGTATGGATTACGACAAGCGATGGAACGAGCTCGCGCGCGTGCTCGTCGACTACTCGACCGAGACGAAGGCCGGCGACCGCTGCATCATAATCATGCGGGAGCTCGAGAGCTTCCCGCTCATGCGTGCGGTCTACGCGCGGGCGGTGGAGCTTGGCGCATATCCGCAGGTGCTCTTCAACTCCTCCTACCTCCAGCGCGATCTCATGCGGCTCGGAAGCGAGGAGCAGGTGGGCTGGGAGCCGGAGCTCTACACCCACGCCATGGACTGGGCCGATGTCTGCGTGGATCTTCGCGCTGCCAGCAATCTCTACGAGTCCGCGGATATCGATGCCGACACGGTCTCTCTGCATCGAAAAGCGGAGGGCAAGGTGTCGGCGAAGCGGACGAGCAGTACGAAATGGACGATCTGCCGCATCCCCACCGCCGCCATCGCCCAGCAGGCCGGAAAGAGCCTGGACACCATGATGGAGTTCTTCTTCGGGGCGACGCTTCTCGACTGGGAGTCGGAGAAGAGCCAGATGGAGGCTCAGCGGGACCGGATCGAGGGCACGAGCGAGGTGCACATCAGCGCGCCCGGTACCGACCTTCGCTTCTCGACCGCAGGGCGGCACTACGTTGCCGAGGCCGGCCACATCAACATGCCTGGCGGCGAGCTCTACACCGCCCCCGTGGAAGATTCGGTGGAGGGCCACATCAGCTTCGAGGATCCGGGCGTCTTCGCCGGCACGCTCATGTCGGGTATACGGCTCGAGTTCTCCGCAGGCAAAGTCACGCAGGCAAGCGCCGAGACCAACGAGAACTTCCTCAACACGCTTCTCGACATGGACGAGGGCTCACGTCGGGTCGGGGAGTTCGGCATCGGCACGAATCCCCGGGTTGATTTCGTGAGCAACGACATCCTCTACGACGAAAAGATCTACGGCACCGTTCACATCGCACTCGGCCGGAGCTACGCGGCCTGCGGCGGAAAAAACCAGTCGGCGCTTCACTGGGACATCGTGAAAGATCTGAGACGCGGCGGCACGGTCACCGTGGACGGCACCACCATCATCGAGGACGGGAACTTGCTCCTGTAAGTTGAGGTATATAGGAGCGTGTTGGTACGGTCACCGCCAATTCTATGCGGGAAATACGCTTAACTGAACAGAGCGCTGCACGAAACCATCCGAGAGAGTGCGCTGGGCGGAACTCCTTGCGCCGCAACGACTCATCCGAATTCTACCAACACGCTCCTGGATACCTTACTTGATACCTCACTTGCTGGTCTTTGTGCCCAAACCAAGCCTCGGTATCTTGATCTTCCCGCCGTGCTGCCTGCGATAGTAGTTGAGCACCATCACGCCAAGCAGAAGCACACCGTAGATGAACTTACGGAAGAAGGGTGTGAAATCGAGGAAGTTCAGGCCACTCGTGAGCACCTGCATGCTCGCAAGACCCAACCCGACTCCCAGGACGGTGCCGAATCCGCCGTTCGGGTTCGTGCCTCCGAGAATCGCAATCAGGATGGCCAGCAGAAGGTATGCCTCACCATAGCCCGGTCGCATCGAGTTCACGCGCGAGATGATGATGATTGAAGCGAGGCCGGCGAGCATCGCGATTATGACGTGGGTTTTAATCAGCACCATCGTATTGTTGATCGCCGAAAACTGCGAGACCTCGGGGCTCGACCCGAGCATGGTCATGTTGAACCCGAGCCGGGTGCGGGTCAGAAGTAAGCCGATCAGCAGGGCCACCACGAGAAAAATGATGAACGGCATCGGAAGACCGAGAAACTGGCCGTTTCCGATGAAGAGAATCTCGGTCGGGAAGCCGCGGATGCCGTGTCCCTGCGTGAACACAATCGACAGCCCGAGAAACAGGCCGTTGGTTCCGAGCGTCGCTATCAGCGCCGGCACGTTCGCGATGGTTATGAGGATGCCGTTGAAAATGCCGCATAGGACGGCGACCCCGAGCGCCGCCGCGATGGCAAATGCCACGAAAAGTCCCGGTGGTAGCGTAGAGTCGACGTGCTGCACCAGCACCTGAGCGGCAACCACGCCGGTCAGGCTGGTGATTCCCACGATTGACAGATCTATTCCTCCGGTGATCATCGCGAGCATGATCCCGAGGGCGAGGAGCCCGTACTCGGGGAACTGTCGCATCATCGACCGGAAATTGCGCAGCGTAAAAAAGTTGTCCGGCAACGCAATCGTCATGATCACCATGAGAGCCAGAAATATGATGAATAGCATCAGGTTGTTTGCATTCTTCTCAGTCACGACACACGTCTCCTTGTCCAATCTAATGGCTGCGTACGATGACGACCTTCTGGCTGCTTCGCAGCTTCGCCTGCACGTGGGTAATGGTGACACCGATCACAATGATGAGCCCCACAAAGAACTGCTGCCAGTAGGAGGACAGTCCGATGAGAACCAGATTCTTCTGAAGCGTTACAAGGAGAATGACCCCGAGCATTGTGCCCGTGAGGCTGCCTTTGCCCCCAGTTATCAGCGCACCGCCGAGCACAACCGCCGCGATGACCCGAAGGAGCTCGGTGTCGACGATATAGTTCGGATTACCGTAGTTGATGAGAGAGATATGAAGGATACCCATGATGCCGGCGAGCACGCCCACGTACATGTAGATGAAGTACTGTATCCGCCCTGTGTTGAAGCCTGCGCGCCGGGCCGCCTCGGCGTCGCCGCCCATCGCGTAGATGCCGCGCCCGAGCAATGTGAAGCGCAGAATAAAGAAGGTGACAAGCAGTATCGCGATAAGGATGCCAATGAACACCGAGAATCCGACAGGGCTGCCGCTTTCTACAGGAATGGAGAAAATGTTCGCGTCGCCGAGGTCCTTGAACGGCTGCGGCAGCTGCCCGATGTTTATGGCCTTCGTACCGACGAACTCGAGCAGAAAGCCGTGGAAGAGGTTGAACGTGCCGAGGGTCACGATGAGCGTCGGTAGATTGAACTTGGTCACGAAGAATGCGTTGATCGCGCCATAGACCAGCCCGATGCCGATCGCAATCGCAAAGGCGAGGGCAAGGCTCTCGGAGTTCAGGGACATGAGCACGTTTGCCGCGATGTACTGTCCCGAGATGGCGATAGCCGGAAAGGAAACATCAATATTCCCCGTCAGGATGACCAGCAGAAATCCGACGGCGAGAATTGCAGTGCCGGTGCTGTTTTTGAGCAGACCGAAGACGTTTCGCACGCTGAGGAACTGCGGGTTGATGCTCTGCAGCACGATAGCAAACACGATGATGAACAGCGCGAGATATGTCTCGTTGTGTTTGAAAAGCTGTTTTGCAAAGTTTTTCATGGCTAAGCTACCTCATTCGCCGTTTCGGTGGTAACGAGTTTGCGCACCTCACTCTCGCTGGTGCCGGCGGGGTCGGTGATTTGGCCCGCGATTCGCCCTTTTCGCATCACGAGAACACGGTTGCAGTTCTTTAGCACCTCGTCGACCTCATCGGAGATCATGATGATGGCCATACCGCCCTTTGCAAGATCGCGTATCGTGTGATGTATGGCGCCCTTCGAGGCGACGTCAATGCCGATCGTGGGACCGTCGAGGATGAATACCTTCGGGTCGGTCGCAAGCCATTTGGCGATTACCACTCGCTGCTGGTTTCCGCCCGAGAGGCTGCTTGCCGGCGCGTCTTTGCTGGGCGTCTTGATGGACAGGCGCTCTATCCACTGTTCCTCGCTTTCGGCCTTCTTGTCCGCCTTGATAAGACCCAGCGCTCCCAGAAACCGCCGCAGCACGGTGATGACGATGTTGTTCCCGATGGACTGATGCTGGAAAATGCCCTGAGAAAGCCTATCCTCCGGCAGATAACTGATGCCGTAGCGGGTGGCGGTCCGCGGTGAGCTCATCTTCACGGGGGTTCCCTCGACGAGGATTTCACCGCTCTCGGGGTGGGTGAGGCCGAAGATCGAATAGGCCACCTCGGTGCGCCCGGATCCGATCAGGCCGGTAATTCCCAGGATTTCGCCCCGGCGGAGCTCGAAACTGACATCTTCGAACTCGCCCGGCCGGCTCAAGTGTCGGACCTCGAGCACGGGCGCGGCCTCCATCTCCTCGCCCTCGTATTCGTAGTGAACCGATTCAATTTTTTGTCCCGTCATGAGGTAGGTGAGCTTTTCACCATCGAGCTCTGCCGCCTCGTAATCTCCCACCTTCTGACCGTCCCGCAGCACGGAGACCGTTTCGGCAATCTCGAACACCTCGTCGAGCTTGTGACTGACGAACAGCGTCGCGATCCCCTTTGCTTTGAGTTTGTGGATGACGGAGAAGAGGTGGTCGACCTCTTCCCGGGTGATCGCCGAGGTCGGCTCATCCATGATGATAAGTTTCGCGCTCTGGGTGAGTGCCCGCGTGATGGCGACAACCTGCTTCTTGGCCATGGAGAGGTTCTCGACGAGTTCGTCGAGATCGACTCTCTCGTCGATCTCATCCAGCGCGTCGGTGGCGATGCGCCGCATCTCCTTCCAGTTGAGGACGCGGTTCTGTTGTTCGACCATCTGATTGATCGAGATATTCTCTGCGACGCTCAGATTGGGGAAAAGCGAGAGGTCCTGATAGATGATCTGCACTCCCTCTCTGATTGCGTCTATCGCATGCACGTGCCGGTAGGTGGTGCCGTCGTAGACGAGCTGCCCGGCATCCGGTGTTACAACGCCTCCGATGACCTTAATGAGGGTCGACTTGCCGGACCCGTTCTCGCCGACGAGACAGTGAATCGCTCCTCGCCCGATATTGAGGGTGACATCGTCGAGCGCCTGCACACCGGTGTAGGCTTTACTGATATTACGCGCTTCGAGAAAATAGTCAGCCATATAGAAAACTCCGCTGCTGAGAATCTCTTGCAAGTAGCTTACGCGCACAGTGTCTACGCCGTCAACTGAGACCGCAGGTCTGCGGTTCACGGCGTAACGCGGTGTTTACGCGGTATGCTGTGCGCCACCGCCGAGCGACAAAAAGGAGTGGAGAAGCCAAGCCGGACGGCAAAAAAGGTGACCGGGACGAACCCCGGCCACCTTCAGAAATCTCGTACTGGCAGAGCCCGGGCGTTAGAGGTCGTACTCTCCGTCAGTCATCCAGTCTTCCAGGTTGTCCTCGTTTACGTCGACCCACGCCTGTCCGTAGATGACGGGGACGCCGCTATCATTTTCCTGGATGGTGATGCTTTCGTAACCGGGAGCGCCGAGGTCCATGCCTTCGGTGATTTCCTCACCCTTGAGCATGTGATATGCGACGTTGGCGGTTACGTAACCTGCGTCCGCGGGTACCCAGAAGTGGATGGACTCAGCCGCGCCACTCTGGAGGTAGTCACCGGCGACCGACGGAAGGCAGGTGCCGAATGCGGCAACGTCACCGATGCGGCCCTGTTCCTGGATCGCCTGTGCGGCACCCGGAACGGTACTCATCGCGCTGCCCATCACGGCCTCGAGCTCGGGATAAGTCTGCAGAAGCTCGAGAGTCTTCTCGTAGGCAATCTGCTGATTCTCCTGCTCTTCGATGCGGCTCGTGGCCTGCTCGATGTTGGGGAAGCTCTCCTGGAGGACCTCCTGCTCACCGTCGACCCACTCGTTATGCGTGGTGGATGTCAGGTGCCCGACAAAGGGCTGCCATACGCCTTCCCCGTCCATCCACTCAGCCATGACCTCGGCCATGTGGCGGCCGTACTCGTTGTTGTCGAATGCTTCGATGTCGAAGCTGACCTGCTGCTGGTTGGATGCCTCGTGGGTGAAGGTCAGGATGCCTTCCTGATTGGCACGCTGGAAGACCGGGACGAGCGACTCGGGGTCGTTCGGAACGACGAGAATCGCGTCCACGCCCTGGGCAATCAGGTCCTCGACCAGCGCAACCTGCGCGGCCGGGTCGGCGGTGTCGGCACCTACCTGGTAGGCATTCACGTCGGGGTGCTCCTCATTGAATCGCTGGATTCCGAGGCGCATATTATCGAACCATGCAACGCCCTCGAGCTTTACAACCATGACGATCTCGTACTGCTCCTCACCCTCGGCGGCTTCCTGTTCGCCCTGTCCACCGGCGAATGCGAGCCCTACGAGAAAAGTGAGAAGTACTGCGGTAACAAGCAACTTTCTCATCTAAAGAACCTCCTTAAGTTTTTTAGTGACCATTTATGGTAGCACGGCAAATTTCGGTTGTAAAGAGAAAACTCCAGGCGATTTCGTCGGCGGAGCCCGTGTAAGCCTAAATATCTTGAGTATCAATGTGGGAAAGGTGGGAAAGTACAGTGACCCGAGTCGCCGGCGCACGGTATCTCTTGACTTCGGCGCGCAAGGCGGACGACTTTCTGGGCATATGAAGTGCTCTCATGCAGTCAGAAACCTGATCATGTTTACCATACTGGGCGCCGCGGTGCTCGCGCCGGCGGCAGCTGATCAAGAGTCGTTTTTTGAAACCGTCCGCTCGCGGAATCACCGTGTCGTCCGCAGAGCAATCCGCGGCGGCGAGCCGGTCGGGGCAACCGACACCGCCGGGCGCACAGCGCTCATGGTGGCGGCCGAGCACAATAAAAGCGCCCGGGTCATCGAAGTGCTCGTCGACGCGGGTGTCGAAGTCGGCGTTTCAGACCGCGACGGAGAGACCGCCCTCATGAAAGCCGCCGCCGAGAACCCCAACCCGAAGGTGGTCTCCGCCCTCCTCGACGCAGGCGCTGACGTGAACGCACGTGCCCCCCGGCTCGGGCGTACGCCGCTCATGTACGCCGCCGGTCTCAACGACAATCCGCAGGTTGCAGAAACGCTCCTGGAGGCCGGCGCCGGCCTCGATGCCGAGGACTCGACGCTCCTTCACTGGACGCCGAT
>CAZVXU010000089.1:0-10188 GCA_964631585.1 uncultured Spirochaetaceae bacterium | reverse complement strand
CCGCGCTGGCAGACCACGCGCACTTCTACCTCTGGACCGGCGCGGATCAGCGCGCCGGATTCCACCCGCTTCCGGAGCTCATGCTCCTGCTTCGCGAGTTCGAGGAACTCGATGCGCGGAGCATGATCACCTTGCGCAATCAGCGTGGGTACGGCACGGGCAAGAACTGGATGGCGGTGCGACAGGAGCTTCTCTACTATACCCGCGGCACACCGGCGTTCGAGGTACAGTACACCGACATTCCCCGCCTGCTTCGAGGCTATTACAAGACGGTCGGAGGAGAGCGCACCGAGAACGGCGCGCGGAACCGCTCGCCCTTCATACGCCCGGGAAATGTGTGGGTCGATCTGCAGCAGGTTTTCTATCGACTCAAAGAGAACGTGCCGGGGGCATACGCGCAGAAACCGCTCGGCGCGGTCCGTCGCATCATCCGAAGCGCGCCGGCGGCATCAGTGCTCGACCTCTTCGCCCACAGCGGCACCACGCTCCTCGCCGCCGAGCTCGAAGGCAGATCCTGTCATACCGCCGACATAGATCCTGTCTTTGCCGAGATCACCATCCGGCGGCTCGAGCGCTACCGCCGAACCGGGCGCACCGGCTGGCAGTGGCACTCGCCGTTTCCGGAAGCCGTCTCCGGCCCCTACAACGGCATCTCGTAGATCCGGTGGCGCTTGTACACTTCGCTGCCGAGGCGCTCGAGGTCACTCTGCATGAGCTCAGTGGATTCCGCCACCTGCGTCACATCGGCATGGGTGAAATCGCGGCTCTTGGCGGTGCGCTCGAGCTCATAGTAGAGAAGCGCGTTGCCTCCGAGACGCTGGTACTCGGGCAGGATGCCCGCCCCGTTTATCACGAGGTCCTTCGTCCGTCTGAACTCCCGCATGATGTCGAAGACGGCCCAGGGAGTCAGACGGCCCCCGGAACGGCGCAGTGCCTCCGAAACATCGGGGAAGGCGAGGAGGAATCCGACGTACTCGCCGTCGTAGGCGAGAATCTTGATGAGCTCGGGGTCGGCGACTTCGAGCAGGTCGGAGGCGAGCTCGTCGAGCTCCGCCTGGGTCAGCGGATAGTTCTGCAGATGCCCCGCAAGGGAGCGGTTGAACATCGGCACCACCTCCGCGGCAACGGCCTTGAGCTCGGCCTTCGAGGCAAACCGCAGCACCGAGAAGCGACCCCGGGCGAGCACCTTCTCCGCCACCGAGCGCACTTTGGGCGGAAGCTCGAAGGTCGGCGGATGGAGCCTGGAGGAAAGCATATCAACCCGCTTCACCATCCCCTGCCGCTCGAGGTGGTCCCGATAGTAGGGAAAGTTGTAGCTCATCATCGTCATCGCGGCGCGATGCTCGAAGCCGTCGACAAGAACTCCGTGACCGGCTGCTCCACCGGAGAGCATGGGTCCGGCCATGCCCTCGCAGCCGTGATCGAGGGCCCACTCTCGGGTTGCGGCAAAGAGAGCATCGACCGCCCCGTGATCGTCGAATGCATCGAAGTAGTAGAAATGCGCGTCGCGGCGGCTGTGGTGCTCGTTGTAGCGACGATTCGAGACCACGAGAAGCCGGGCCACCGTGTTCCCGTTTCGCCGGGCAATGAGGAACTGCCCATCGGCGTGATCGAAATAGGGGTGCTCGCGCCGGATCATCCGCCGGACTCCCTTGCGGAAACGGGGGACCCACTGTGGGCATCCAGCGTAGATCTCGTGGGGTAGCGAGATGAACTCACGCTCGAGCCTTCGATCGCCTGGGAGAACCGGCAGGACGGTCACCGTGTCGGCCATGCGGCGAAGTATAACGGAGACATCGCGGCTCAGCAAATGAAACCGGCTCAGCAAACGAAATATTCTGACGACCTGCTTTTCTTTTCGGGACCGCAGTGCTATTATCCTGAGCGAAGGCGTATGGCGAACAGCAGAGAGCTTGTCTACACCCATACGTATCCATCCCCGATCGGTTATCTTTACATCGCAGTAAGGCGCAAGGGTACTGTCGTTCGCATCGGATTCGCACCCGTCGATGACTGGGGAGAGGACTACGTAGCGGAGGAAAATAAGTACGCATGCGGCGAGGTCGAGTACCAGCTGGATGAATACTTCGCAGGACGACTGAAGCGGTTCACCCTCGACCTCGAGTTCGAGGGCACCGAGTTTCAGCGTCTCGTATGGCAACGGCTGCGCAAGATCAACTACGGCGACGTGGTGACCTACGGAGAAATTGCCAGGAAAATCGGCAAGAAGGACGCGGCGCGCGCCGTGGGTAATGCAGTCGCCTCGAATCCTATCCCCATCCTGGTACCCTGCCACCGCGTCGTACCGGCCTCGGGGAATATCGGCAACTACGCACTGCGCTCGCTCAACGGAAGCGGCGCCGAAGCGAAGCGCTCGTTACTCGCCCTCGAGGGTGCGCTGTAGCGTACAGGCTACTCGCCGCCGCCCTCACGCGGTTGCTGCTTTTTCACGTACATCTGCAGAAGCTGCACGAAGTAGTAGGTCGTGCGGTAGATCTCGACCATGCGGTCTTTTAGCGGCTCCTCGGAGTAGGAATCGAGCTCCCTCCAGTTCAGAAGAAGCTCGCCGCTCTTCTTGTCGTAGTCCTCTATGAGCGTCTTGAGGTCCTTGGCCATGGTGATGAGCGCCTGCGCGGAGTCCATTATCATCGCTCGTGCCTGCTTGTTCACCTCATCGAGGGTCTGCTTCAGCAGCTTCTTGGTACTGAGGTCTCGGTCCTTGATACGGCCCATCCCTCGTTTCACCTTCTGCCCGAGCCCCCCCTCTTCGGCAAGGCTGTCGTCGAACCTCACCACCTGATCGGCGATTGTGAACACCTGATGGAAGGCCTCCGACATGCGCTGTGAGGTGATATTTTCCGACCACTGCCCGCGCACGATCAGAATGTCACGCACGACTTCGCGCACATCCTTCTTCACGTAATCGAGCAGAAAGGCCTTGAGGTAGTTGATGGGCTCGGTGTAGGCGTAGCCCGCGAGATTGCGCTTGGTGAACACCAGATTGGCGGTGTCGGTGTAGTATTTCGTACGCGCGATCGCGGTGGTGCCGAAGACTTTCTGCTTGAGCTGGTCGGCCTTCTCGGTACGCCGCTCGTGCATCAGGCTCTGCACCGTCGACTCGGCCTTTGTCTTGAGGCTCTCGAGATATGGCTCGACGATTCGCTCGCTGACCTTGCGGGAACTCGGCTGGAACGACGGGTCCTTGTCGGCGTGCTGAATGATCATCGTCAGAACGTTCGACTTGAGCACATCCTCGACATGTGCGACCACCTTCTTCCACTCCGACCTGGCGATGGTTTCGACGCCCTTGTAGGCACGCAGGGCATCGAACACGGCGTCCCAGTTGGCCTGTTCGTCAAGCGGATAGGCTATCTCGAGGAAGTCCTTGAGATCGTCCGAGACATACTCGGCCTGCAGGGAATCGAATTTCGGCTTGTAGGTGAACTCCCCTTCGGGAAAGCTCGAGTCGAACTTGCGCAGCAGAAAGTAGTAATCGAAACGCACGAAGTTCACGAGCCGCCGGATGTTGCTGTAGGTGGCGTTTATCTCTTTGACGGTCTCATTGTCGAAGGCGCGGTAGAATCCGAGGATGGCCTCCTTGAGATAGTCGCGCAGCTCCCCCCCGCCCTTCACACGTACCTGCTCCCGGATGCGCTCCTCGTCGAGGGCATCGCGCTGCTCGCGCTGCGAATCGGAGAGATAGGTGTCAATGACGATACCACGGAGTGCGGTTGAGCTGTCCGCGTTCGAAAGCAGGGTCTGGGCCGGTCCTACGGTACGATAGATCTCGTGGAAGAACTTTGCGAGTGCCGGCTGAACCTCTTCCCCGCGCGGCTTGTAAAACTTGAAGCGGGATTTCTTCAGCGCCTTCGCAATATTCTTCAGCTGCCGCTTTCGCAGGCGCTCTTCGTCCTCGCCGCCGAGCAGCGCGCCGAAGAGGCGTTCGAAAAGGGACTGCTGGGCTTCTTCGCCGTCGGTACGCTGACCCCCAGACCCCTGGCCTGGCGAACTCATGGCGCTACATTACGATACAAGCAGCGCGGTGTCAATTCAGCACTCGAAGACGATGTCGAGACTCACCGAAAGCGGACACGCACGCGGGGCTTGAGCTCCGCCTTGATGCCTGGAATGTCGTCCACGAGGGCCTCGATCTGGCTGAGGGAGCCCGGCTCCTGCGCGGCGAGGCGCTGCATCACATCGGGCTCCTCGAGGAGGCGGTTGAAGTCCATCTCGATGAGAGTCACCGTGTTCCCGTCGAGATGGGTCGCATCGGAATCCACCACCTGTCCGTTGACAACCACATCGACGCTGATGCGCATATCGGTGTAGAGGCTGGCAAGTCCCTGCATGTCCTGCTCTGAGAGCTCGGGGGCCTCCATATCTTCCGGCATGGAGGAGTCGGCAGGCTCCATCTCGCCTTCTTCGGGCTCCGGCATGATGATCTCGAGCGTGGCGGGATTACTGCCGCTCATGGCAAACTGAATATACTCAACGGCGCTCGGTGTCTCGCCACCCATGTCGGCGCCCTGCGACGGGAGATCGTCACTGGGATTCTGGTTGACCCGGAGCCGGTTTATATCGTCGAACGCATACACCGCCCGGTAGCCGGTCCCCCAGCCGGTGCTCATTTCCTCTGCGCTCTGAAGGCTTACGCCGCTGCCATAGTCCGACGCACCCTGATCAAGCTCGTCGCGGTCGAGCAGGGAGAACGACTCGCCCCCGCCCATGCCGGCGAGCATCTGCACTACGTCCTTCTGCATGAGAAAAGTCTCCTCAACCGTTCCGGAGCCATCAGAGTTGACGGTCACTACCGTGCGCGATTGAAGACACCCGCTCAGCACCAGCACTGCCACCAGCGCGACGACAACAACCTTCACTTTCGATATGGGCATGGCTCACCTCCAGCCGCCAATCTAACGGGAAACCTGCCGTTTGTCATCAGGAATGCTTCTGCAGGGACGATTCATCGGGGGACGAGGTAACGGCCGATCTCCTGCACCTCCGGTATGCGGCGATACACCGGACGGTCGTTCTTGTGATCCTCCTCGTCGAGCTCCGCAACGCGCGAGAAGAGCTTGTTGGTCAGATCGGAGAGCAGGTTGAGATTGGAGGCAAAGTTGTTGACCGCCATCTCCCGAAGTATACGCTCGTTCGGACTGCCGCCACCTGCTCCACCTGCGCGCTGGAGGATGCTGCGCAGATGCGGCTGAATCTCACGCCTGGAATGGTACACGAAGCGGGCCAGAGCAAGGACCCGGTCATAGAGCTCGTCGTAGTGGTAGCCCTGCAGCTTGTAGTATTCGGACTTGTCTATCAGGTTTTCGATGAGGGTCCATGCGTGCTGATCGAGGGTCATGGCGGCGTATGCCTGCCGCAGATACCGGTTGTAGAGATTGTTGTTGAAGTGATCCGCTATCCGCTCGATGAGCGTCAGTGTCTCGTTGTCCTTTATCTGCTTGGCCATTGCTGTCCGTTACCTCCGCCCTGATAGATATCGTGTTCCTGCATGTGTTTCACGAGCCGCCGCCGAAACTCCTGCTTCCCCCAGAACTCCCGCGGCGCGAGGAGGCGCTCGTCGGCGGTGTCGCTCGTAACCCGCATCACCACCGTCTCCGGTGGCAGGAGCTCGAGCGCCGCCGCGACGTTTCGAAGGTGATCTACCGGCCCCGGCGCCTCGACCTCCCCCCGGCGATACTCGCCGGCAAGCGGGGTACCGTCGATCACATGCATGTTGTGGATCTTGATCCCGTCTATCCGGCGCTCGGCGAGAAACCGCACTGTCTCCTGCATTTCCTCGGGGCCCTCACCGGGCAGCCCGAAGATAACGTGCGCGGCCACCTTCACCCCCGCCGCGCGCAGCTGCGAGAGGGCCTCGTCGAAGGCCGCCACGTCGTGCCCGCGCCCGATCCGGCGCAGAGTCGCGTCATGAGCCGACTGAAGGCCGAGCTCCACCCAGACATCACTCAGCCGGTCGCAATAGGAGCCGAGGAGCTCGGCGATCTCCGCGTCCACGCAGTCGGGGCGGGTGGAGACGATGAGCTCACGGAAAGGCATGACCGCGAGGCCGGCGTCATATATTTCGCGCAGCCTGCCGGCCGGCGCGTAGGTGCTCGAAAAGGCCTGAAAGTAGAGAATGAACTGCGAGGCACCGTAGCGCCGGGAAAGCGCCTCCCGCGAGCGTTCGATCTGCCCGGCGAGATCCGCCGCCTCGTAGTCGGCGATGTAGGCCGCACGCGAGCCGCTCTCGTCGCAGAAGCTGCACCCGCCCCGGCGGCGGTCGCGCCCGCGGTTGGGACAGGAGAAACCCGCGTCCACGCCGATGCGATAGGTGCGCTCTCCGTATCTTTCACGGAGGTAGGTGCTATAGGCGTTGAACGGGAACTTCGTCACAATGGATGAGTATAGCACAAAAGGCGGACCCGACTGCAAACCGCGCCATAAGGAGCTTCTCAATGAAAGTCGTCGTGACAAGAAAACTCCCCTTCGACGTGCGGGACTACTTCTCGGATGTCGATCTCTTTTACCATGAATCTGACGAGCCCATCCCCCGCGAGGTGCTCGAACGTGAGGTCGCGGATGCCGACGGCCTCGTCCCCCTGCTCGCCGATCCGGTGGACCGAAGCCTCATCGAGGCCGCCCCGAAGCTAAAGGTGATCGGAAACTACGCGGTCGGGTACAACAACGTCGACCTCGACGCCGCCCGCGAACGCGACATTCGCGTGTGCAACACCCCTCACGTGCTCACCGAGGGCACCGCCGAGCTCGGTTTCGCCCTGGTGATGGCGGTCGCGCGCCGCATCCCGGACGCCGATCGCTTCACCCGCTCGACCGGCTACGTCGCCTGGACCCCGACGCTCTACCTCGGTAAGGAGCTCGCCGGCACCACCATCGGCATCTTCGGCATGGGCCGCATCGGCCAGGCCCTCGCGAAGCGGGCACGCGGCTTCGACATGCGCGTCGTCTACACCAAGCGCCGACGCGACGAGCAGGCCGAGCTCATGCTTCCGGCGGAGTACGTGACCTTCGACGAGATGCTCGAGACCGCCGACGTCATCGTCATCACCGCACCCCTCACCGAGGAGACGCGCCACCGTTTCACCATCGATGCCTTCCGCCGCATGAAACAGGATGCGATCTTCGTGAACATCGGCCGTGGTCCGATCGTCAAGGAAAATGATCTCGTCACCGCGCTCACCGAGGGAGAGCTCTTCGGCGCCGGCATCGACGTCTACGAGTTCGAGCCCGAGATAACGACTGAGCTCCTATCACTCGACAACGTCGTCGTTCTTCCCCACATCGGGAGCGGCACCTTCCACGCCCGGCGGGAGATGGCCCGCCTCGCCTGCTCGGCGGTGCGCAGCGTTCTCATCGACGGCGTGACCCCGGCGAACACGGTGGTGTAGCACACCGAGAGCAACAAGGTCGTAGACACCGTGGCAGAGGATCGGCGCAATGAGGCCGCCCGTGAGGAGGAAGAGCGCGCCGAGGTAGGCACCGAGGATCCCGGCGTAGAGCGCATAGAAGGGGGTGATCCAGTGGACGAGGCCGAATATGGCCGCGGCCAGGAGGAGTGCCGCCGGCTCACCGAAGGGCAGCGCGAGCGCGGGCTGGAGAAAGCCGCGGAAGAACAGCTCCTCCCCCGCTCCGGCGAGGCCGGCGAGCAGCGCGAGGCGCGCGATGCCGAGCCCGGCGAAATGCGGCATCAGACTGCCCTCGAGGATACGGCGGATCCGCCGAAGCGGGGGCCACTCGGAGCGCAGCGCGTAGAAAAAACCGGCGAGCGGCGGGAGGGTCGCGGCGACGCCGAGGGCCACATGGGCCACGGCCGCCCGCACCGGCCCGCCGAGCGCGGCGGCGTCGCCCGCAGAGCTCGGATCCAGGCCCGGGCTCGCGCCCGGGACAAGCAAGCCGATGATGTCGATGCCCGTGAGGGCCGCCAGCCCCAGGCCCAACAGGCCCAGTCCGCCCTCGACGACGATACCGATTGTGAAGATGCGTGAGGACGACGTGCTCGACATCAGTGTGGCGTCAGTTCCATCAGTTGGTGGAAGGTTTCTGGTCGGTGTCGGCGAAGATCCGGTAGAGCCCGCCCTTGTCCCTCAGCGCGTCTTTCCAGCCCTCCTCGGGGTTGGTGTGGAACACGATGTGGGGCCGGGCCTTGTGCAGAATCCAGGCGCCCTCTTCGAGCTCAGTCTCCAGCTGCCCCGGCGCCCATCCGGAGTAGCCGAGGAAGAGCAGCACCTTCGGGCGAACAGCGGCCGGTATTCCGTTCCAGCCCTCGGCGTGGAAGAGCTCCTGTACTTCCTCGAAGGCCGGCTCGAAGATCACCCCTTCAACCGGCTCGATGGAAGCCGCGCTCGGCTCGTGATCCGTGTAGGGAGAGTGCACGACAAAGAGAAACTCCTGCTGCACCGGACCGCCGACATAGAGGGGGAGTATCGCGCCGCGGGGATCGTCGAACTCGGGCAGGACATCGCCGAGTGTGAGGCTGGACTTCCGGTTGACCACGAGCCCGAAGGCGCCGTTCTCGTCGTGATTGATGATGAGGACGACGGTGCGGAAGAAGTTGGGATCCATCATCTCCGCCTCGCTTATGAGAAAGTACCCTGTCAGAGAATCGGGATATTCACTTCTGTCGTAACCCGGCGGTTTCATAAAATCAGACATCGCCACCTGCCCGTGATGGGGGCAGTGTAGCGCATACCTGCCGGCGATTCCAGACCCCCGAGAGCCCCGCCCCGGCGGCGACCTGGAATTGACAGGGCTCCGCCGCGTCCATACTATGGCCGCACCGTGAACCGTCGCATCCGCCGCGCCGCCCGTGCGCTCATCATCGTCCTGCTTCTCATCGTGCTCGCGAGTTTGCTCGCAAGTTGCGAGCGCCGGGAAACCGTGACGGCCACCATGTGGACCGATCGCGCCTCGGTCGCCGCCTACGTGGAGATGTATAACGCGCAGCAGGAACGCTACAAGATCGAAGTCGAGTTCACCCCGCAGCCCGCCGACGCCCTGCTCGAACGCCAGCAGCATCCGGACCTCGTCCTCGGTGACTATCTCGCCAACGAGAGCACCTTCGTCCATTTCACACCCATCGACGACATCCTCGCCGGCGACGCGCTGGACGCCGGCGCTTTCTACCCCGGGCTGCTCAGCCTCGGCCGCCGGAACGAGCAGACCTACCTGCTTCCGGTCTCTTTCGATCTGCCGGCCGCCATGTTCAAGCGATGCGAGCTCAACGAGGGACTCGACCAGTTCCGCCTGCCCATCGATCTCCTGCGCGAGGAAGCGGCTGCATTCAACGAAACCACTGACGAGAGCTATGTCCGTATGGGCTTCTCCCCGCGATGGAGCGGCGACTTTCTCTACGTGCTCGCGATGAGCCACGGAGCCAACTTTCGTGAGCAGGGACGGCGAAATGCGGTGTGGAACCACGGGTCTCTGGAAGATGCAGTCGCGCACGTCCGCGCCTGGGTGGAGGAGACCAACGGCGGCTTCGATGCCGAGAGGGCCTTCGAGGAGCGCTATCTCTACGACCCTCCCTACCAGCTCCTGCTTCGCGACCGTATCCGATTCACCTACACCACCGCGGACCGCTTCTACTCCATGGTGGAGAGCTCCCGTCGCAACGTAGACCTCAGGTGGCTTTCACGCGACGGGAGTATTCCGGTCCTGGAGAACATCTCCTACGTCGGTATTCCCGCAGAGGCCCGCCACGGCGAGGCCGGACGTGACTTCATCAGGTGGCTCTTTGACGCGGAGACGCAGGGGGCGCTTGTTGAAGCGGTTTCGCGAAAGCGCATCGAGGAGTTCGGTATCGCCGGCGGGTTCTCCGCTGTCGTTGCAACGAATGAGGAAGCGCTTCCACGGGCGTTCCCCGGCATCCTCGGCAGGGTACCGCCGGCCAGTCTGTTGGATTTCCCACTGCAGGTACCCAAGAACTGGGACGAGATCAAAGAGGATGTTATCCAGCCGTGGCTCAGACGTGAGCTCACCGACGACGCGTCCGCGGAGGAATTGCGGCGGGAGATCCGGGCCTGGGTACTGCAGAAGGGCGACTGACGGCGGCCGCCGGCGCCGCACGCGCTTTACTAACTCAACAATTGACAACGGCGACAACCCGGCGTACCATGGACAGCATAAGATAACTCTACTGGAGGTTGCACATGGCAACTGTCAATTTGAAGAACA
>CAZVXU010000088.1:0-10191 GCA_964631585.1 uncultured Spirochaetaceae bacterium | reverse complement strand
GTTGGTCCAGGGGTTGGTGGTAATCGGTTGCGACGCCCAGGGTTTGGCCGATCTGCGCTGAGACCCGGAACTCGCCGCCTCTGGGGTTGAGCTGGGTCATCGCGTACTGTGCGCCGACCGAGTACGAGCCGCCGCCCTGGAAGTCCTCGCGGAGGTTGAGCCCGAAACGCAGGTAGTTGGGGCCCCACGGCTTGTCCTCGGCGCTGATGACGAGCACCGTCTCCTCGCCGTCGGAGCGCAGGTCGAAATCCACGGTGCGGAAGTAGCCGAGCCCGTAGATGCGCTCCATATCCCGTTCGAGCACCCCGAGGTCGAGCACCGTGCCCTCCTCGACACGCATGCGCGACCTGATGCGCTCGGCAGCCACCAGTTCGGATGACCGGATCTCGATACGGTCCACACGTATCCGGGGCACGCCGCCGGTGTAGCGTTGATCGGAGAGATAGTAGGCGTACTCATGCTCGGTGACGCTGTGGCGGACGAGCTCTTCCACCGCCCGACGCGCGGCGGCTTCGCCCCTCGCGACAATTTCCGCGCTGCCGGAGAAACTCGCCGCAGTGTAGGGCGAGGTATCCACCTCGATGAACACGTCGTCGTCGCCGAGGAGCTCCAGTTGCCTCTCGACGTTTTTCCGCGTGACGACATCGATCACCTGAAACGACACCTCGAAGACCGACGGAAGATCCTCTCTCCCGCCCCCGTCCGGTTCGTCACGGCTCGAAACCAGCACGGCGATCACCACGTCGGCACCGAGGTTGCGGGCTACGTTGACGGGAAAGTTGTTGAGCACTCCCCCGTCAACGAGGAGGTCGTCCCCAATCTCGATGGGGGCGAAGACACCGGGCACCGACATACTCGCCCGCATGGCGTCCACCAGGCTGCCGTCCTCGAGTACTACCGCCTCACCGGTTCGCAGATCTGCGGCCACCGCGCGAAACGGCACGTGCAGCTCGTCGAAGTCGTTTATCTCCAGGGTGTGAAGGAGAAGGGACTTGAGCCTGAACCCGAGCCGCTGCCCCGTTATGAAACCCGACGGTAATTCAAAGCCCTCGGCACCCAAGCCGACTTCGATATAGCCGAACGTGTCCTGCGCCTCCTTCCGACGGAAGCTCTGCTCTGGAACAGAGGGTCTGTCGCTGAAAACGGAGCGCCAGTCGGTTTCCTCGAGCATGCGCGCCAGGTCCTCCGGCGAGTAGCCGGCCGCGTACATTCCGCCGACGATGGCACCCATGCTGGTGCCCACCACCATGTCGACGGGCACCCGCAGAGCCTCCAGAATCTCGATCACTCCAACATGGGCGGCGCCCTTTGCACCGCCACCGGACAGAACGAGGGCGATCTTCGGCCGGTCGCCCCCCTTTGGTTCTATGACCCCGGTGCCCCCATTGGCCTCGGTGTCCCCGCCGACCACCTGTGCGCCCGCGGGCCGAGGCGCCAACACCGCAAGCAGCACACCGAGCATGACGCCGGGCCCAAGCAGCGCCGAGACAAAGGCGCGCAGGAGGCGGGGAAACGTCATCTCGACACGTCCGACAATATGATCCATTACCGCCGAAGTGTAGTCCGGGGGCGGCCTCCAGCGCAACAATCTCCGCGTGCATCGGGGCCCGGATTCGTGATAAGCTTACCGAAGGCTCAGCAAAAAACTGGAAAGGGAAACATTCATGCGTGATGCCACGGTAGTCACACTCCACGATCTCGTCCACCTGGTGAGCCGCCGCCACGAGGCGCGTCCGGCATTGTGCGAAACAGACGGTGCCTGCGTGACCTACGGCGAGATGCGGCGCTACGCCGTCGCGGTCGCAGCGTACCTGCGCGATCAGGGCGTCGGCTTCGGCGACCGTGTCGCGCTCATCGCCGAGAACCGGCCCGAGTGGGGGCTCTGGTATCTTGGCGTCACGGCCGCCGGGGCGGTAATCCTGCCGATCCTCACCGACTTCAGCCGGAATGAAGTACAGGGCATTCTCTCCCACGCCGAGCCGAAGCTAATTGTCACGAGCGAGAAGGTCGCTGCACTCACCGAGGGCTGGACCGCGGCCCCCGTGGTAAACTGCGGCATCGTCCGCGCGCTCCCCGCGCCGGCTTCCGACGCCGCGACAGACGGTCCCGCGCCCGACGACATCGGGCCCGACACCCTCGCCGCGCTCATCTACACCTCCGGCACGACCGGGAACCCCAAAGGGGTCATGCTTTCGCACCGGAATCTCATCACCAATGCTCAGGCAGTGCAGGAGATCTTCGATGTAGATGAAGACGACGTGCTGCTCTCGGTGCTGCCCCTCGCGCATACCTACGAGTGCACCATCGGCTTTCTCGTGCCACTTCTCAGCGGCGCGAGCGTCACCTATCTCGACGGCCCGCCGACGCCGTCTCGGCTCCTGCCGGCGCTCGAAAGCATCCGCCCGACCATCATGCTCGTGGTGCCCCTCATCATCGAGAAGGTCTACCGCTCCCGCGTGGCGCCGAAACTCGCGAAGATGCCCCGCGCACTTCGGAGGTTTCCGCCGGTTCGCAGGCTCCTCCACTACCTCGCCGGGGCGAAGCTCAAGCGATTCTTCGGCGGCAGGCTCGAGGTCTTCGGCATCGGCGGGGCGCCCCTCGGCCCCGACACCGAGCGCTTCCTCCGGGACGCGCGGTTCCCCTACACCATCGGCTACGGCCTCACCGAGACGGCGCCGCTGCTGACGGGCACCGCGCCCTTCGAAACCCGCTTTCGTTCCACCGGCGTCGCGGTCTCAGGCGTGGAGCTGCGCATCGGCACCGAACCCGCGGGCTCGGACGCCTCGGCAGTGGGCGAGATACAGGCGCGGGGACCGAACGTGATGCTCGGCTACTTTCGAAACCCCGGGGCCACCGCGGAGACCTTCACCGACGACGGGTGGTTTCGCACCGGAGATCTCGGCTCCATGGATGGCGACGGGTACGTCTACGTACAGGGCCGTCTCAAAACGCTGATCGTGGGCCCAAGCGGGGAGAACATCTACCCCGAAGAGATCGAGGCGACCATCGAGACCGAGCCGCTCGTCGAAGACTCGCTCGTGCTTTCCGACGGCGGAAAGCTCATCGCACGGGTGCGCCTCAATCTCGACGCACTCGCCGAGCAACTCGGCACCATCGCCTCCGAGCTCGACCCCGGGACCATTGCCGAGACGGGGTCACAACTGCTCGAAGACCTGCGGCGGTCGGTAAACGCGCGCCTCAACCACTTCTCCCGCCTCGCCCGCATGGTGCTGCAGATCGAGGACTTCGAGCGCACGCCGACACGCAAGATCAAGCGATTTCGATACCAGAATGATGAGCCCACGCCGGAATCGAGGTAGACTGAGGGGAGGAAGGAGGTCGCCATGGAGGGCAAGTGAGCCGCGCCGACACCCGCGGCGGAACGAAGACGGGAGCCAACAGTGATGCGGGTTCTCATCGCCGCCTGCTCGCCGATCTATAGCAGCTCGCGACCCGGACTTTCCCGCCGCAGCCCCGATGCGGGTCGCGAATCCGCGGCGCCGGGCGTCCCCCGACGCGCCGCTCAAAGCTCGAAGCCCGAGATGGTCCGGTTAAGCTCGGCAACGCTTCGGCGAAGCGCCTCCACCTCTTCGGTTATCAGGCGAACCGCCTCCACCCCCTCGGCCGAATCGGTGGTCACCGCGGAAATGCCCTCGAGAACCTCGGAGGCGCGCTCGTCTATGTCGGTGAGCGCTGCAACGATCTCCTCCGCGGCGGCCCGCGATTGCTCGGAGCCCTCCTTCACCCGGGAGGAGACACTCTCGAGGCTCGCCATCGACGTCCGGATCTCGGAGCTGCCGGTTGCAAGCTCATCGGCGCTCGAGGCGATCTCCTGAAAGGAGTCCGCGACCTCCGCGACCTCGCTTTCCACCGACTCGAATGCCGCACCGGTCTCGGCGCTCGACTGGCCGATCGAACGGATCCGCTCGATGACGGCGCCGATGATTTCCGAGATGCTCTTCGAGTTTTCGCTCGACTCCTCGGCGAGCTTTCGAATCTCGGCGGCTACCACCGCAAAGCCTTTGCCCGCCTCGCCAGCGTGCGCGGCCTCGATCGCCGCATTCATCGATAGCAGGTTCGTCTGGGCGGCAACATTCTGGATGATGGACACCAGGTTCGATATGTCGTCGATACGCCCGTTCACGTCGGCGATGATTTCCCGGGTACGAGAGAGCTTCTCGCTGCCCTCGCGCACGGTTTCCCGAAGGCGCGCCGAGCTCTCGGTCTTCTCGCGGGTGATGCGCGCCACATTCTCGAGGGAGGCGGACATCTCCTCGGAGGCCGCAGACGACTGCGTGACTGCGGCGAACTGCTCGTCCACGGCTTCGTTGAGGCCGCCGACCTGCCCCAGCACCTCCTCCATGCGCCCGCGCGATCGCTCGGCGAGCTCGTTGAGGGACGCCATCGCCTCCTTCATGGCGGCCGCCTGATCGCTTATGTGCTGCGCCGACTGCAGGCTCTGGGTGGAGTGTGACTGAAGCCGCTCACCGATCTCCCGGTTTCCCTCCGCCGCCCCGCTCATCGTCCGGATGACGGAGGAGAGCCTGTCGGCGAAATCGTTGAAACGCTCCGACATCGCGCTTATCTCGTTATTGCCCCGGGCGGTAAGCCGCTCGCGGAGATTTCCCTCGACGAGCCCGTCCATCGCCGCACTCAGCCGCCCCAGCGGCGAGAGGGAGCGGCGCACGTAGAGGAAGAACACCAGCACGATAATGAGAAGGCCGGCAACCACAGCGATCGACAGGGAGCCCAGGAATGAGCGTACCGCCGCAAGGCGATCGGCGTTGGAAGCGACATAGCCGGTCACCCAGTCCCACGGCTCGAAGTAGGAGAACACGACCCACAGCTCCCGTCCCCCGTACTCGAGGGTGAAGCTGCCCTCCGGCTCTCCCACCATGCGTGCGGCGACCTCGGAGGCGAAGAACCCGTGGTCCACGGGGCTGCCTTCCACGTAGAGCACCACCTCCCCATCGCCGTTCATGATGAATGGATAGGCAACGCGCTCCTGCGCGCCGTCGTCCGACCCAGCCCGGATGTAGCGATCGCGAAGACCTGCGATCAGCTCTTCCTGCGCGTCGTAGACCTCCGCACTGGCCATCGAGACCGCATCCACGGCCTGGTACTCGTACTCTATGTTGCGGATGCGCTCGCTATAGTCGTGGCGATTGAGGCGGGTGATCTCGTTCTCGAAGATGTGCGCGGCAAACCACAGCACGAATGCAGAGAGCACCACGAAACAGAGTGTGCCCAGAAGCACCAGCGTGGTAATGACCGATCGTTTTCTCATAGTTGAATGCCCTTCTTAGGTTGCATCGACCCGATCGCGCCCGGCGCGCTTTGCCCGGTAGAGACTGCGGTCGGCACGGCTCATGAGCTCATCCAACGTCGTGTCGCCGTCCCGGCTCGCCACCCCGATGCTTACGGTGAAGCTCACCGGACCGAGGTCGGTGTCGATCACGATATCATCGAGTGTGGAGCGCAACCGCTCGGCCAGCCGCACCGCATCGGCAAGGTCGTTTTCGAGCAGCAGTACGGCAAACTCGTCACCGCCGAGACGGCCGAAGATGTCGGTTGCACGCACGCACTCCTCGCCGGCGCGGGCGAGGCGGCGCAGCGCCTCGTCGCCGGCGGCGTGGCCGAAATCATCGTTTATGTGCTTGAAGTTGTCCACGTCGAGCAGCAGCATCGTGATCGCATCGTCATAGCGCAGGCTCCGCGAGAACTCACGCCCGGCGCGATCGAGGAACTCGCGGCGGTTGAGCAGGCCGGTCAGCTCGTCCGTTGTGGCGATGCGGCGCAGCTCGCCCTCGAGCCTCATGCGCTCGGTGATGTCGCGGAAGAGCAGGAGCCTGCCCATGAGCTCTCCGCGACGATCGTGCAGCTCCGAGATGCGTACATCGAACTCTTTCTCCTCGCGCGCATCGCCCACCGTTATCCCGGCCTCGCCGGACCCCGCCCCGAGCACGCGGTCGAGCCGCGGAAACTCGGAGAAGAGCGACGCCGCGAGCTTCCCGAAGTATTCGCCCGGGTTCTCGATGGGCAAGGAAAGGCCCCTGTTGACGTAGATGATGCGATCACGGTCGTCGAGCACCATGATTCCGTCGGGAATATTGGTGAAGATCCGCTCCTTCGCGATGGGCAGGAGGTCCTGCAGCTTGAAGTAGAAGAACCCCGCCGCAATCAGGAGCGTCGCCGCCGAGAAGGAGATCGGCGTGAAATCAAAGGGCTTTTCGGTGACGACGTCAAAGAGGTATAGGACGTTGCCCGCGAGGGGAAGGAGCAGCGCGAGCAGGATGACGGCGAATTGCCGGCGAAAAACTCCGCGGGTCCTGAGGAACGCCCGCAGCACCAGCACCCCGCCGGTGGCAAGCAACAGGTAGTTGTAGATCGTGTAGGCCCAGAAATACGGACCGTAGACCATATCGAGAGCCTGCACTCCCCCCATCTCCACGAGGACCATGTCCTGCCACATGAGGTAATGGGCATCATTCGTGAAAATGAGAACCAGGGTCAGCGCCGGTACGAACGCGAGTATGAGACCGGTGCGACGGCGACGCGCCTTGAGATAGCCGAGGTAGTCGATGATGTAGTAGAAGATGAGTGGCGGTACGGCGACGATGCCGAGGTACTGGATGCGGGTTAGAAGCACCTTGGTCTCCAGTCCGCCGCCCAGAAAGAGCAGCCCCTCGAAGAGCGCCCACCAGCCGCTTGCGAGCAGACAGAACACCAGAGAGCGCCGTCCCGCCCGTGCCTCACGCGAGAGTGCGAGCAGGGCCGTAAGCACGGCCATCAGCGCGGAGAAAAATGCGAAGATGATGTAGTAGAGTTCCGGCCACATCGTAAGAGTCCCGGCTTGATTTTCGTCGGATTCAGGCTCCGTGGCAATGGTCGATTTGTATCGCAACGATCGTTGACGTAATTATACAAAAGTGTATATTTAAGTCAATGAGATTTGAGCGGCTGGTTGATGCTCTCGGCCTGTATCCCTACTTCGACTTGAGCACGCTTCGGACACTGTTCCCCGAGGAAGCGTCGACCGCAACGGTACAAGTCTACAGGTGGAAACGAAGCGGCCGTCTGCTGGAACTTCGGCGGGGCCTCTACGCACTGGCAGAGCCCTACCGCCGGGCGAGCCTTCACGGTCCCGCTGTGGCGGAGGCGATGTACCGCCCGTCGTACTTGAGTCTCGAGTGGGCACTCGGCTGGTACGGCCTGATTCCCGAGAAGGTCGTTACATACACCTCGGTCAGCACCAGAGAAACGCGAACCTTTCACAACGCACTCGGCGCGTTTACCTACCGCACGATCAAGCCCGAGCTCTTCTTTGGCCACGAGACTCGCCGCATCATGGACGCCGAGGTACGGATCGCAGAGCCCGCCAAGGCACTTGTCGACTACTGGTACCTCGAAACCGGAGATTGGACGCCGGCGCGCATGGAATCGCTCAGATTCGACCCCGGAGCCCTCAACGACTCGCAACGACTCAACGAGATCGTCGAAGCGGTGAACCGACCACGAATCCGCCGCGCATTGTCTGCTTGGGGCGAGTATGCGGCCGCCGCGGGAGAATACGAGGAGATCAAAGAATGAGGTCGGAAGCCATTCGAATCACACGGGCCGAGATCGATCCGGCCGCTCGGCTCAACCTTCTCCGGGAGTATCTTCAGGCTCAGATCCTCAGAAGCCTCCATGAGTCCGAGGCCTTTCTCACGCTCTCCTTTGTCGGCGGCACCGCCCTGCGCTTCGGCTACTCCATCGCGAGATTCTCGGAAGACCTCGACTTTTCCGTCGAGAACCCGGAGTCCTATGCACCGCGGGACTGGCTATCGAAGCTTGCCCGCGACCTGAGGCGAGCCGGGTACGACGCAACCGTTTCATGGAACGATCGAAAGACGGTACACACCGGCTGGGTCCGCTTCTCCGAGCTTCTGCAGGCGTCAGACCTCGCATCGGTCCCGACTCAGAAGATCAGCATCAAGCTCGAGATCGACAGCAGCCCGCCGGCCGGTGCCGGCACGAGGAGAGTCGTGGTACAGCCCCACGCGATGGTCGCGCTGCGGATCCACGACCTCCCGTCTCTCATGGCGGGAAAGATCCATTCGGTGGTAACACGACCGTTCACAAAGGGCCGCGACTGGTACGACCTGCTGTGGTATCTATCACAAACCCCTCCCGTTGCGCCCAACGAGACCCTGCTCGCGAACGCCCTGGAGCAGACCGCCCCCGCTCGCACGTCCGCTCGGTGGCCTGACCTGGTACGCGACGCACTCAGCTCCGCCGACCTCGACGCGGCCCGCCGCGACGTGGCGCCGTTTCTCGAGCATCCGGAAGAAGCGGACTGGATTACCGTGGAGCACCTGTCCAATCTCCTGGACGGATCGGCGGGTGAAGGCTGAGTCCGGTTGCCGCATCGACGTTCCCGCATCGACTCACCCACCCGGCCCGCGGTATCATCACCGGCATGACCATTCAGCTCATCGGAACGAAGAAGTCGAAGGCCACCCAGAAGGTCGAGCGCTACCTCAAGGAGCGCGGCATCGAGTTTCAGTTCGTGGACCTCAGCCAGCGGGGCCTCAGCGCCGGCGAGCTCGATCGCGTCGCGGAGGCTGCAGGCGGACACGAGGCGCTCATCAACACCGAGTCGAAGCCCTACACGCAGCGGGGAATGCAGTACATGGATTTCGACGTGCGGGAGGAGCTCCTCGAGGATCCCGGCCTGCTGCGCATGCCCATCGTCCGCGGGGACGGCGGCGTCGCGGTGGAGCCGGAGGAGGCGGAGCTAAAGCGCGTTGTGGGGAGGTAGGGGGCGGGCGGCGCCGTCGCGTGGCGGCGCCACGGCGGCGGATGCGGGCACCGCCGGCCGCCGCTCCGTCACCCGATGACGTTCGTCACGGTCATCGCAACGCCGATCAGCGCGATGAGCGCCATCATGGCGGTCATCCAGCGGTTCGAGTGGCGGCTCTGCTGCTCGAAGCGTTTGTCGACCTGGTCGAAGCGCACATCCATTTGCTTCTGCAGCGCGGTGAACCGGTCGTCCATCTGCCTCTGCGTCGCGTCGAAGCGCGCATCAATTTGCTTCTGCATGGCAGTGAACCGCTCGTCCATCTGCTCCTGCAGCGCCTCGAAGCGGCGGTCCGCAGCAGTGAACCGCTCGTCCATCTGCTCTTGCATCGCCTCGAAGCGGCGATCCATCGCGTCGAAGCGTTCGATCATGACCTCGCGCTGGAGCTTAAGTTCGGACTCGACATTGGAGATCCGATCGGCGAGATCGAAGACGTGTGAGGGAAGCCACTCCCCCGGGTGGGCCTTGAGGTAGTCGACAACCTGTTTGAGATCGTCGGTGCTTAGCGACATGCGCCGTCCTCCACAGTGGTAATCTACTACAGGCTACGGCGATTTTGAAACCACTGATTGAAGAACGGCGGCCGGGACTCGAAGAGATGATCGCACTCATGGCATGAATACCTCGATATCCACTCCGTCGATGAACCCGTAGTGGCGGTCGTTTGCCGTGAGCAGCGTGTGACTGGTGGAGCGTGCGAAGCTCCTCGGCATTCCAGACGCCCTGCAAGTGCGTCATAGTCCCACGAGGAGTTTGGCAAAAGCAATATTCACCGCATTATTTGCGGCGAATAGCGAGGGTTTCACCGTAAATCTGAAGATCGAGCTTCGCAGACAGGCGACGCCTGTGCCGCTCAAGGCGAACACCGTTGAACCGAGTCGTTTGTAATCCGCGCACCGTGCCGGCGCGTCCAGCCACCTCAGGTGGCGGCGCGCATCTCGATGAAGTTGTTTTTTGGACGTGTCATTGTCTGCGTGGCGACGCTGCCCGGAGGTAACGAAACCATCACCAAGATGGATCACGTGGTCTGCGATAGAGACGATGGTGGGATCATGTGTGGAGAATATGAACGTTGTGTCGAACTCGCGGTAACTGCGCTTCATGAGCTCGATGATCTGCTCACCGGTCCTGGAGTCAAGGTGTCCAGTTGGCTCGTCAGCGAGCACGATCTCGGGCCTCATAACAAGCGCGCGTGCGATCTGGTAATACGCACTACGCCCCGTCGAGCCACACCCCCACAACCTCCCAGAGCCTCCGGATCTCCGCGGCCGCCGGCGCCCCGTCCCCCGGCCCGGCGGCCGCCGGCGCGGCATCGTACTCGACGACTGCCTTCTTCTCCACCTGCGCGG
>CAZVXU010000087.1:5358-10200 GCA_964631585.1 uncultured Spirochaetaceae bacterium | reverse complement strand
ATCGACCATGCCGAGGAAAATGGGAATCTCAACGACACCGACGTGATGCCGCGGCTCAAATCCTCCGACGAAAGCGTGACGAGCCTCTGAAAAGCTTCGGCTCGCCACTTTACTCCCGCGTCAGCCCTCCCACTCGGTACCGCGGAGGTCCTGCCAGGGGCCACCGTGGGCGTATCGCTCGGGATAGAGCACCTTGGGACGGGGATCTTCGGCTACGTCGAGCTGCAGTACCATCCACTTGGGATAGGGATATCCCGGATTCGACACCTCGTCGAGCTCCTTCATGTCCTGCTCGGTCAGCTCGAGATCCGATGCCCCGATGTTGTCCTCGAGGTGCTCAGTCTTTCGCCCGGCTATGATGACGCTCGATACCGCCGGTTTCGCGAGCACCCAGGCGACCGCCGCACGGGCAGGGCTGCAATCGTGGCGCTTCGCCACCTTCTTGAGAACCTCGACGATGTCGTAGCCGCGCTCCTTGTCGAAGGGGACGAACTGACCGGCCTCGGCAAATCGGGTGCCCTCGGGGGGCGGTGCGTTCCGCGAGTATTTGCCGGAGAGGAATCCGCCGGCAAGCGGGCTCCACACCAGAATCCCGACGTTGTAGTACTCGGCAAAGGACTGGAACTCGTGCTCGAGTCCGCGGTTGACGAGGCTGTAGTGCATCTGCGCAGTGGCGAACTTCTCGAGATTCATTCGAGTCTGCAGCTGTACGGCCGTGGCTGCCTGCCAGGAGAGGTAATTGCTGAGGCCCACGTAACGGACCTTTCCCTGTCGGACGAGATCATCGAGGGCGCGGACCGTCTCCTCGAGGGGCGTGTTACTGTCCCAGCCGTGTACCTGGTAGAGATCGATGTGGTCGGTCTGCAGCCGCTTGAGGCTGCTCTCCACGCCGCGCATGATGTTTACGCGGGTTGCCCCGCTTCTGTTGAAATTGTCACTCATCGGCAGGCGGAACTTCGTTGCGAGGACGAGCTCCTCGCGAAGCCCCTTGAGGGCGTTACCGAGAAGCGTTTCGCTTTCGCCGCCGCTGTAGACGTCCGCCGTGTCGACGAAATTGATACCGCGGTCGACTGCGAACTTCACCATGTCGGTGGTTGCCTGCTGGTCGAGGCCGCCCATGTTCATGCCCTGTCCGAATTGCATGCTGCCGAGGGCCAGCTCGCTGACGATCAGGCCGGTGTTTCCGAGTCTTCTGTACTTCATGGGCTCGCTCCTTAAAGAATCGCAGATTCTGTCTTTAGTTCAGAATTCAGTATAGAAGGAGATTCCGGGAGGGTGCAAGCGATGCGACGGGCACGTCCGTCGCGGGAAGGTGCGTCACCCGGGGCCGCGCAGGGGCGGCCCCCGTGGTAACGGAGCGGATCGGCGTTAGATCTGCTGCACGTCTAAACTGCCCACCTGGTAGACCCGGAGCTCGGGCCGCGCGGAGAGGTACTGGTCGAGCTCGGCGAGAAACGTCTTGGTGTGCTCCTCTGCGAGGTGAGAGTCCAGGGCGGCCTGGTCACGGTATTCCTCGATTAGGATGCAGGTATTCTCGTCCTCGATTTCCCATCCGGGCAGGTAGAGATTCACGCCGGTCTCGTTGCGGGTTGCTTCCACGGCCGTCATCAGTGCCTTCTGGAACGCGGACTTCTGGCCGGGCTTGATCGGAAATGTAACGATTTGAAGAACCATAGCTAAACCTCCTGACTTAGAGTAACACGGCATAGGGTATCTGTGGCTACCAAAACCGACGGCACAAACCGGCGGAACAAATCTTGCCGAACCACGGGACCCGTGCAACAATGGGCAACCATAAAACCCGCTAAGGAGTCCCGACCTGATTCGCACCGAAACAGCTCTCTATCGGATGACCTGGGTGATATTGCTGGCAATTATCGCGGTGGGGTTCCTGGTTCAGGGGCCGGCCCCGACCGTCGTCGGGCTGTGGGAGCTGCAACTCCATCCAGCCAGGCTCATCAATGACTTTACAGCCATCGCAGGTACCGGAGCGACGATGGTAAACGCCGCGCTGGTGGCGGCAATCGGTTTGAGCCTGCTCAGGATGAACCGCATTCGCATATCCGGCCCGGCGATCGCGGCAGTCTTCACCATGCTCGGATTCGGCCTTTTCGGGAAGACTCCCGTCAACGTGCTTCCGATTATGATCGGCGTGTTCGTGGCCGCGCGGATTGCGGGGAAGAAGTTCAACCAGTACATTCTCATTGCGCTGTTCGGAACAGCCCTCGGTCCGGTCGTTTCCACCATCGCTGTGGAGCTCTCCGGGGCGAGCGCCTTTACCTGGC
The DNA here is from genome assembly GCA_964631585.1 of uncultured Spirochaetaceae bacterium. Taxonomy (GTDB): domain Bacteria; phylum Spirochaetota; class Spirochaetia; order DSM-27196; family PWMO01; genus JAAAOH01. The sequence goes on along the minus strand of CAZVXU010000087.1, from coordinate 7,915 downwards.
CGGCGGCAGTCGGCGCCGGAATTGCCCTCGGCGTACTTCTTCCACCGGCGGCTATGGTCATGCTGCGTTTCCATCAGGGCTATAACCTCTACAACATCGGGCTCACCAGCGGCTTTCTCGCGCTGTTTGCCTCTTCCTTCCTGCTTGCCGGTGGCGCGAGTCTCGAGGGCACTCTGATCTGGAACGATCAGCCCGACATAGTCCTGCGACTGTTCATTCCGGTGATCTCCGGCGTCCTCGTTGTGGCCGCTCTCGTCGACGGTCCGGGAACGGCCTTCCTGGACATGCGGCGGATCCTGAAGCTCTCCGGAAGGCTGCCGTCGGACTTTATGACCCTGGTTTCGCCCCACGGCGCGCTTCTCAACATGGGGCTTCTCGGGTTTGCCGCCTGGGCATACGTTCTCGCGGTGGGGGCGCCGCTCAACGGTCCCGTGCTTGGTGGCATATTTACCGTGATCGGATTCGGCGCGTTCGGTAAGCACCTCAAGAACTGCCTGCCGGTGGTCGTGGGCGTGCTGGCCGCCACGCTGGTGTTTCGCGTCGATCCCACTTCGCCCGGGGCGATTCTGGCGCTGCTCTTTGGGACGACGCTTGCCCCGATCGCGGGTGAATTCGGAATGACACTCGGCTTTGTGGCGGGGGTCTTGCATTTTACCATCGTAATGAGATCCGGCGCGTGGCACGCCGGTATGGCTTTGTATAACAACGGGTTTGCCGGCGGTCTGACGGCTACTCTCCTCGCCGCGGTGACGGAGTGGTACCATCAGGCTGACCGCGGCAGCCCGCGAAAGGAACGAAAATGAAGCAGCGAAACGAGCTATTGCTCCACCTGATCGGCGAAGTCGGTCATTTCATATTGGATTCCGATCCCGGCCGAATGGTCATCAACCTCCATCTCGAGGAGGGCGGGTTTCACCTCACCGTGCTCGACGACGTCGAGCGCAGCGACAAAGAAATAGAAGAAATCAATGCGGCCCTCCACGCTCAGCAGCGCCCCGAGCTCGCCGGCTACTACGGCTCCATGGCCGGAGCGGATCTGCTTGGGAACGCCCGCCTCGACCTCGTCGGGTGGCAGGTGAAAGGTGGCCAGATAAAAACACGCGAGGGTGGGACCCAGATCGATCTGTGGCTCGGCGGCGATAAGTTCGATGCGTCGAAGTTCAATATACCGGGCGACGGCTGCTGAACCGCTCCTCGCGTCGCAGCTGAACCGGTCCCGCGGAGCTCACGATGTTCAGCCTCGCCGTAGACATCCTCTCGCCGCTCGTGCTTCTCATAGTCGGCGGCTTTCTCATGGCGTCCTTCTTGCCGCTGTCGGAAGACACCCTGGTGCGGGTGGTCTCCGATTTCTTCATGCCGCTTCTCATCTTCCACGCCCTCTATCTCTCCACGGTGGAGGTCGATGCCATCCTTTCGCTCGGCGCCTCGGTGGGCATCGTCCTTGTTCTGCTTCTCGGCCTCTCGGCTGTCTACGCGCGGCTGAGCGGCGCGGACCGCCGGGGATTTTCGCTGCCCGTGCTCTTCATGAACTCAGGCTTTCTCGGCATCCCGCTCATGCAGCTCTGGGGCGGCGAGTCTGCGATGAGTCTCATCATTATCTATGATCAGGTGAGCACCATTTTTCTCTTCACCCTCGGCATCTTCATGGCGGCCGGGGGGCTTTCGGGCCGCAGCCTCCGCGGTGTCGCCACTTCACCGATGCTCTGGGCACTCATCGCCGGCTTTCTCTTCCGCTTTCTCGGCGTGCCGCTTCCCGGCCCGCTGGTGGACTCCCTCGGCTTCGCCGGAGCTGCCGCGCCACCGGTTGCAGCCTTCGCCCTCGGCGCCTCCCTTGCGCATCAGCGGATTAGGATCGATGTTCACATTCTCGTCGGCGTCCTCGCGCGCTTCTTCGGCGGCTTCGCGGCCGCCCTGGTCGCGGTCTGGATTCTGGGCCTCGAAGGCGAGACCCGCACCGTGGTCATCGTCGCCTCCTCACTTCCGGCCGCGGTGATGTCCTACGTCCTGCCGGTGCGATTCGGCACCGACGCCTCCCACGCGCGCACCGTGGTCGTCCTCTCCACCTTCCTGGGATTTCTCTGGATACCGGCGGTGTTTTATCTGGCGGAGATCGTGAGGGTGTAGTCCGGTTGCACCCCACCGGCGCGGCTCGTATGCTGTAAGCTATGAGTCGCGCCGCGTTCCTTCCTTTGGTCATCTTCGTTCTCCTCCTCGTTGCTGCCGGGCCTACGGTGGGGCCGATCTTTGCGCAGGACGTGACCGTCCTCGAAGACGGCGAGCGCGCCGCAATCGACTCCTACATGAACGAGGTGCTTGACGCCCACCGGATACCTGGAATGGTCCTCGCGGTCGTTCGCGACGGCGCGGTGGTTCATAGCGCAGGCTACGGCACGAGTGGCCTTACCGCCGAGGACGGAAGCGCCCGCGCGATGCTGCCTGACACGCCGGTGCGTATCGGCTCGGCGACGGCCTCGTTCACCGCCCTCGCGCTCCTTCAGCTTGCCGAGCGCGGCGAGGTTGATCTCGACGTGCCGGTCTCGACCTATCTGCCTTCCTT
>CAZVXU010000087.1:0-5258 GCA_964631585.1 uncultured Spirochaetaceae bacterium | reverse complement strand
CGCCGGCGCGCCGACGCCATCGCCGCTGCGGTCGCCCGCCGGGGGACGGAGGCGCAGCCCGGCGAGGCGTTCGTCTACGCCGACGCGAACTTCATCGTTGCAGGCGCGGTTCTCGAGGCCTCCGCCGGGCGACCGTATGCCGGGTACGTGCGCGAGGAGCTGCTCCGGCCTCTCGGTCTCGACGGGTGCTTCATGTCGCCCGGGGACGAGCCTGGAGCGCAGGGGCTCGCCCAGGGCCACGCGCGGGGCCTCTTCGACATCACCGTGGCGATCGATGCCGAGGTGGCGCTGAGCGAAGAGCCTGCCGCGGGCCTCGCGTGCAGCGCCGAGGCCGCCGGCCGGTACATCGCGGCCCTTCTCGGCGCCACCGCCGCCCCTCTGCCGCCCGAGATACTCACCGAGCTGTGGCGGCCCAGAGTTGAGGCTCGCGGTCCCGGCGTTGCCGACGGCGCCTCCTACGCGCACGGATGGCTCGTCGGGGGCAGCGGCGCCTCGCAGCGGGTCTGGAACGCCGGAACGACCGCGACCTCCCAGAGTGCCTATCACCTGTACCCGGGTGAGCGGAGTGGGGTCTTCGTCGCGATGAACGTGAACGGGCTTATGCTCTACGATCTCACCAATGTGATCGCCCGGGGTGTCCGCGACATTCTCCGCGGTGAAGACCCGCCGGCCTTCACGCCGCTGGAGACGGCGCGCAGCACGAGGGTGATCGTAACGGTGGTTTCTTCCCTGAGCCTGCTCTGGCTGCTGTTCTCGATAAACGCCTACAAGCTTCGTAAACGGCGCGGCGCGTTGCCGGTGAAGGGCAAGCGTGACATGAAGCGCGCCGTTGCGTTTCCCCTGCTCGTGGACGGCGCTATCCTCATTTTCTTTCTCGTGACCGTGCCGGCGGGATTCAACGCGCGCTTCACCGATCTCTTCGCGATGGCACTCGACATCTTCATGCTCTCCGTTCTCGCCGTGGTGCCGGTTGGCGTGTGGGCTGCGGCGCGGACGGTGTTGTCGTTCATGACACTGGATAACGCCCCATAAGGAATCCCCATGGACAAAGTACTCCTCAAGCAACGCGATCGTTACTCAATCGAGATAAAGGCTCGATACCTCATAGACCCCACACAGTTGACGCGGAAAGGCTACGGGTTGCGGGTGTATTTCTTCTTTCCCCAGCCGTTCCGGGTTTCGCGATCAACCTATGACTCGCAGAGTTTCTTCCGACAGCTGAAGCTCTATCTGCGTTTCAACACGCCGGTCTTTTCCGTCGGGGAGCTGCTCGAACCGCTGTCCGACGTTTCTCCGCTCGTGCGCATCGAGAAGATCCTGCATCGCCGAAGGACAGGTGACGAGCTCTTTCGGGAGGAGCGGGCCTTCATCTACGAGTCGAAGCTTCTCGGATCGGTCTACAAGTCGATGCTACGGGAGCTTCTGACAAGAGCGCGAAGCGACGGCGGACTACGCAAGGCAGACAAGGACGAGGAGGCGGAGCTCGAGGCGAGCATCAAGTCCATGCACACGGTCGCCCGGCGGTTCCACGAGGTCGCCGAAGAGCTCGAGCGGCTCGAGCCGGATGCCGACGTTCTGCAGCATGCACGCATGATCGACGAACACCTGTCTTTGTTGCTCGAAAAGTATCTCTCATCGGTGCTCACCCTGTGCGACGAAGACAAACAGGCGGGCCTCTACGGGCGTATTGTGAAGGTCCTGCTAAAAGAGGAGAAACATCGCGCCGAGAGAGGCTATCCGAGCCAGCCGTCAAAGATTGAGCGGCAGCAGCAGTTCGAGGAGTACGTCTACCGCGAGAAGATGCTAAAGAAGTACGCCTCGGAGGTGCTCTTCTTCGATGTCGACCGACGGGATACGGCGAAACGAGGCGAGCACGTGCTCTACGCCGTCGCCGCCGGCATCGCCATGGTGCTTGCAACGACCATCGCCTTCTACGGTCAGACCCGTTTCGGTAATTTCAGCGTCTCCCTCTTTGCCCTGCTTGTCATCGGTTACATGCTCAAGGACCGGGTAAAGGATTTCTTCCGCGAGGTCTTGAAGCGCCGCCTCGGGCCCCACCTGAACGATCGCAAGTCCCGCATTCAGGACCGTCGCCGGAAGAAACGCCTCGCCACGGTGAGCGAGCGTGCCTACTACGTGAAGAAGGCAAAGCTCGACCCGGCGCTCCGCGAGCTCCGTGACCGTGGCTACTTCGAGCGCACGCTCTTCGCGGAGGAAGAGGAGAAGATCCTCCTGTATGCGAAGCGGCTCAACCTCAACGCGCGAAACCTCAACGCCGTGCACAGCAGGATCAACGGTGTCGCCGACATCAACATGGTCGATCTTTCGCCGTTTCTCAGGCACCTCAGCGCCCAATACGGCCTCGTGCCGACCATAGAGAACAAAAAGCGCGTGAGCCTCGAGAGGGTGAAGCGAATCTATCATCTGAACCTGATCGTTGCGCACGACAGCCCGGACGGACGTATCGCCGGCCGCTTCCGCCTCGTGGTGGACGCGCAGGGAATCAAGCGGATCGAGCCCGTGGGCCCGCGCGGCTCGCTGTCGAACGACGGGGTGAAACTCGTGCCGCGGTCCATGACCGAGGAAGAAGAGGAGTACGAGTACTGAGGAGGCGCGGTGACGGCGGTGACGTCGCCCAGGCTTTGCCGTCGAAACCGGCACCACATGCGCACCGCTACGGTTGGAAACGACGTCACGTTATGTTAGAATTGTGTTAAGAAAATCCGGCGGGGTACAGCATGGCGATACTGTTCAAAAACGCGATCACCCTCGAGGTGAAGATTCAGCACTATCTCGACAACGTGACGAACTCGGGCATTCTCTTTGTGGAGGGGATCGACGATTACCTCAACGGTGATATGACGCAATTCGCCAACAAGCTCGCGGATATTCGTCGCAACGAGGAAACTGCCGACGACTTGCGCCGGGAGATACGATACCGGCTCTACCGAAAGATGCTCATACCGGAGTCCCGCGGTGACGTCCTCGGCCTCCTCGAGACGACCGACAACGTCATCGATGTGACCAAGAAAGTGCTCGGCAACTTCGCCGTAGAGAAACCGAATATACGGGAGTTCCTGCGGCCTATTTTCTCCAAGCTGGCAAAGGCTTCCGCCGACGCCCTCGATAATGTGGTGCGTGCGGATCGCGCCTTCTTTACAAACAAAGGGAACGTGGAAGACTACGTCCATAAGGTGCACTTCTACGAGCACGAGGCCGACCAGCTCGAGGAGCAGGCGAAGAAGGCTATCTTCGATTCTACGGAGATCGAGCGACTCTCGGAGAAGTTGCAGCTGCGGGATTTCGTTGGACTCATCGCGAGCCTCTCCGACGAGGCCGAGGATGTGGCTGAGCGCCTCTCGGTCTATGCGATAAAGCGGCAGCTCTGAGCATGGCGGGAGCGAGATCCGTATGCTGACCACGATCTTTTTTCTGTCCAGCGGTCTGTTTCTCGGATGGTCCCTCGGGGCGAATGACGCCGCGAACATTTTCGGGACCGCCGTCGGGACGAAGATGGTGCGCTTTCGGGTGGCGGCGCTCGTGGCGAGCGCGTTTGTCGTGGTCGGAGCCGTGGCGGCGGGGACTGGTGCGTCGGAGACCCTCGGACGGCTCGGCTCGGTGAACGCGCTGCCGGGCGCCTTCACCGTGGCCCTCGCCGCGGCGCTGACCGTGCTCTGGATGACCCGCCTGCGCCTGCCTGTTTCGACCACTCAGGCCATCGTCGGCTCCATCATCGGATGGAACCTCTTTGCAGGGATGGAGACGGACTTCGGGGCGCTTACCACGATCGTCTCGTCGTGGGTAGCGGGGCCCCTTCTTGCAATGCTCGTTGCTGCGGTCCTGTATTTTCTTGCCCGGTCCTTTCTCCGGCACGTGCGCCTCGGCATCATTCTGCAGGACGCGTACACCCGGACTGCACTCGTGCTCGCCGGCGCCTTCGGCGCGTACAGCCTCGGCGCGAACAACATCGCGAACGTGATGGGCGTATTCGTACCCGTCTCCCCGTTCTCCCCGACGGAGCTGCTCGGCATCGGTCTGACGAGTCCGCAGCAGCTTTTCCTCCTCGGTGGCATCGCTATAGCCGTGGGCATCTACACCTATTCCCACCACGTCATGCGCACGGTGGGTAACGACCTCTACAAGCTCTCGCCGGTTTCCGCCCTCATCGTCGTGCTCGCCCACTCGGTGGTGCTGTTTTTGTTCGCCTCCGAGGACCTGAAGATGTGGTTCGAGATGCGAAACCTCCCGTGGTTCCCGCTCGTGCCCATCTCGAGCTCCCAGGCGGTCGTCGGCGGCGTGCTCGGCATCGGCATTGCCAAGGGCGGGCGGAACATCAACCTCAGACTCCTTGCGCGGATCGCCATGGGATGGGTGAGCACGCCGCTTGCAGCGGCCGTGGCCAGTTTTGTGCTGCTCTTCATCGTGCAGAATCTGTTTTTGCTCGAGGTGTTCCGGTAGCCCCATGGCTCGGGGCGGCGACCGCCGTGGATCGCTCTGCATTGTCCTTTAGGATATTTCAAAGACAATGCGAATGCTGAGACTCATTTCAGACGGACTGTCGTCAATGGTGCCGGGTCGGAACCGCGCTGCCCGCACTGCCGAGATCGCCGCTTCGTTTAGTTGCGCATGCGCGGAAGGTGAGACGATGGATGTTTCCACAGGTCTACCACTGGGCGATACGGTAACCCGGATCACTACCACCCCCTCTATGCCACGCCGCCGAGCCTGCATCGGATATTCGGGCGATATCTCGGCCCGGGGCTGCGGCAACTCAATGCGCGGCGGCCTGCCGGTGTCGGCGACTGAGCCGGGTACGCCCGCCGCGGCGGACTCAGCATTTCGGCTGCTCCCACCATCTGCGGTGTCGCCTGCACGGCCACTCTCACCGTCCACGTCTTCGGTGCTTTGGCCGGGGTCGGGCATCTCAATACGCTCGGTGAGAGCATTGGAGTCCGGTAGGTCGGAGGGGTCGGTAGTCTCCTCGGTTTTGACAATTTCGGGCGCAGGCTCAGGCTTTGAATCAGCGCCCGCGTCGGCTTCTGCCGGGGCTTTCTGTCGAGGCTCCGCCGTCGCCTCGCCGAACTCCAGTGTTGTTATCAACTGCCGGTCATGGCCTATAGATGGCGCGGCGGCCGGTATATAAAACGAAACGGCGGTAACAATGCCGGCGTGCAGCGCGAGCGACACCGCAACTGCCCACACAAGGTGTTGGTGCTCTGTTTTGCCGCCGCGCCACATCCGCATTATTGCTCTTTTGC
>CAZVXU010000086.1:0-10390 GCA_964631585.1 uncultured Spirochaetaceae bacterium | reverse complement strand
AGTCCGTGCGACCTGCGTCGGACGCGCGATCTCCGGGTTTTCGGTCATTCATGTTGGCGTTCCTTCTCTTTGTGGCGTCTCGCTACCGGCTTCGAGATCACCCTCGAGCTCGGCGTGGATTCGATGCAACTCGGAAAGCCGGTCCTCGCTCGCCTGCCAGTATCCCCGGGCACTGGTCTCAAGCAGCCGTTCTACCACTTCGAGCAGCGCGTACGGGTTGTTCTCGCGGATCCTCCGTCGTGTCGTCTCGTTGAACACCAGTATGTCCGATGCCTCATCAAACAGTTTGGTGTCGACTTCGCCGGTCGTAGCTGCAAGGCCAAGCATATTCTCAAACCGGTCCGCAATCTCCTGACCGCCGTGGTGAGCGGCATCGAGGACGCCGTCAATCCATCGGGGGTTGAGGAGCCTGGACCACACGCCACGCTCAACCGCGCGGTGGAGCCTCTCGGTGCGCACCCGCCCCTCATAGGTATCGGAAACCAGCAGGTCCGCCTGGCTCCCAGAGAGCTCTTTTACCGTTCGCGCAAGTCCGCCGTAGAACTCGTAGAAGTGGTCGAGATCAGTCATTTCATAGTCCCTGGAACTGCGGACCTGACTGACCATCTGCACCTGCGACAGGTTGGCCGACAGGAGCTCCGGCTGAGCAACCCCGTAGTGATTCCGAGAATACACGTACTTCAGGCGATCTTGGTAGTGGCTAACGAGATCGGTCTCGTTCGTCCAAGTCGAGCTGCTCACGACGCCGGTGAGGCCGGTTCCGTACTCTGCGGTCTGCGGTCCAAAGAGCCGCGCCGTTGAAAGGTCGCGGGCAACGGACTCCTCGACACCCGATGCCAGAAGCGACGTCCTGATAGTCGCCGCGTGCTCGGCTATTACGTTCTGCCCCTCGTCCGCCGAGGCGGCAAGATCGACAGCGTCATGGAGTACGGAAATCAGATTAGGAAAAAGGTCGCGAAAGAAGCCGGACATCTGGATCGTGACGTCAACACGCGGTCGCCCGAGCTCGTCGGTCGGAATGAGCTCGAGATCTGTTTCCCACAGACCACGGTCCTGACCGAACTGGACTCCGAGATATCGCATAATCTGCGCTACGGTCTCGCCGTGAGTCTTTGTCGTTTCTAGTCCCCAGAGCACCACGGCGACGCTCGAGGGGTACGCGCCGTGTTCGGCTACATACTGCCTGAGGGTGTTTTCCGCGATCTCCGTTCCCCGGCGAATCGCTGACGGGGTAGGCGTCTTGCGCGGGTCGAACTGGTACATGTTTCGTCCCGTCGGCGCAACCTCGGGTGTACGCGTCAGATCCCCTGCCGGACCGGCTTCGATGTACCCACCGTTCAGCGCATGCAGAAAAGACTCGATCTCCCGGTTGACGGTCACGAGCTCGGTATCGATGGGCTGTCCGGAGCCGCCATCGGCAGCGAGGGCGTCGTCCTGACCGAGAATCTGATCGCCGCTAATCGCGCGCACTTGCGCTGCCAGGGCTTCGGCCTCTTCCGAGCTAAAGGGCCGGCCTATCGTATGCATACGGCTCGGGATGAGTGCTGTCGACAGCTCGAGCAACTGATCCTCCAGCTCTGAAACGCTCCGTGCACGCAAGCCCGCTTCTTCCGCGGCAGCCTGAATATCCGCTTCTACTTCGGGCACTCGATCCGGATCGGTGCGCGAAGCTTCGTGGTACTCGGAGAGGAGCGACTTGAGACTCACCAGTCGGCCATGGCTTTCTGCCAGGGTGTAGGGCGGCTCCATGTGGCTGAGCATCACGGCGTGGCTCCGTCGCTTCGCGATCATGGATTCCGCGGGATTGCCGCAGTAGTAGAAGTAGAAATGGGGTACCGACCCTGGGAGGGCATCGGGAAGACAGCTCTCCGAGGTGGCGACCTCCTTACCGGGTAAAAACTCGAGGGTCCCGTGAGTGCCGATGTGTATCACCGCATCGGCGTGCCATTCTTGTTCAAGCCAGCGATAGAAGGCCACGTACTGATGATGCGGAGGCGACCCGGTGTCGTGGTAAGAAGCGGCATCGAGCACGTCGCCGGTTCGAGAAGGCTGAAGTCCTACCAAGCAATTGCCGCGCTCGACCACCGGTAGCACAATCTTCCCATGCCGTACCATGACCCGGCCGGGGGGACGGCCCCAGACGCCTCTCACCTGCGTGGCAGCGGCGTCGGGAAGGGATGTGGCTACGCCGCCATCAACTTCAACGCCGCCCGACGCGCCGGTGAAGCCGGCGCCGTTGACTACCCCGCCAGTAATGAGTGTCTCGCGAAGCTCATCCGCGGCCCAGGGCTCGGTATCGTAGCCGGCCCCAGCCAGAGCTCGGGAGAGAGCAGCCACCGACTCAAACGTGTTTAAGAACGCCGCCGCGCCGAGGCTTGCCTCTCCGGGCGGGTAATCGTACATAATGAGGGCAACACGCTTCTCGCGATTGGGCGTCCGCCGGAGCCGGGCGATTCCCTCGATCTTCCCGATCAAACGATCTACGCGGTCTTCGATCAGCGTTACTCTTCCGAGACCGTCTCCAGCGTCTGCCTCCAGTGCACCGATCGGTATTGTCTCAAAGGCGCCGTCAAGCTCGGGGAGGAAGAGATGGAGCACGAACTCGCCGGGTTTGATGCCGCGAACGTCTTCTCGCCATGTATCGATGGATCGCTTAGCAATAAAGAACGGGTGAAGAAGCGGAAGGTTGAGTGACGTAAGCGCGCCGGTGGCTTCCTCCGCCGCGCCTCCCATCGGCCCCTGTCCGAGCCGGAACCCCATCAGGTTCACTACTGCATCCACGCGCAACGTTCCAGAAGCGTCGCGGACTATGGACTCAAAGAACTCACGACTCGCGCCGGTAAGCCTCGGCATTGCAAATGGCAGAACGTTGAACCGTTCGTTCATTGCCGAAACCAGTTTTGCCGTGGCGGGATGGAGATTCGCCGGATAGGTTCCGGGCGAGAAAAGCACCGCCACCCCGGGGCGGCCGTCTACCCACCCCTCGGCCTCGCGGTACGCGTCGAAGGAATCGTAGAGACGATCGGAGTCGGGGATCATGAGGATAGCCCGATCTATTGTCTTTGGGGCCTCCGGCCTCGGAAGACCGCGCCGGCCACCGTATTCCCTGCCAATGAGGGTGAGAAGTGACGTGAGATTACCGCGATTCGCAAAGTGCCAATACTTGCCGATCCAAAGGTAGTTTCGCAGGTCCCGAAGCGGCCCGACGGGAACGGCCTTGCCGAGTTTCTCGATCCGCTCGAGCATGCGCATCATGTTGCCGGATCCACGACGAGGTGTTCCGCCACCCATCATAGAACCGGAAAATGAGCCGAGCCGAGCGACGCTTCGAATCTTTCGAGAGCTGGCGTTTACTACCACGACCGACCCTTCGAAACCCTGCAGGACCTGTTGGAGTGCCTCGACGAACTCCTTCTCGGCGCCCATGAGGTCGAGCACTACCATGTCGCTCTCAGGTACGTCGGCGAATACCGCAGCCCACGAAGCTCGGTCGAATGTGTCCGAGCCGACGTAGTGCATACGAATCCGTAGCCAGTCGAGATCGACGCCGATGTTGACCCTACCGTCCATGATTTCCGAGAGAGCTGCCAGTGCGGATGCACCGACGGCGATACACGTAAGTTTCATTCTTGGCTCCTACTCGTAGTAGATGAGAGACCGAAAATCGCGAGGGTTGGGGAAGCTAATGGCGCCGGCCGGGCACTTCGAAGCACACTTCGAGCACAGCAATACACACCGATACGGGTTCTCGACCTCGGCGCCGGCATCCGAAAGCCGGTAGACGTTTCGAGGGCAGAACTCGACGCACACTCTACAACCAGTGCAGCGTTCGGCATCAACCGTCGGATACCATTCGATTTCCTCGCGCGAGACCCGTAATCGCTTGCGCGATGCGAGTTCGCGCATCATCGCACGACGCCGGTCTTTGTCCGTTACAAAGCTGAGAGTCCACATCTTTCGAAGAAAGAGTCCAATCGGCATACGCCTCATGACCGCTCGCTTCTACACTCGAACATATTCGGCGCCCAATGCCTCGGCGATTCGTTTTCCAGTTCCCACACGCACCCACGGATTCTCCGTGTCGATCCAGACGAACCGCAGTCCTGTCGAACGTGCTGCCCGAGCCGCTCGAGCGAGGCGGGGCCTTAACCCGCAGTTCTCAGCCGCAGTGGTCACCGGCTCGGCACTGGGTCGATCCCGGCCGTCGGTGACGAATATCACGACCGGTTCGGCGCCGCGGTCTTTCGTCTTGATCCGTTCGGCCGTCCGACAGCCGACCCTAATCGCTTCCGCAAGCGGGGTTCTGCCGCCTGTCGGGACATCTCGCAGTCGGCGGTGTGCCAGGGTTACGCTCCGGGTTGGCGGAAGCACGACCTCGGCCTCGTTTCCCCGAAAGGTGACCATGGCGACGGTATCGCGCATTCTGTACGATTCCCCGAGCAGCGAGAACACCGCGCCTTTGGCGAGGGACATTCGCCTCGCGCCGGCCATACTGCCGGAAGCATCCACAACGAACACGATATGGCCGCCGGCACGGCGTACCCGAACCTTCTCTCGAAGGTCCTCCGGCCGGACGAGCCGAGTCCCGTCCCGTTGGCCAACGTGTGGCGCCGCCGACACGGCCCGTAGCACGGCAGCACGGAGTGTTGCGTCGACAGCAATGTCGTGGGGACGTGGATCGGCGTAGCGGTGGCGAACATAGCGTCCCGAAGAGCTGTCCGAAACGAACCGCAGCCGCCGTCCCGAACCGGCACTGTCGCGCTTCTTAGCTATTCGTCGGTCCGACGTGCCAAAGAGGTCGGGAAGATCAACTCCTTCGGCAATTCCGAAGGTTTGGCCGTCAGCTGTTACGGACTGTGGCAACGCGAGAGACTCCGCGGGGGAGTCCTCTGAATCAGCCTTCACGGGCTTACGTGCGGATCCTTCGCCGTTTAGGTGAGGTATCGGCCCACGTTCCGGCGCGGTGTCGCGGTGTTCGCGGCCGCCGCGTTCCTGATCTGCCGCCGCTCTTTCGGATTCGTCGTCGCCTTGGTGACGATCACCAGAATTCACTTGATCTCGATTCGGGTAGTCTGGATCCGGGCAGCCGGCAGGCGTGGCATCAGGTTTCGCTCGGCGGACTCGGTGGGCCAGGGCGAGGGACGCAGCCTCTTGAATATGGACCGGTTCGATAGTGTTCCGGCCGTCGAGTGCTGCGAGAGCGCGGGCAACACGTACGATAATGATCTCGCCGCGGTGACCGGCGGCGCCCGCTTCTGCGGCGGCTGTCGCGGCGAGAAATCGATTCTCCGGTGTTGGCCGAATCGTCGCCAGCGTCATGCGGGCGGACCGGACAGCCGAGCGCGTGCGCGTTTCTTCCTCCTCGAATACTCCGCGGAACGCTTCCGGATCGGACTCGTACGCCAGTCGCCGCCTTACGATCGCAGCTCGCTGCGCGCGATCCTTCGGGCCTGAGACCGCTACGGCCATGCCGAACCGGTCGGTCAACTGAGGGCGGACGCCCCCTTCTTCGGGATTCATGGAGGCAACGAGGACGAATCGAGTCTCTATCACTCGCGATATCCCCTCGCGCTCAACACGAAGCAGGCCGGCAGCCGCGGCGTCCACGAGAGTAGTGCTCAATGCGTCGGGAAGTAGGTTCACCTCATCGATGTAGAGGATCCCGCCGTGTGCCCGCTGTAGAATGCCGGGCTGAAACGCCTTTTGTCCCGAGCTCAGGGAGGCTGCCACATCGAGACATCCGGTGAGCATCTCTTCGGAAGCGGAGACCGGGAGGTTTACGAAAGGCGCAGGGTCGGCAAGGCGTGCGGCCGATCGAGCAAGGGTTGACTTCCCTGTTCCTTTCTCGCCGAGGAGAAGCACCCCGCCGATGCCCGGATCGACGAGGCACAGGAGTAGCGATCGCTTTGCCGTCTCTTGACCGACTACAGCGGAAAACGGATAGCTCACACGTCACTCCGAAACCGTTCGAGAACAGCGTCGAGCCGCCCTGCATCGTCGTCGAAGGGATCGGAACGGAGTCGATGGGGCAGCACGAGGCGAGCGGCGTCGCCGAGATCGGTAGAAGCAATGGAGCTTCGGGCCCGGAATGCCGCGAGGGCGCGAGCGGTTTTCACCATGTTGATATCCGCCCGATGTCCATCTACCTCGAGCTCCACCGCAATGCCGGTAGTGGTTTCAATGATATCGTCTGGAACCTCAACGTCTGATAGAATCGTGCGAGCAGCCTCGATCCGCGCGCGAAGACTGCTCTCTTCAGCAGCCCACTGTCCGACGAATCCGATAGGATCCTCCTCGAAGTCCAGCCGCCTGCGAACTACCTCCGCTCGTTCCTTCGGGTCGGATTCACCTCGAATCGGGACGGAGAGGGCGAACCGGTCGGAAAGCTGGGGCCGAAGGTCACCCTCTTCGGGATTCATAGTTCCTACAAGGACGAACCGGCACGGGTGGGAGTGGGTAACCCCCTCGCGCTCGATGTAGTTTACGCCCATAGCGGCGACGTCGAGCAGGAGGTCGACCAGGTGATCCTCGAGTAGATTCACCTCATCCACGTACAGGATGTTTCCATGAGCTCGGTGGAGGATGCCGGGCTCAAACCGCTTCTCCCCGGTCGAGAGGGCGCGTTCGATGTCAAGAGTGCCAACGACGCGATCCTCTGTCGCGCTCAACGGAAGCTCGACCACCCCGGTCGAGGGGAGCAGCGCCGCCAACGCACGAACGGCGGTAGATTTCGCGGTGCCCTTCTCTCCGGTGAGAAGGACGCCGCCGATTCTCGGATCGACGACGTTTACGATCAGCGCGAGCTTCAGCGCGTCCTGACCGACGATCGCGGAAAACGGATAGAGAGCATCGGGTGCTATCACAGCGCTTCTCCCGTAACGTCCATGCATCCGGTCTCCGATCGAATAGGAATAAAGTAGGGACAGCCGTACTCCGGATCCTGCAGGATGCGGACGGAGATGTTGAACACCTGCGACAGAACCTCGTGGCGAATGATCTCGACCGGAGAGCCGATGCGAAATACGCGTCGGTCTTTGAGCACGACCAGCCGATGGCTGTAACGGGCCGCTTGGTTCAGGTCGTGCAGGACCATCAGGATCGTGAGGCCCGACGTCTCGTTCAACGAAGAGACGAGCTCTAAGAGATCGAACTGATGGCTGATGTCGAGAAAGGTCGTCGGCTCGTCAAGGAGGAGAACCTCCGGCTCCTGCGCTAGTGCCATCGCAATCCACGCTCGCTGTCGCTCACCACCCGAGAGTGTATTGACGTTTCGATGGGCAAGATCCTCCATCTTCGTCATCTCGATCGCCTGAGTGACGGCAGCGAAGTCTTGTAGCCCCAATCGTCCGGCAAGTCCGAGGTGGGGAAAGCGGCCGTAACTCACCAAATCGCGAACCGTGAAGTCGGGAGGCGCGGTATGAACCTGCGGCAAGATAGCCATTTTGCGTGCGATCGCCTTCGAGTCCTGTTTAGCGATGCTCTCTCCGTCGAGAAACACCGTCCCTGCACGCGGCTTTAGACTCCGAGCTATCGCTTTCATGAGCGTCGACTTACCGGAGCCGTTCGCGCCGATGATCGTAAGAATCTCCGATTCTCTTACGCTGAAGCTGAGCTCTTCGACGACCGGCTGGTCGCCGTAGGCGAGCGTAAGATCACGCAGCTCAAGCTTCATTACGCAGCCCTACGCGAAGCAGGTAGAGGAAGAACGGGGCGCCAAGGGCGGCCATGATAATGCCGACCGGGATTTCCACGGGGTCGAAGGCGATCCGCGCAACAACGTCACACGCCATTACGAGGCCGGCGCCGAGAAGGGCGGAGGCGGGAGTCAGAAAGCGGTAGTCGCTTCCAACGATCATCCGGGCGATGTGGGGTACGATGAGGCCGACAAAGCCAAGAAGCCCAACGATGGAGACGGCGCTGGCGGCGAGCAATGAGGAAATGCCGATTAGGATCATCCGCGTTCTCTCAACCCGAAGGCCGAGACCGGTTGCCACTTCGTCCCCAAGCATCAGAATGTTCAGCTGCTTCGAGAGCAGCATCACCGCGACGACGCCGGTCAGGGTGTACGGCCAGATTATGTCGAAGTGTTTCCACGTACGAGCGATTAGCCCCCCGACCATGAATCCGATAACTCCCTGCACTCGCTCCGGGAAGAAAATCATAAGACTATTGGTGATTGCGCCGAGAAAGGCGCTGACCGCAACGCCGGCGAGGATGAGCCGCATCGGCTTAATGCCATTCTTCCAAGCCAGCAGGTAAATCAGCACGGTCGAAGCGAAGGCGCCGATGAAGGCGCCCGGGGTTAGCAGCAGATAGAACTGCGGAAGTGCTACCAGCAGTATCATCGCCGCTACACCAGCTCCGGCGGAAACGCCGATGATCGTTGGGGCGGCGAGAGGATTGCGCATGACACCTTGGAGGATCGCCCCTGAGAGGGCGAGGGACATTCCGACCAGACCGCCGACGATCGTACGAGGTAGACGAATGTTCCAGATGATCTGGCGGTTCACATCGTCGCTATCAACGAAGAGCGCCCGCACGACCTCAGGAATGGGAATACGCAAGGCGCCGAGGCTCACGTTTACCAGAAAGGCAAGGACGCAAACCCCGGCGAGCACGAGCAACACCGTGAGCCGATACACCGTACGATCGCGAAGGGCCGCTGCAGCACGAGCGCCGCCCGGCTCTTCCGCGTAGGTGGGCACGGCGCTCATTCTGAGTACAATACCTCGCCGAGATACTCGAAGGCATCGGGCCAGGAATCGTTCGGCTTATACAGGAAATACTCGTTGGGCAGATAAACAACGTTTCCTTCGCGAACCGCTCGCAAGCCCGCCCACGCCTCGTTCGACTCGAGGTCCTCTCTCATCTTCTCTTGAATCGAGTCAAGACTCCCCATCGTAGTAACCAGGATTATATCCGGGTCGCGCTCGAGGATCCGCTCCATGCTCAAAGTCACTCGGCTCTGCCCCTCACCGAACAGGCTCTGTTCGACGATGTTCTCGCCGCCGAGGAGTCCTGCCATGCGTGCGGTATGCGCCGCGTCGGTTTCAGCGGATACGTCCCGTGCGGAAGCGAAGAGGGAGAGGAACTTCACTGGTTCACGGCCTTCGAACCGCTCGCGAACCGAGGCGACCTGCTCACGAATCTGGGGTACCACGCGATTCAGCACATCCGGATCGTTGTTAATCCGAGCAAAGAGGTCCATAAGGTTTTCAAAATCCTCGTAGTGCTCGTACGACAGCATGAGCGACTCGATGTCGTTAGCCTGCAAAACCTCTCGAAGGTTCTTGTGGTTGTCCATAGAGGAGCTCAGGATGACCAGGTCCGGTTGAAGCGAGATGACCACCTCGGTATTCGGACTGGCTACGTGACCGGTGGTCTGGATATCCATTGCCTCGGGAGGCACACCGGTGCCGCTTCGAGTGTCGGGTCGACCGATGGCGGTTCCGCCTGCCAGGTACCAGATTCCGAGCATCGAGGTGTAGTTGACAATTGCCCGCTCTGGGTTCTTCGAAATCGTGACCTCATCCCCGAAGGCGTCGTAGACGAGGATTCGGTCATCGAACTCCGCCTTGATCATCGGGTTTTGCCACCCGGAGCTGCCGACGGCGGCGGTCTGAGCCTGTTCCGCCGGTTGCGACGACTCGGTCGAAGTTTCAGTGGCCGCCGCAGGCGCCGGCTCGGATTGCCCGGCGGCGGAAACGGTAGAGACGCCCAGGACCACAAAAATGATACTGAGAGCCGCTGAGACGATGATTCGTTTAGGATCCATACTCCATTCTCCATTTCGCGTGAACAGGAGACGGATCCAGTGTTGACCGAAAGACGCATAGGAAGGAAAGCGGACGAAGAACGGCCCCCTCGCGCCGCACGAACAGAGAGACCTGGTGCGAGTTCCGAGTGAGGAGAATTCTACTGTCACTCGCCGTTCAACCTCGTACGGCGTGCTTTCCTTTCCGGCAGGTCTTCTGGCTTCCGGATCAACCTACTAACCGACCCTTCCCACAGACGTTCGGCCCGTCTGCAGTGGCTTATCGGCGTTCGTCCCCGGTTACAGCGGCGGGTCCGCTCCCGACTCTCGCGGGATTCCCTCTTAGCTTCCCGTCATCAATAGTGACGGAAGAACCAGGAAAGGTTCGTGTGAATAGCCGAAGAGTATCACGACGCTTTCGAAGCGGTCAAGCGACACTGACCAGTTCTTTCGTGGGCCGCTCGTGAAGGAGATGTAACGGCGGGAACGTGCGGGAGCTCAGCCGCGAGTCAGGCCGTACACAAGACGAGGTCCCCCCCTGGCTTCGATCGCTTGTAAACCGAAACCTCGAGGAGGTAGCTCGATACCCTGATCCATCGTACGTCGAGCTCGTGCCCAAGGTAGCCGAACAGGAGG
>CAZVXU010000085.1:0-10453 GCA_964631585.1 uncultured Spirochaetaceae bacterium | reverse complement strand
AGTTCACGCGCTACCCCATGGACCGGCCGCGGACCATGTCCAGTTTCGAACTCGGTTCGAACCTCGGTGGAGCCGGGGCAATCGACTGGATCGCCGTTCGGTAAATAGGCACACGAAACAGTACAGGGAGGTTATATGGTTGCTCGGGAAGTGCGGCGGTCACTCTTTTGGACGATGATTCTCGTGGTATTGTTGCTCTACGTATCAGGGTGTTCCAATCCCACAGGCGGCGGGGGAGGCGGTGGCGGAGGTGATGGTGATTCACTCTCGATGAAGACGTACACCTACAGCGAAGATTTCGCGTCGCCAACCGATGTGTACTTCGTGTTCACCAATCCCACGTATGAGGGAGGCGGTGCCAATCCGGTCATCTCGAGCGATACCGTCGGTCCACAGTCCAGCGCCCTCGGCGCGGACAGCCGCTCGCAGATGCTGCTCTCTGAGCGGCCGCACGCCCAGCGTGGTACACCGGAGATCAGCGCATGGAACAACCGACCCTTCGAGCGCGCCGCAGAGACACGGGGGCGGGACCGGGTCAGGCGCCTCGACACCGCGCCGCCGGAGCCCTCATTCTCCTACAGCGTCGGGGACAGCCGTTCGTTCATGTATGATTCGACGGACAACACGGTGAGTGCGACTTTGCAAAAGAGGGTGTCGACCTCGACGGATAACGGTCCCCGCGAGGTTCAGCTCTGGGTCGCCGATAACGCCTGGGACGGCGCCGAGGAGAAGACCCACGAGGTGACGCTCGCCATGCTCGACGAAATCGCGCCGGAGTTTCTCAAGAGCGGCGATGACAACGACATATACGACTGGGTGACGAACATCTACGGCACAGAGTGGGCCACCACATCGTACAGCGATTTGATTCCGGAGACGAACACGATCGCGATTCTCTTCAAGGACATAAACGACGATGACGAGCCGAACGGCGGCACCGTCGGGTATTTCTGGAGCAAAAACAACTTCACTCAGGACGCCTTCGCGTACTCAAACGAAACGGTGATGTTTGTTATCGACTCGGTGATGTTCGCCAATCCGGGCGGCGACGGTGGCGGGACGACGGACGCCGAGTGGCACATCGAGGACTACTGGCCGCAGGAGATCATTCTGACACTCGCTCACGAGTTCCAGCACATGATCCACTTCTACCAGAAGAACGTGTTGCTGTCGGGCGGCTACACCGATACGTGGCTGAACGAGATGGCATCCCTCGCAAGCGAGGACCTGGTGGCGGAAAAGGTTGGGGTGCCGGGGCCACGTGGCATGCTCGGTGGGACTGCAGGCGCTCCGTACATCACCTCAGGAAGACTGCCGCGATTCAACTACTGGAACGATATCTCGCTCGTAAACTGGGGCGAAGTCGGCTCTACGCTCCCGAGCTACTCCATGAGCTACGCCTTCGGGGCCTATCTGATGCGGAACTACGGCGGCGCGCCCCTCATGCGGGATATTGTGCAGAACGAGTACACAGACATGCAGGCCGTGCTGTCGGCCATTTCCGCCCGTGGGTTCGACGAGACGGAGGCATCACTGCTGCAGGGTTTCGCCGAGGCTGTGCTGCGCTCCGACGACGATACAACGTCGCTTCCGGGTAGAGATTTCAACAGCGGAACGTGGTTTTCGTCGGTTATTGACGCCGAGACGTATGAACTCGGATCCATTGACTTGTTCAACTACAGCTACTCAAACGGCGAGTACACGCTGAACGGGCCGTACCTCTACAACGCGTCCGCTCCCAGTTATTGGTTCTCGGAGCCGTATCCGATGTCCAATATGTACTTCCTTGCCGGGGAGGGACTCACCGGGCCGCACTCGTGGGAGATCACGATGCCGGAGAAGATGGAGTTCATGGCTGTAGAAAAGGAGCAGTGAGAGAATGATGTTTTTTCGCAGCACGCAGATCGCGGTGTTGCTGGCGCTCATCGTGACCGTTGTAGGCGCACCCCAGCTTTCCACCGGCGGGAGCTCCAGCTCGAATGAGGACCTGGAGGACTTCACCGGCCGCATCGCCGTCAAGGGGACGGAGCCGCACACCTTCGTTTCACTCACCACAGACGACGGCACGGAGTACCGGTTGCGAGGCGAGCCGGTGGCCGAGCTGCGGGCGGAACACCAGAACACCGTCGTTTCGGTTCGTGGCCGCGTTCTCGATTCCCTGGGCGAGCCGATGCCCGCAAGCCTCGAGGTGGTCTCGTTTTCTGTGCCGTAGCGACTCAGTGCGCTTTGTCAGTTCGCGCCGTGCCGGCCGCCCGGCTGCCCGCGGCCCGTGGGATAACGGACTGCGCGAGCAGCCGAAGCGCTACCGGCGCGGACTCACTACTGGAGCATTCCCTCTAAATAGGCGGCATCGTAGATGTAGTGGTTCGCCACTGGACCTCCCCCAACTTCGTCGACCCGCGAACTGCTTGTGACGGTGGGGTTTTCGGGGGGGGTACACAGCAGAGTTCTCGATCATGTGTAGGAATCGATATGGCACGTAGAAACACCCTCACCATCCGGGTTCCAAAAGAGCTGAAAGACCGCATAGAAACCCTTGCGGCTCACAAGCAGTCAAGGCTGCCGTCACGGTTCTTGCGCTATTTGTGGTATGCATCTTGGCGAGGGCGCAGGTCAGCCACGACGACGATTACGTTCTCCTCTTCGATGGTGTAGAACAGTCGATAGTCGCCGACGCGGTATCGGTAGAAGTCGTTGTACTCTCCCTTTAATCGCTTGATGTTTGGCCCGAAGTGCGGTTCGCGGCGGAGCATCGGGTACACGACTTCTACGATGCGCCGATAAACCCTTCTTCCAAGAGATTTGTTCTTCTGAAGCAGCTTGCGAAACGAGTCTGTCTCGGCGATGCGGTACCTATTCGACAATGCGATACCGTTTTGAGGCGACCTCGCTTCTGGCGCCTCTCAACGTGGCCAGTAGCTCCTCGTCAGAGAGGAGCCGTTCCATCTCCTCGTCCGATACGAACGCCTCTTCAGTGAGGTACGCGAGGGTTGCATACTCGATGAAGTTCGAGATGCTTCGCATTTCTCCTTCCGCGGCATTGCGAATGAGGTTGTAGGTCTCATCGTCCAAACGAATCGTGATTGTCTTTGCCATTGCTCCTCTGCATGCTATAGTATTCTATTGTCTTCACAATGAAAAGCGGGCGGCATAGGTGCTGTCACGCGAAGTTGGGATTCCCGCCGAGACGCGGGCGCCTCCCGCTTGCTCCGCGCCGCCGGGCGCCCGCTGCGGGCCCTGCGGGGTACCGCTTCGCCCCTGTACGGTTTCCGGTGAGCACGAGACGCCGTTCGGATCGCCCGAGGACGAGTGTGATGCCGGCGGGAACCGCGATCGACTCTACCTTCATGCCCTCCTCGAGCCCACAAGTAGCGATGCCGCAGTTCCTCGGGGATGACGATCCTGCCTCGCTCAAACCCGAATCCGGACTGATGGCGGTTTATCGAAGGATCTGTTGCGATTGCCGGCAATCGATTGTAAGCATCAATGCGCGACCAGCGGCCATCATCGCAATGTT
This sequence comes from uncultured Spirochaetaceae bacterium, assembly GCA_964631585.1. Taxonomy (GTDB): domain Bacteria; phylum Spirochaetota; class Spirochaetia; order DSM-27196; family PWMO01; genus JAAAOH01. The sequence goes on along the minus strand of CAZVXU010000085.1, from coordinate 6,936 downwards.
CTTCGTCACAACCTCTCTATTCGAATGAGGGTACGCTCTATACCATAGCGCGCGCCGACCGATGCCGCCGGTGAAGGTCCGCTACGAACCATTCGAGGGGCGCGTGTTGCTTACGCGCGCCGTCGACACGGGGGTAGAGATGACCGGGAGGAGAAATTCCTTAAACCTGCGGCGAATTCCGTCCTGAGATGTGGGCGCAGTTCATTCCGTAGGGGTAGACGCCGCTCGACATTGTCGGTTTCCGTGACCACATCCACAATCTCATTATCTAAGAATTCGCAATGTCGACTTGTGCAATCAGAGCTACGATGCTACTTAACTGGTGATGTGGGATCGGTTAGCCACTCACTATACCCGTTTGGAAGTGGCTCCGCAGGGACGGAGCCAAAGGAGGCACATATGAGTATACGAGTCGTTCTATTGAGTGCGCTCGTAGCCGTCTTGGCGGTGTCAGTCGTCTACGCCGGTGGAGAGCAAGAAGACGCCGGGCCCGAAGAAGTCGTGCTTTGGTGGGAGAGCGAGCTCCCCGAGGCGCAGGACGCGCTGAGAGAGCTGCTCGTCCAACAGTTTAACGAGGAGAACCCCGGCTACAAGCTTACGATGGAGTTCAGAGGTGAACTCGAGCAGCAGCTGAGAGTGGGGTTGCTAGCGGGAGAGGGGCCTGACATCGTTCTGTCAAATGCACCGGCTTCGGTAACGAATCTTGTGGAGAACGACCAACTCCTCTCGCTGAACGAATACGTAGACCAGTATGGCTGGAGCGAGCGTTTCGTGCCAATCATGCTTGACCTCGGCACAGTCGATGGCGATCTCTACGCATTGCCCAAGACTTACGAAACCATTGTGCTCTTCTACAACGAGACGCTTTTTGAAGAGAATGGGTGGGATCCGCCCGAGAACGCAAGCGACATCGCTGAGCTCGCACCTCAGATGCTGGAGCAGGGCATAGTCCCGTTTTCAGGCGGCAACAGCGACTGGCGCGGCGCCAACGAGTGGTACGTGACCGTCGTTCTCAACCACTACGCAGGTCCCGAGAAGGTCTACCAAGCACTCAAAGGCGACATCCCTTGGACCGACCCGGTGTTTGTAGAGGCCATCGAAGTGCTGCAGAGCTGGTGGGACAAGGGCTGGTTCAGTCCGGATTACTACTCGCTGAGCCTTGAGCAGGGGTTCGCCCAAATGGCAAGCCGCGACGCCGCCATGGCGCTGAACGGCACGTGGGCCTTTCAGTGGGAAAACGCCTACTTTGGCGGCGACGGCGACGATATGAATTGGGCTCCGGTCCCCCGGCTCTCGAGTGATGCACCCTATCCCGCATTTACGCTCGGTATTGGGACGCTGCTCGCGATCAGCGCGAACTCGGAGGTGCCCGACGGTGCCGCCGCGGTTCTGGATTTCATGACGCAACGTGATTTCATCGTGGACATAAACAAAGAGATTCCTGGTGAGTGGAACGTCCCGGTCACGACGGTGTCTGCTTCCGACCTGTCCGAGGCAACGACGGATACCTTTGCTCGTCACGTGACCTCGTTGTCCGACACCGTCGCCGAGGGCAACTACGGATACACCACGTGGAGCTTCTGGCCTCCGGAGACCAACACCTACATCTACGAAGGCATCGAGCAAGTGTGGCTCGGCCAGATCACCGCCGAGGAGTATATGGCGGAGGTCGACGAGCTTTTTCAGGAGGAGCTGACGGACGGAAAGGTGCCGCCGCTTCCTGAGCGGTAGAGCGTGCGTAGCAGATAACCGCACCCCCGGGGCGCGTCGCGCACTCGGGGGACTTTCACGCTACACATCGGGGGTATCGTATGTGGGCGTTCCTTGCACCGGCTCTGATAATCAACGTCGGTATCATTTTGGTCCCGGCAGTGCTGACGTTCTTGCTCGCGTTCACCGAGTGGGACGGGTTGGGGATGCCTGAATGGATCGGGTTCGAAAACTTCTTCAGTCTTCTCGAGCAACCCGTTCTCCTTCAGGCATTCGCAAACAACATCGTGTGGACACTGATGTTTCTCACTATCCCTGTTGTCATCGGGCTCGTCATGGCAAGCATGCTGATGACCACCCGATTCGGGCAGACAACGCTGCAGGTGTTTTATTTCATCCCCTTCATTATCGCTACGGTGGTCATCGCCCGCATTTGGCAAGGGATGATCTACAGCCCGGTAACCGGACTGCTGGGCGTCATGCGCGATATGGGTATAGAGATAGCAAACCCGCTCACCCAGCCGAAGACATCGCTGTATGGCGTAGCCGCCGTGGACATGTGGCACTGGTGGGGATTTCTCACGGTCGTCTTCCTCGCATCTCTCAGACAGATAGATCAGACCTACATAGACGCCGCTCAGGTCGAAGGCGCGAACTTCTTCCAGCTCATGACGCGGGTTCTGATACCGCTCATCCTGCCGACCATCGCGTTCATGCTGGTAATGACGGTAATCTGGTCTTTCATCGTCTTTGATTTCATCTTCGTGCTGACTAAGGGCGGGCCCGGCTTCTCGAGCGAAGTCCTGGCAACCTTCGCCTACAAGGAAGCTTTCTTCAGATTCAGGGTGGGGCGAGCGTCGGCCATCTCTTTTGTCATGGGAATACTCGGACTCGCGGCGGGCTCGGTATACCTATGGCTCCAGACGAAAAGCGAGAACGTATGACTATCAGAATGAACCCTGTTTCCAGAGTTATCAAAAGTTCTGTTTTGCTTCTGGCTACCGTTGTTGCGTTGCTGCCGGTCGGATTGATGCTTTTGAACAGTTTCAAGACAAACGCGGAAGTGTCGGTCAGTCCGCTGGCGCTGCCGCAGCAGTGGCTTTTTTCCAATTACACCACCGTGTGGGCCCAGGCAGACCTCGGGCAGGCGATGCTCAGTAGCCTTATCGTTTCCGGCTCTACCATAATTCTCATTTGCACTACTGCCTCGATGGCGGCCTACGTGCTCGCCCGCAAGGCGGTTAAAGGGTGGAAGATCGTTACGCTATGGCTTCTCGCCACCACGACGATACCCATACAGCTCTTCATCTTTCCTCTTTACTTCATCTTCGCCCAATTGGGATTCGTCGCGAACCGGATCGCCGTGGCCTTCATCTATACCGCCCTGTTCGGCCCATTTTCCATCTTCCTCTTGCGTTCGTACTTCATGAACGTACCGACTGATATGGAGGAGTGCGCGCGGGTAGATGGCGCGAATAATTTGCAAGTTTTCACACGAATCCTCTTACCGATGGTCTTCCCCGGTGTCCTCACCGTAGCACTCGTGGTGGGACTCTACTCCTGGAATGAGTTCCTCGTGGCGCTGACGTTCTTGAAGTCGCGAGGCGTGGAGACCATCGTCGTTCGATTCTACAGCATGCAAGGTCAATTCACGAGCAGTTGGGGGCAGCTCATGGCGGCGGCCGGCATCATCATATTTCCGGTGCTCGCTTTCTTCGTGTTCCTGCAGGGACGGTTTATCGAGGGGATGACGGCCGGATCAGTCAAGGGATAGCGCGCGGTGTAAGCCGTGACGTGAACAATAGGAGGCTCGGAGTGTTCAGTTCCATAGATGCAATCAAACGTAACCTGCAGCGGGACTTCGAGGAAAAAAAGTCGCAAGGCCACGATACCGCAAACATCGAAAGCCATTTCGAACGTCTGCCGGATAGCTATGACAAACTGTACGACATTGCAGAGCGGTTGAGATCCCTACCGATGCGTGACGACTGGCCGTACATAGAGCCCTCTGAGCTCGACGCCATTAAGGCCGAGGCGGATTGGCCGAACGATGGTCTGGAATCGGATGAAAGCGCGGAGAGCCTGTCAAACCGCGCGCGTTCAGCGTTTCTTGGTTCGGTCGCCGGATGCGTCCTCGGTAAGCCGCTTGAAGTAGGAACGGACCTCGCGTCGCTCAAAACCGCCCTCGAGACCGCCAAGCAGTGGCCGCTATCAGAATATGTCACGGAAGACGTTCTCGATCATTTGGGGCAACGCCACCCGAGCTGGGGCGAGACGGTACGAGAACGAATCAGTTACGTCGCGCCCGACGATGATATCAACTACTCCATTATGGGCATGTTGGTGTTGGAAGCAGCCGGCATCGGGTTTACGCGATCCGATTTGGCGCGAATGTGGGTGTACAACTTGGCGCCGCGGTGGACTTTCGGCCCTGAGCGAGCATTTCTCGCAAAGGCCGCCGGCGATAACACCGGCTGGCCGGAACCGGAGTGGGACCTCTCGGAAGAGGCTATCGAGAGATGGGTTACTTTCGGGCATTTCGGTGTGGAGCTGTGTGGCGCAGCGATCCGGGCGGATGCGTACGGCTATGCAGCTCTGGGCGAGCCGGGTTTGGCTGCGGAAATGGCCTACCGCGATGCGAGTATGACGCATCGTAAGACGGGTATCTACGGCGCAATGTATAACGCGGCAGTCATCGCGGCGGCTCCTCGGGCGTCTGCACCCATCGATATGTTCAAGGAGGGGCTCTCAGTGGTTCCGAAAAAGAGCAGATTCTTCCAGATCGTGCAGGACTGTATCGACATCGTCGACGACGCTCCCGACTGGATCTCCGCTTACGAGCAGATCCACGGTCGCTACGAGCACCACGGATTCTGCCACGTGCTACAGGAAGCCGGCACCATGGCAAATAGTGCCAAGTTCGCGGACTCTACGGGACAAGGTATCTCAATTCAGGTGAGCCAAGGGCTCGACACCGACAGCTACGGCGCAACTATCGGTTCCATACTCGGGGCGTATTTCGGACCGGAAGGGCTCGAGGCACGCTGGCTGCAGCCGTTCAATGACAGGATTCATACTACTCTCGCATCGTTTCATGAGACGAGTCTTCATGCCGTTGCCGACCGAATGGCCCGGCTCCCGGCCCTTCGACCCGGTCGGTCTTGAGCCTCGTAACGTACTCTTGTGGCGACGTACCTGCGTAGGTTTTGAACAGTCTGTAAAAGTGACTGGGGCTGTAGCCGAGTAGATTCGCGGTGTCGGTGACACTGAACTCGTAGCGCTCGAAGCAGAGCTTCGCATACTCGATCTTGCGCCTGGCGATGGTCCGATTCGGGTGACGGCCGGTAACCGCCGCAAATACCTGGGCCAAGTATGAAGGGTTGAGATCCAGCATTGAAGCGAGATCAGCGACCGAAAGCCGGGAGGTTACATTTCGCTCAATGAGGTCAATGGCCCTGCGCACGATGCGCCGTGCCGAGTCGGGGACCGGTTGCGCGCGTGCGGAGGTGGCACCGCCGCTGTAGAGGCGCTTCGCAGCAAGGTCGCCCAACTCGCGTGCCACGTAGCCGAGCAGGCCGGCGATGCCGCTAAGGCTGCGCTTCGGGAGGGGAAACGAGTTAGCCATGAGCTTCTCGAAGGACCGGGGATCGGTTTCGAGACCGAAGTAACTCCCCATCCAATCAGCATCGACCATTCCGGCCACCGGCACGGGATTCTCCGTGTAAAAGGTAGCGAGCGGGTCCCCATCCACAAGAATTGGGGCGCAGGCCCTGGCAAAGCGCCCTTCGAAGTAGTATTCCACGTAGGGTCCCTCTGATCTGACGTTTTCCCGAATAGTCGTGAGGTGTGCTCGGTGTTGAAGAGCTAGCCAGCCCTTGTGCAGACCAATGTACACCCACAGGTCTGCCTCCGACGGACGCGCGTGTTTCGGAGCTCTCGTCCAATGTTCCGCCGGATGCATGATATCGGAGTAGAACTCGAGAAAGGGTACGTGGAGCGCAAGTCCCGTTGCATGGACGAAGTCTTTTGAGACGCGCCATATGGTTTCCGTCGAAAGGAGCTGGAAGAGCCGGGGTATTGGTACGACCCGGTGCAGCTCGAGCGGATGATGGCCCGGTGACACGTCATAGAGCGCTAAGAAACTGAGTGAGGTAAAATGCGCCGTGCCACCCGCTGTGCCGACTATTCGGATGCTCGATGTGGTGATTCGGTCAAAGGTAAGGACATAACACTCGAACGGCCGGCGGTGTTCTTTCGAATCCGTAAAGTCATATGAGGGAAAGCACTGAACTCCCCCCACGGTGCGCCAAGACGCGTATACACCCGAGCGGTACTCTATGCGAAAAGATGTCCACCACCCCCCGTCGACGTATGGAAAACCTGTAACCATCACGAGCCTGTTTAAGCTGCGGGGGCGAGCAAAGCGTAGCTCGTACCAGTCCTCGCCCGGCGGTCGTTCAGGCCCCTCGAAGGTATCGAATGTGCGGATCTGTTCCGCCAGTGGGTCGATCCTCCCGTCCGGGAAATGCGTCTTAGGCTCCAAGAGTACCGATGGATCGTAGGAGGCGCCGCCTTTTGGGTTACGGCATGAGGTCAGAACCGTGCAGTGTTCTACTTCAGTGATAGCCTTATACTCGACGGTTGGTTTCATCTCGGCGCCGGTCCTTATCCTATTATACCATCTACTGCCCGCAGCAACGCTTGTACTTGCGGCCGCTCCCGCAGGGGCAGGGCTCGTTGCGACCGACCTTCCGCTCCGATCGTTGAGGGGTGCCTCCCGCCGTGGCGGCAAGAGCCGCGGCGAAATTGCTCGCGTTCCGACGTCTTTCTGCAGATGTGGAGGAGTCTTCGAACGCCGCCCACCATTCCATCGCAGCAACGGCATCTTCCACGAGCGTCAGGTGTCGATCACGTCGTGATTCCCTGAGCGCCTCGGTCCGGCTCAACCGACTCTCCTCCTTGAGAGCTGCCTCCCGCGTAAAGGACGGATCCACCAGCTCCTCGGTGTAAGCCGTCTCAATGTGGCCTATCAGTTCCGCCGCCCCCAGCCGTGCCGCCGTCGTAGCGGCGATGTCTCAGACGTGAGAGTGCTGGCGCTCCAATCGCTCCTCGAAGAGCGTTCTCAGGTATTCGACAACGATCTCACGTTCAAGATGCCCGTGCAAAACCAATATATGCAGCGCCTTGATCGCCTGAGATTGCGCATAGTCAAGAGCGGCGCTATCT
>CAZVXU010000084.1:6000-10644 GCA_964631585.1 uncultured Spirochaetaceae bacterium | reverse complement strand
GTGCGTGTTCACGAAGCCCGGCACCACCACGTGGCGCGAGGCATCGATCACCCTGCTCGCTGCGGCCACCCCGGCGCCGGCGGTCGCACCCCCGGCCGCGGCCCCGGCCCCCTGCCCGATGGCGGCAATGCGGTTTCCCTCGATGAGCACATCGACACCCCCGCGGCCGGGATCGTCCGCATCGGTGACGAGATGATAGCAGTTCTTCAGAAGGATCCGTTCTTCAGCCACGCTCGATACCTCCTCACCGTCCTCGACTCGGCCTACATGTAGGCCCGGACCCGTTCGTTGAACTCACCGATCAGCCGATCGAGCTCCGGACGTAAAGCATTGATGTTCTCCCAGTAGTCCCGATCGTACCACTGCGCGTTGATCTCCTCGAAGGTCTTCCCCTGCTGCTCCACCCACGTGTAGTACTTGAGGTTGTGAATGCGCTTTCGGTCCTCGTAGCGCAGCTCGAGCAGCTGGTCCGTGCCCGTCCGCTCGAGGAGCTCGAAATCGGCAACCGCGTTGTCCCGCGTGTAGGGCCCGCGATCCTCGGAAAGCTCCGCGAGCCGCGACGTGTACAGCGCCTCCGAATCGGTGAATACCGTCATCACGATATCCTCCTCGCCGAGCTCGTAGTACCTGGCGAACTTCGCCGCCCCGAGCACATTGCAGATGGAGCTAATGCCGAGCACGTCGAGGCTCGAGACGACCTCCGGCTCCACGCCGCGCTCTGAGAGGTGCTCCCGGCCCACCGGCTCGTTGAACAGGCGGAACAGGCGCATCGTCTGCTCGTCGTCTACCGCGACGACCATGTCGGTATCGCGGAGATTGTGAATCCAGGGAACGTGCTTGTCGCCGATCCCCTCGATCCGATGCCCGCCGAAGCCGTTTGCCAAAAGCGTCGGACACTGCGTCGCCTCGGCGACAGCCAGCTTCGCGGCGGGATAGCGCTTTTTGAGGTACTCCCCGGAGGCCGTGGTGCCCGCGGAGCCGGAGGATACCACCGTACCGGCGACCCGATCCCGGGGACCGGCGACCTCGGCGATGACCTTCTCCATCGCCCGGCCGGTGACCTCGTGGTGCCAGAGGCGATTGCCCATCTGTTCGAACTGGTTGAAGATGAATACCCCCGCCCCGCGCTCGGCCTCGAGCTCGTGACACTTGTCGAAGATCTCCTTCACGTTGCTCTCACAGCCCGGGGTGGCGATGGTCTCATCGGCCATGTTCTCGAGCCAGCGAAACCGCTCCCGGGACATCTCCTCGGGCAGGATGGCCACGGATTTGCAGGCAAGGAGGCGCGAGATGTAGGCGCCGCCGCGGCAGTAGTTCCCCGTCGACGGCCACACCGCCATGTTCCGCTCCGGGTCGAACCGGCCGGTCACGAGGGTCGGCGCAAGGCAGCTGTAGGCGGCGCCGACCTTGTGGGCGCCGGTTGGAAACCACTTGCCCACGAGCCCGATGATCCGTGCCTTCACGCCGCTCACCGACGGCGGTATCTCGAGGTAGTTCACCCCGCCGTAGGTACCGTGCTCCGAAGGCTCGTTCTCCCAGGTCACCCGAAAGAGGTTCCGCGAATGCACCTCGTCGCGACCGATGTGCCGGAGCTCCTGCCGGATCTCCTCCGGTATCGTCTCCGGGTCGGTCATCTCGGCGTAGGTCGGAAGCAGGATGCCCTGCCGGGCGCAGAGCCGCGCGTTCCTGTCGATCTGTTCTTCGTTCCTGGTCAGGTCGATCATGTTTCCTCCGATGATGCAGGGGCGGCGAGCGTGCTCAGGAACTCCTGCAGGGAATTGAGGGCGACCTGGCGCCGGTACGCGGCGGTGGAGCGCTGGTCGTCGATGGGGGTGATGCTCGAGTCGGCGGCCTCGAGGGTGCGCTGCACGTCGACCTGCGAAACGCTCTCCCCGACGAGCAGCTTCTCGGCTTCCCGAAGCCGTACGACCGTCGGCGCCACCGCACCGACTGCAAAGCGGAACTCCGCGATGCGCCCACTCTCGAGGCGCGCGTATCCGGCCGCCGAGAGCTTGGAAAGCGCGTTGGCCCGCCGCGTGCCCACCTTGCGGTAATACAGGCGCCCTGCCGGCAGTCGCGGAATGACGAAGCCGGTGATGATCTCCGCCTCGTCGAGTGCCGTCGTCCCGGGGCCGGTGAGGAAGTCATCGACGGGAAGACGGCGCTCCCGGTCAGGGCTTCTGAGCACCACCTCCGCCTCGTGCACGTACAGCGGCGGGATGGTGTCCCCCGCCGGGGAGGCGTTGCCGACATTGCCGGCCATGGTGGCACGGGTTCGAAGTGCCGGAGAGGCGATGAGCTCCGCCGCGCGACGCAGCAGCTCGGGCAACACATCCACCCTCTCAAGCATCTGCGTGTACGTGACCCCGGCACCGATCGTGAGACGATCTTCCGTCGCCTCGATCACCCGGAGCTCGTCGACTGCGTCGAGGAAGAGCACGGGGCCCGGCACCCGCACGCCGGTGCCGGTGTATCCGCGGCACTTCACCATGAGGTCGGTACCGCCGGCAAAGGGGACGGCTCCGGTGCGGGCCCGAAACTCCAGGGCCTCCCCGAGAGTCCGGGGACGCAGGGTTTCGGTGGCGCGGGACGTGTCTACCATATCGCGCCTCCGCGCTCCCGCACTCGCTCACGTGCCCGCTTCGCCGCGAGCTCGACGCCGTCTACGATCATGTCATAGCCCGTGCAGCGACAGATGTTTCCCGAGATCGCGTGGCGAATCTCCTGCTCGGTGGGGTCCGGATTGTGGTGGAGAAGCTGCCTCGCCGCCATCACCATCCCCGGCGTGCAGAATCCGCACTGCACAGCATGGGCGTCGGCGAAGGACTCGGCGAGGAGCTTCCCCGCTTCGGTCTCCCGCACGCCCTCGATGGTGGTGATGTCGGCCCCGTCGGCCTGCGCCGCCGGCACGAGACAGCTTGCGGCGAGCATCCCGTCCATGAGGACCGTGCAGGCACCGCACTCTCCCTCGCCGCATCCCTCCTTGGTTCCCGTGCCTCCGAGATCCTCCCGCAGAACGTCGAGAAGCCGGGCGAGGGGCTCAGCCTCCACGGTGCGGGAAGCTCCGTTCAGGGTGAAGGTTATCTTCATCGCATGATCTCCAGAAGCCGTTCCGGCGTGAGGGGTACATCGGGGCAGATGCGGCCCACCGCCTGGGCGACGGCCGCGCAGTAGGCGGTGTGTCCGGCGTTGTGGACCATCTCGCCCATACCCTTCGCGCCGAAGGCACCGTACTCGTAGGGATTGTCCAGCGTCGCCGCTTCGGTACGCGGGAAGTCGAGGCTGGTGGCAACGATGTAGTCCGCCATTGTACGCTGGCGAAACACGCCGGCCTCATCGACCTGGAGCTTCTCGAAGGAGCCGAAGCCCAGGGCCTGGCTCATCCCGCCCTGTATCTGCCCGGCAACGACCCGCTCGTCGAGGGGAACGCCGACGTCGTACACGCCCCAGGCCCCCGTGACCGCGGGCTCGTAGCTCACCGGATCCACCTCGACCTCCACGACGTTGACGCCCCAGCCGTAGGCCGCGTAGGCATCCCCGGTAAGGGTCTGTTGATCCCACTTCATCCCCGGCGGCATCGTGTAGTCGGCCTCGGCCTCCTGCGCCTCGCCGCTTCGCCACTGTGCCTTCAGTTTCTCCGCCGCCTGCTGCACGAGGTAGCCGACGATCATCGCGGTGCGGCTTGCAACGGTCGGGCCCGAGTCGGGGACCCGGTCGGTGTCGGGATTGTCGTAGCCGATCTCCGCGGGGGGTATCCCGAGAACCATACCCGCCACCTTTCGCAGGGTGGTCTTCGGCCCCTGACCCATATCCATGTTGGCGACGAGAATCTCCACGCGGTCGTCTTCGTCCTTGCGGAGCCTCACCTTCGCCTTGATGATCCGCTGCTCGCCGTCGCCGGTGAATCCGGAGCCGTGATTGAAGACGGCTATGCCGATCCCCTTCCACGGCTCCCGCTCGTAGCGATCGCGCTTTCGCTCGAAATCAGAGAGCTCAACCGCCTTGTCGATCAGCTCGCCGATGATGACCGATTCCCGGATGTGCCCGCCGGTGATGGTCGGATCGCCCTGCCGCAGGAGATAGGGGCGTCGAACCTCGAGGGGAGAGAGGCCGAGTTCCCGCGCCACACGCTCCATGTGCATCTCGAGGGCGTGAATCGCCTGCGGCGCCCCGAATCCGCGGAAGGCGCCCGAGGGGACGGTTGAGGTTGCCACCGCCCGGCCCCGCACCCGAACGTTCGCAAAATTGTAGGCGCCGTTCGAGGTGAAGATGGCCCGCTGCAACACGATGGCCGAATAGCTCTCGTAGGCGCCGCCGTCTGTGAGGATGTCGTAGTCGAGCCCGATGATCCGCCCTGTCTCGTCGTGGGCCGTGCGGACCTTCGTGCGGGAGGGATGGCGCTTGGAGGTCCAGGCCAGGTCCTCGCTTCGGTCGAAGATGATGCGAAGCGGCCGGCCGATCTTCCAGGCGGCCACCGCGGCCGGAGCCGCGATGATCTCGGGGTAGTCCTCTTTGCCGCCGAAGGCGCCGCCGGTGGTGGTCTGCACCACCCGTACCTCAAAGCCCGGACCCATGGCGTCCTCGACCGCGTGCTTGACGTAGTAGGGACACTGCAGCGAGCCGTACACGGCGATCTTCGCCGCC